>DASWUU010000144.1:0-25595 GCA_036401515.1 Steroidobacteraceae bacterium
CCGCCATACTTCTCCGCCATCACCTTCGTCAAGGCTGCCGTCAAGGTCGTCTTGCCATGATCAACATGCCCAATCGTTCCGACGTTTACGTGCGGCTTCGTTCGCTCAAACTTCCCCTTCGACACAGGCCTTACCTCTCAAGAATAAATAAGCGTTTTGGAAATATTAAGAAGCTTTCTTCATTACGACGTCTGCGACATTGCCAGGCACTTCCTGGTATTTTGCGAACTCCATGGTGTAGTTCGCCCGGCCCTGGCTCATGGAGCGCATCGACGTCGAATATTGAAACATTTCGGCGAGCGGCACCTCCGCAGTCACCACTTTGCCGGAGGGACTGTCCTCGGTGCCGATGATTTGGCCTCGGCGACGGCTCAAATCGCCGACTATGTCCCCGTAATAGTCTTCCGGCATCACCACCTCGACCTTCATGATGGGCTCCAGCAGGACCGGTTTGGCCTTGCGGAACCCTTCCTTGAAACCGATCGAGCCGGCGATCTTGAAGGCCATCTCATTCGAGTCGACATCGTGGTACGAGCCATCGAATATCGTGACCTTTACGTCGACGATGGGATAGCCCGCGATCACGCCGGTCTGCACCGCTTCTTGGATACCCTTGTCCACGGCAGGAATGTATTCGCGAGGTACGGTGCCGCCGACAATTCCATTGACGAATTCGTAGCCCTTACCGGGCGGCAGCGGCTCGAGCTTGAGCCATACGTGCCCGTACTGGCCCCGCCCGCCGGTCTGGCGAATGAATTTGCCCTCGGATTCGACGGTGTTTCGCAGCGTTTCGCGGTAAGCAACCTGAGGTTTGCCGACATTCGCTTCGACCTTGAACTCGCGTTTCATGCGATCGACGATGATTTCAAGGTGCAGTTCGCCCATGCCTTCGATGATGGTCTGGCCCGATTCGGCATCGGTGTGCACACGAAACGAGGGATCTTCTTTGGCGAGACGCTGCAAGGCGAAACCCATTTTCTCTTGGTCGACCTTGGTCTTGGGCTCCACCGCCACTGAAATCACCGGTTCAGGAAATTCCATTTTTTCCAGGATGATGACTTTGTGCAGGTCAGAGAGCGTGTCGCCCGTGGTGACATCCTTGAGGCCAACCGCAGCCGCAATATCGCCGGCGCGCACTTCCTTGATCTCGGAACGATCGCTGGCATGCATCTGCAGCAAGCGGCCGATGCGCTCCGCTCGGTTCCGATTCGGCACGAACACTTGGTCGCCCGAATTGAGCGTTCCCGAATAAACCCGGAAAAAAGTCAGGTTGCCGACAAAGGGGTCATTCAAAATCTTGAAGGCCAACGCCGAGAAGGCTTCCGCATCGTCGGCCTTGCGCGTCATGGGATCGCCGCTTTCGCTTTGCCCTTTGACGGGAGGCACTTCGGTCGGAGACGGCATGTATTCGACGACGGCATCGAGCACCGCTTGTACACCCTTGTTCTTGAAAGCCGACCCGCAGGTGACCAGGCAGATTTCATTTTTCAAGGCGCGCTCGCGCAGGCCCTTTTTGATCTCCTCGTCTCCCAAAGAGCCGCTGTCCAAATACTTGTTCAGCAAAGTCTCGTCGCCATCCGCGGCGGCCTCGATCATCTTGCCGCGCCACTCCTCGCACTCCTTGCGCATTTCGGCGGGAATCTCGCGATACTCGAACTTCATGCCCTGCGTTTCCTCGTCCCACCAGATCGCCTTCATCTTGACGAGATCGACGACACCGACGAAGCCCTCCTCGGCGCCGATGGGCAGTTGAATGGGTACCGGGTTGCCCCGCAAGCGCGTTCTGATTTGCTCGACGCAGCGAAGAAAATTCGCGCCGGCTCGGTCCATCTTGTTGACGAACGCGATGCGCGGCACGCCGTACTTGTTCATCTGGCGCCAAACCGTCTCGGATTGGGGCTGGACGCCGGAGACTGCGCAGTAGACGGCGATCGCGGAATCCAACACCCGCAGGCTGCGCTCGACCTCAATGGTGAAGTCGACGTGACCGGGCGTATCGATGATGTTGATGCGGTGTTCGGGAAAGCTCTTGTCCATGCCTTTCCAGAAGCACGTCGTAGCCGCGGCAGTAATGGTGATGCCGCGCTCTTGCTCCTGTTCCATGTAATCCATTACCGCCGCGCCGTCATGCACCTCGCCGATTTTGTGGGACACGCCGGTGTAGAACAAAATACGCTCTGTCGCGGTTGTTTTCCCCGCGTCGATGTGAGCGGAAATACCGATATTCCGGTATCGCTCTATGGGCGTCGTGCGTGCCATGTATGATACTTTCCAGGCGCGTTCGCGCCGAATTTAACGGGGTCGAAGCGACCCCGCCCGATAAAATCTATATATGGGCCCGGCGGACGTAATTCCAGCCGCCGCCGAAGCATTACCAGCGGTAGTGCGCGAAGGCCTTATTGGCATCGGCCATACGGTGAGTGTCCTCACGCTTGCGCACGGCGGCGCCGCGATTTTCGGCAGCCTCCATCAACTCAGCGGCCAGGCGGTGCGCCATGGACTTCTCGCTGCGGGCGGTGGCCGCTTCGATGACCCAGCGCATCGCGAGGGTCTGGCGACGATTTGCACGTACCTCGACGGGCACCTGGTAAGTGGCACCACCGACGCGTCGGGACTTGACCTCGACCACCGGCTTGACGTTATCCAGCGCCTGCTGCAGCACAGCAATCGCTTCTGTGCCGACGCGGCCGCCCTTCTCGCCTATGCGATCAATGGCCCCATACACGATCTTCTCGGCGGCCGACTTCTTGCCGCGTTCCATCACCATGTTGATAAATTTCGCCAACATGTCGTTGCCGAACTTAGGATCGGGAAGAATGGTGCGATGCGGCGCTGCTGCTCTGCGGGACATAAAAAAACCTTTGGCCTATTGGCTATTTCTTGGGGCGTTTGGCGCCGTATTTGGAGCGGCCTTGCCGCCGATCGCTGACACCGGCGCAATCAAGCGCACCGCGCACCGTGTGATAGCGCACCCCCGGTAGATCCTTGACTCTGCCGCCGCGGATCAACACCACCGAGTGCTCCTGAAGGTTATGGCCTTCACCGCCGATGTAGCTCGAAACTTCATAACCGTTGGTCAAGCGTACGCGGCAAACCTTGCGTAAAGCGGAATTGGGCTTTTTCGGCGTGGTCGTATACACGCGCGTACATACCCCACGCTTCTGCGGCGAAGCCGCCAGAGCGGGAACCTTGGACTTCCAAGCGGGCTCGTTGCGGCCAGTTCGGATTAATTGGGTCGTCGTCGCCATAAATACCTTTAGAAACCGCCCATAGAAAAGCGGTCCGTTGATGCAATCCTTAAAAATTAACGGGCTATGGGCCCGGCACATGTGCCCGCAGACAAAGGCCGGCGATTGTAGGAACCGACGGCGTTAGTGTCAAGGTGATTGCCGCAGTGCCGCAAACATTAAACCGGAGTCCTTGAGTCAAGGTCCCTCGATTTCATAGCCTTCCGCGCGCAGCTTGTCGAGCAAGCCGCCCCGCTCCAGCAGCATATCCAAGTTGACGACGGCAATGGTCGTTCCGGCCGATCGCAAATACCTTTCGATACTTTCCAGCCACGTCTGCCGAATGCGGCTGATCACATCGAAGGCGCCTTTGCCCGCATCCAAGGCGACGCGGCAGGCATCAACTTCCTTGAGTTCCGACAGGTTCTCGAGGCGCTCGACGTTGCCGTCCGCCCAGGCTTGCGCGCGCGCAACCAGTCTCGGCAGGCCGCTTTCAAGGGTTGTCAGGGACGCCTCGACACAGGTGCGTTCGGTCGCCGCGGGCATGGTTTTCAGCGCCTCGAGCATATCGCTGGCGCCGGCGACTTTTATCTCCTCGACGCGCACGCCGTGCTTTTTTGCCAAGGTGCGCAGCGCCGCCCCGAGATCGAGCCGCATGGACAAGTTCACTCGATGAAATGCGGCCTGCTGCAGAAAGGCCGCCGCGATGATCGGCCGATAGCGCTCCCACTTATCTTCGGGCTCATCGAGCTTGCTTCGCTGCGCGGCGAAGCGCACGTACAGATCCGTCGGCAGAACGTCTTTCAATCTTTTCCCGCCGCCAACCAAGAGGAATTTTCGATCCGCGATGAGCATCCACAGCACTCGAGGAATGCTGATCTCGATGGGCTTCTGGACCAGCACCTGACTGGTGCTTTCGAGCACATTCTCAACTTGGTTGGAGCGCCAGGTGATATCGCGCGGTAGCGGCGAAATGCTGCCCAGTATCCACACGTTGGCATCGCCGCGATGAACGTGCCACATGCTCGGGCCGGCACGTTCGGCCGTCACCACGATCTCGTCCAACGCCGGCGGGTCGGCAGCCATGGCGGGCGTCGCCGAATAGCCCGCAAGGAGGCCAGTCGCGATGAATGCCTTCATTGCAGTGAGCATGCAATAAAGACTACAGGTTTTCGGCGATTACGGTCTCGCCTGCGCCATCAGGCCCAACGGTCGCCCCTCAGGATCCTTGAACATGCACAACCACTCTTCAGTTCCGTCGCCATGCTTGTGAATCATATGCGGGGCGTTGAGAAATTCGATCCCGCGAGATTTGTAGAGCTCGTAAACTTTCGCGATATCCCCGACGCGTAAATACAAGATCGATTCAGGCGCTGCTGCGGCTTCTTGGCTCAACATGAGGCGCGTGCCATCGCAATCGAAAAAGGCGAGCCTGTCGAAAGTATAAAGGTGCTTAAGGCCCAGTACATTCTTGTACCAGTCTTCCGCTCGCTTGATGTCTTGAACGGATCTGGCGATTTGAGCAATCGAGCCGATCTTCACTTGAGCATTCATTTGGTTCTCCTGAAGTGCGCTGTCCTTGGGCGCTTGGTGCCAGTGCCTCAGCTCTTTGCGATTAGCCACGCCCAGTTTCGCGAGCGCATTGGCGATGTGATACTTCACCGCATCGATGCTGATTCCGCGGCGCTCTGCGATTTGCCGGCTGGTCAATCCATGTTTTACGGCATGCACCGTGCGCCATTCGGCTGGTGTCAACACATCGTCGTGGGGCGGCCTGCCGGGGCGAGCGCGTTTAGCCATGCCCGATTTTATGCCCCGGCGAGCGCAATTTCCCTCCCCCTAGGACCGTGGCTAGGCTCGCGAATTTTTCCTCGATACATCACCGCGGCGCACGGATTTGCACCCAGCCCGTAGCAAAGTTCCGCCGGCCGCTCGACGCGCCAAAATGCCATATCCGCGCGTTTTCCAACCTCGAGGGTGCCCACGTCCTCGAGCATGCCCAGCGCCTGGGCGGCGTTGCGCGTGACGCCGGCCAGTGCCTCTTCGGGTGTCAGGCCGAACAACGTGCAGGCCATGCTCATGGCAAGCAGGATCGAGGTACAGGGAGATGTACCGGGATTGTTGTCCGTGGCCACGGCGATTGCGACCCCCGCTTCGCGAAGTAAAGCAACGGGGGGAGGCGTGGTCTGCCGCAGGGTGAAATACGCGGTGGGCAAGAGGACTGCCACTGTGCCGGCAGCTGCCATCGCCCGAGCGCCATCAGCGCTTAAGTACTCGAGGTGGTCGGCCGAGAGGGCATTCCATTTCGCAGCCAATTGCGCCGCCCCCACGTCGCTTAATTGGCCTGCATGCACGTGAGCGGAAAGCCCTAACTCTTTTGCAGCGCGAAGAAATTGTTCTGTTTCCGGCACGGAGAACGCGATGCCTTCGCAGAAGCCGTCGACGGCATCCACCAATCCGGCGCTGGACAACGCAGCGAGCCACGGACCGCTGACCTCGTTCACAAATGATTGGCGGTGAGCAGCGAATTCCGGCGGCAGCGAGTGCAGGCCCAAATATGTTTTCTGCACCGATATCGGCAGCTTCTCACCCAAGCTCCGCGCCACTTCCAGCAAACGGCGCTCCGCCGCCAGGTCCAGCCCGTAGCCTGATTTGATTTCGATGGTGGTCACTCCCTCCACCATCAGGCACTCGAGGCGCGCAAGGGCTGATTTGTACAGTGCTTCGCTCGTCGCAGAACGAGTGGCCCGTACGGTTGCTTGGATACCGCCGCCGCCGCGGGCGATATCTTCATAAGAGACCCCGCAAAGCCGCAGCTCGAATTCCTCCACACGATTTCCGCCGTAGACCAAGTGCGTGTGGCAATCAATGAGCCCGGGCGTGATCCACAAACCCTCGGCATCGCCAATGGCGGCACCCTGCGATTGCGCAAGTCGGCGCCCTTCTGCCGCCGACCCGATCCATGCAATCCGCTCGCCTTTGATGGCCACTGCGGCGTTGTCAAGCCTCCCATAGGGAGCGGCGCCTGTCATCGTCGCCATGGTTGCGCCGATCCAGACCTGGTCAACATCGTTGTTCGAAGAATTAGGCACAACGTATGATACAGCTAAGATGGCTATTTACCGTTTGCAGTCCGCCTATTTGCCGCACGGGTGGGCCCACGATGTGCAGGTCACGGTTTCAACGGAAGGAATCATCACTGCCATTGACGCGAGCTTGCCTGGCAAGCCAAAACAGGCCGAGGCAGCGGCGATCGAGCGGGTAGAAGGCATCGTCATCCCAGGCATGCCGAATGCACATAGCCATGCATTCCAACGCGCGATGGCCGGCGACACAGAATATCGATTGTCTGCGCACGACAGTTTTTGGACCTGGCGCCAAGCCATGTATAAATTGGCAAATCGCATAACGCCGGAGGAGTTACAGGTTGTCGCAACCGAGTTGTTCGTCGAAATGCTCAAATCTGGTTATACCTCGGTGGCCGAATTCCACTACTTGCATCGGCCGAGCGGCGCTGAGCAGTACTCGGGCGCGAATCTTCTCTGGGAAGCCGTGGACAGCGCGGCACGCACGGCCGGTATCGGGTTGACGCTGTTGCCTACCCTGTATCAAAGCAGCGATTTCGCGGGGGCGCCGCTTCAGCCTAAGCAGGCGCGTTTCGCATTGGATACAGATGCCTTCTTGCGGGCCATCGAGGAGCGCATCGGCGCCGAACGACGGGCGGGCTTGCGCACCGGGCGTACCGGAGCGGCCTTTCACAGCCTACGCGCGGTGCCGCTCGATCAGCTGCGCCATGCCACCCTCGCGTTGCGCGCCATCGATTCAAGCATGCCGGTGCACATTCATGTCGCGGAGCAAGCCCTCGAAGTAAAGGCGTGCGCGCGCGAAACAGGCCGCCGTCCGATCGAATTGCTCTTGGACCAAGGAATGCTGACGCAACACTGGTGCGTGGTGCACGCGACTCACGCCACCGCCCAAGAGCTGCAAGGCATTGCATCGGCCAACGCGGTTGTTTGCGTATCGTTAAGCACCGAAGCCAATCTAGGCGATGGCTTTTTCGATACCGCACGCTTTTTTAAATCGGCTGGACGCCTGTGCATCGGCTCTGACAGCCAGTCGACGGTGAATCCGGCCGAGGAATTGCGCTGGCTGGAATACCAGCAACGCCTGCGCAAGAAGCGTCGCGGTCTTCTGGCAACTCGAGAAGAACCGCATGTGGGTACCCGGTTATGGCGCGATGCCGCGCTTCATGGCGCGCAGGCCATCGGCCAACCGGTGGGTGCCATTGCCGTTGGAAATCGCGCCGATTGGCTGGTGCTGGATCTCTCGCACCCGGCGATGGCGGGCGCTGCGTACGAGTTTGCGTTTGACCGTTTGGTGTTCGCAGGCGCCGATAAGGCCATCCGCAACGTCATGGTCGCCGGAAATTGGGTGATCAAGGATCATTGTCACGTAGCGGATGCTGAGCTGCGAGAGAACTTTGCCCGTGTGATGGGCGTACTATCCGGCTCCCGCCCCTTAAGTGAGCGGCCGTTTACTTAGAGGAAAGAGCATGCTGGCCCCGCTAAATGCTAGAAACATCCGCGCCGCGCGCGGCAACACCCTGAGCGCTCGCAGCTGGATGACCGAGGCACCGCTGCGCATGCTCATGAATAACTTGGATTCCGAGGTGGCGGAAAATCCGGCCGAACTGGTGGTTTACGGCGGCATCGGGCGAGCCGCCCGCAACTGGAATTGCTACGACCGAATTGTCGAGACCCTCAAGGCGCTGACGGAGGAGCAAACCTTGCTGGTGCAATCCGGCAAACCCGTGGGCGTGTTTCCGACCCACGCGGACGCACCGCGGGTGCTCATTGCCAACTCGAATCTGGTGCCTCATTGGGCGACTTGGGAACATTTTCACGAGCTCGATCGCAAGGGGCTCGCCATGTTCGGGCAGATGACCGCCGGTTCGTGGATTTACATCGGCAGCCAAGGCATCGTTCAGGGTACCTATGAAACGTTCGCGGAGATGGGGCGGCGACATTTTGGCGGCAGCCTCAAAGGAAAGTGGATTCTAACCGCGGGCTTGGGCGGAATGGGGGGCGCCCAACCCTTGGCTGCAACCATGGCTGGAGCAAGCCTTTTGGCGGTCGAGTGCCGCGCGGACCGGATCGCCAAGCGACTGGAAACCGGCTACGTCGACGCGCACGCGCGAACCCTCGATGAGGCCCTTGCCATGCTGGCGGAAGCGCACAGCAAAGGCACACCGATTTCCGTCGCGCTGCTCGGCAATATTGTCGACGTGCTGGAGACACTGTTGCAACGTGGCATCGCGCCGGATGCGCTCACCGACCAAACTTCCGCGCACGATCCGGTGAATGGCTATCTGCCGCAAGGCTGGTCCATCGAGCAATGGGATGCGCGGCGAATGAGCGATCCCAAGGGCACGGCGGCTGCGGCGACTCGGTCAATAGCCAAGCACGTTGAATACCTGCTGCGCTTCAAGAGCCAAGGACTGCCGGTATTCGACTACGGCAACAACATCCGGCAGGTCGCCCTCGACGCCGGGGTCGCGCGGGCCTTCGAGGTTCCTGGCTTCGTGCCGGAATACATCCGGCCCCTCTTCTGCCGCGGCGTCGGCCCGTTCCGATGGGTGGCGCTGTCCGGGGATCCGCAAGACATCTACAAGACCGACGCCAAGGTCAAAGAGTTAATCCCGGATGATCCGCAATTGCATCATTGGCTCGATATGGCGCGCTCGCGGATCCGCTTCCAAGGGTTACCCGCACGGATTTGCTGGGTAGGCTTGGGCCAGCGGCATCGCTTAGGGCTTGCCTTCAACGACATGGTAAAAAGCGGCGAACTCTCCGCGCCCGTTGTGATAGGACGCGATCATTTGGATTCGGGTTCCGTCGCAAGCCCAAATCGCGAGACCGAAGGGATGATGGACGGCTCAGATGCGGTTTCGGACTGGCCCTTGCTCAATGCTCTGCTCAATACCGCATCGGGAGCAACGTGGGTATCCATTCACCACGGGGGCGGCGTTGGTATGGGCTTCTCGCAGCACGCCGGCTTGGTCATCGTTTGCGACGGCAGCGAGGCAGCTGCGAAGCGCATTGCACGGGTGTTATGGAATGACCCAGCATCGGGAGTCATGCGTCATGCCGATGCCGGCTACCCTGAGGCGATTGCCTGTGCGCACGAGCAAGGATTGAACTTGCCGATGATCGAGCAGCCTTGAACGGCACTCTCACCTTGCACGCCGGCACGCTATCGTTATCGGTTTTGCGTCGAATTTACGAGCAGCCCATGCTTCTGGACTTATCCACGCACAACCGAAGTCGCATTGCGCTCGCAAGCGCGCTGGTAGATAGGATAGTGTCCGCCGGTGATGCAGCCTATGGCATCAACACTGGCTTTGGGCTGCTGGCAAACACACGCATCCCGAACGAGCAGCTTGAACTGTTACAGCGCAATTTGCTGCTCTCTCATTCGGCGGGCGTGGGCAACCCGCTGCCTGATGCCGTGGTTCGGCTGGTGCTCGCGTTGAAGGTGAACGCGCTGGCCCGCGGCCATTCAGGCGTCAGCACTGGATTGGTAGATGCCTTACTCGCATTGCTCGAGCACGAAGTGTATCCGGTTATTCCGGCGCAAGGATCAGTGGGCGCCTCAGGCGACCTCGCACCCCTCGCGCACTTAAGTGCCGTGCTACTGGGTTTAGGTCAGGTGCGCGTGCGCGGCAGCACCATGCCCGCGCATGCCGGGCTAGACCTCGCAGGATTGCAGCCCATCAAGCTGCGCGCCAAAGAAGGCCTGGCGTTGATCAACGGCACACAAGTTTCAACAGCGCTGGCACTGGCTGGATTATTCGGCGCCGAGGATGTGTTCGCCGCCGCGGTGGTGGCAGGCGCCATGTCGGTTGATGCGCTAAAGGCCAGCGACTCGCCGTTCGATGCACGTATACAACAAGTTCGCGGCCAGCCCGGCCAAATCGCCGTGGCGCGCGAATATCGAGAGTTGCTGGCGGGCAGCGCGATCCGGGCTTCGCATCTTGACTGCACTCGGGTTCAGGATCCCTATTCATTCCGTTGCCAGCCGCAGGTCATGGGCGCGTGCCTCGACCTGATTCGCAACTGCAGCGTAACTTTGAGCATTGAAGCGAATGCCGTCACCGACAATCCGCTCCTGTTCAGCGAACCGGAAGAGGTGTTGTCCGGCGGAAATTTCCATGCCGAGCCGGTCGCATTCGCTGCCGATACGCTTGCGCTGGCTATCGCGGAAATTGGCAGTTTGGCAGAGCGGCGAATCGCCGTGCTGGTAGACCCGAAGATGAGCGGCCTGCCCCCTTTCTTGGTCAATAACAGCGGCTTGAATTCCGGATTCATGATGGCGCAGGTGACGGCCGCCGCGCTGGTGGCGGAGAACAAAACCATCGCGGTTCCCGCCAGCATCGATTCGATTCCCACTTCTGCGAATCAGGAGGACCACGTCAGCATGGCGACACATGGGGCGCGCCGCTTGGGTCCCATGGTCGACAATGCAGCCGCCATCGTTGGCATTGAATTGCTCGCGGCCGCTCAAGGAATCGACTTTCACCGTCCATCCCGATCCTCTCGCAGTCTCGAGGGGGTTCATGCCAGCATACGGGCAGAGGTTCCCTACTACGCAGCGGACCGCTATTTCGCTCCTGATATAGATACCGCGTGTTCTTGGGTAAAAACCGCACGTTTCAGTGCGCTGTTGAGCAGAGTGTTACCCTCGAGGGCTTAAGCGATGAGATTTTACGGCATTGTATTTTTGAGTCTCGGCTGCTTCGCGAGCATGGGTCACGCCGCGGAAGTGAACATTGCCACCTTGAGCTGCGCTAAATACCAGAATGAATTTATCGCCTCGCCGGGCTCGACGGGCGGCGAGGATCCCATCAATACGATGATGTGGCTGTTTGGATATTCCGTCGCGCAGTCCGGCGCGCATGTCATGTATGGCGATGCACTGGCCGGCTTCGGATTCGCACTCGATGCCCAATGCAAAGACCACCCTGCGATGAGCCTGCTGGAGGCCTTGGCGGCGGTGAAACCGGATGCGAAGAATCCGATGGATTTGACCGCTCTGGAATGTCAGACATTCGCGGCCCGTCACATCGAGCTTGTGCAGTCCGACGCCGAGAGTGCGAAAACCATCATGATGTGGTTGTTTGGATTCGGAGTCGCGAAGTCTGGCGGCCACATCTTTGATCCGGGCGCTGTTGGCAATTTCGAGGCCGCCCTGATGTCAGACTGCAAGATGTACCCGGGGCGTAACCTATTCGACGAATTGGCTGCGGTTAAATTCGGAAAATCAAAATAAAGCTACACGCGACGTGCGTCTGCGGGTGCCCGCGCACGCACGAATCGATCCGCGAGATTGACGGGCGCGCCGAATTTTACGTAGCTCGCCGCATCTAGGTCCCCCTGCAATCGCTCCAAGGTGAGCCCGATGCTTCTCGGTGTACCCAGATCGGTCCAACCGCAGTGGGGCACGGCGAGCACTTTGAGCAACGATTCTTTGCCCTGCAGAACATCGTGGGAAAAATCCAAGCTGCTTATGTTCTGGTAAACAGTTGCAATACTCGCGCCCCCAGAGTCGCGCATAGCGGCGATGGTGGTCGCGTACGATCGATCGAACAAGCCCAGCAGAGCGTTCACCGAACCGGCCAAAATGAAGATGTTCCAAAGCGCGCCTTGCTCGAGAAGTAGGCGTGCCCGGTTTTCCGTGGGCTTCTCGACAAACTGAGCAACCGGCACCGCCATGTCTCGCGAACGAGACTTAGGCAAAATATAGCCTAATCCGGTATCGGGCTCATCGGGTTCGACGCCCAGCAGGTAAATGCGTTCCCGATCGGAAGCTGCCAGTTTGGCGGCCCGGCGCAACGATGCTGCCATCACGTGCTCGTCTCGCACATAGTGATCCGCCGGCAACAAGACGACAGTTGCATCAGGATCACGCTCGGCGATCCGCACTAGCGGCAGAAGAATCCCAAAGGCCGTGCCGCGGTTTTGCGGCTGCACGATAACGTTCCTCGCCGGAAGAGAGCTCAGTACCGGCGTCCACCATTGGCGGTGCTCTTCGGTGACGATGGTACATAACCGCGGCAACTCGGCAACCGCAGCGGCACGCTGCAAGGCTTCTTGCAAAAGACTGGGCCCTCCCTTCAATGAGCAGAACTGCTTCGGTACCGTGGTACCCTGCCCGTCTTGTGTAAGTCCCTGAAGCCTGCTTCCTTGACCACCTGCAAGTACCAGCGCCCAAATGCTTGAGGTTTGCGAATTGTCGCTCATCCTGAAGTCCTTATCTTGCGGGGCAACCAAGCTTGGACCATGCCTGCGGGTCCACCATGCTTGTGACGCCAATGTGGCCCCCGAACCGGGTAGCGGCTAGCGGTGGACGCCTAATCACTTGTAGGAATTGGCTGGCAGCGGGTAGCTAAGACCTTTCCTACGGGTGATTTGGTGCCGAGCCCGAGTGAAGTTGATTTTGTAGCGTGGTGTACTGCGGGCATGCAATACACGCCAAGAACGCAAGTTTTTCTCCCCGCAATGGGAATTACCGTGCTCTTGGCGCTAAACTCTGCGCTGGCCGCGCCCCCTGCGAACCGTCAAAGCCAAAGCAACGCTCAAATGCACACTCTCGGACAGCATCTGGATCTCCGCGCACCGTCGCACGCGGTCGAGGCTACCGAAAGCCCGTCCGCGTTTCCGTCCACAACGCATCGCCGATTAGGGGGCTCCGAACAAGGGGCTGAGCCGCCCATGCTAGGCACCATGGGGGCGCAAGCCCGACCCAGCATTCAACAATTTGCACGCCAAGTACGGCGGGAGGGCTTGCCGGTTGCGCGTCTTTTCGAAAGCAAGTCGGCTTTGCTGCATTTGGGATTGAGTCCGAAGGGTAAGCCCGGGTTATGGCTTGTTCAAAAGACGCACTGACCATCGACGAGCCCCGCCTCGGGTCGTACCGAACTGAAGCCATGCCAACGCCTCGCCGCATTCTCTATGTGGAGGACAACGAAATAGTGCGGGAGGTCACCGCCGAGTTGCTTGCCCAGGATGGGCGGCTAATTGTTGCCTGCGCCACGGCAGAGGAGGCGCTGGAGGAATTCGAGAAGCAGTCTTTCGACGTAGTGGTCACGGACGTCAGTTTACCGGTTATGTCGGGCATCGAGCTGGCGCGCAGCATCTTAAGTTCCAAACCACACATGCCGATTATCGTTGCATCGGGCTATGACCTGGATTTCGGTATCGAGAATTGGGGCGATAATGTGCGCTCCATCATCAAGCCATTTGAAGCGCTTGAGATCGAAGCGCTGATGGACAAAATCGTCAAAACTTGAGGGCGCTCCGGGAGGGGCCCGGGAAGCCGCGCAATGACAATGTCGCGACCCCTAGGCGCTTGGTTTCGCCCGCGGCTCGGGTGGCGGGCGTTGCACACTGCGCTGCAAAGAGAGCAACAATAATCCCGCCGCCAGAACGAAGTACGCGGCACAAAATTGGTTGGCAACTGTGCGCGCGCTTCCGTCGAGCTGCCACAGCGCGTACGCACCACCGTCGAGGCGCACTGAGTGCATAATGCCGAAAAAGCACAGCACGCCCCCCACCGCCAGATAGGCGGCAGCGCCGCGCAGCCTGTTGTCGATTAATTCAACGACAAAGGCAGCCCAAATGGTTGCGGTGATGATGAAGCCGTTGCCGAGAGCCACGATGACGCTCAAGGTCGGAAGGCCGTGCTCGGGTGCCGCAAGCAGTTGCGCGAGTTTTTCCGGCGCGACGAATCTCGTATCGCTCAATTCGATGGTCACCAGGCGCGCCATCGAAGGAAAGAAGCTTAAGCCCACCGCGATCGCATGGCGCGCCGGAACGGCGGTGAACGCTTGAGCTGTGATGTTGAGTGCGAGGAATACCAGTACCGGAGCCAGCACAGCAAGCGGTATGAATTCGATGAGGTTGGCCACGACTCCCAGCATCCCGCCGAGGCCGACAAAAATTCCGGTCAACAATGTGTATCCGGAGCGCGCGCCCATGTCCTTGAAAGCCGGATGGCCGATGTATGGCGTGGTTTGCGCGACGCCCCCGGCCAAGCCTGCGATTAATGTAGCGGCGGCTTCCGCCAACAAAATGCTGCGCACATCATAATCATCGCCCGCCACTCGCGCGCTTTCGGTATTGTTGACACCTCCGACCACGGTCAACAAAGCAAAAGGAATGATCAGAGGCAGGTAATCGCCCAGCTCGGCGAAACCCCGAAATATACCCGGGTCCGGGTGCGGAAATGCCAACCGCACGGTCGGCATGGCCGCAGGGGAAATCTGCATGCCGAGAAACCCGAAATGCCCCGCTACGTAGTAGAGCGCTGTCCCGACGATTACGGCGAAAAGCACGCCCGGCAACCGCAAGGGAATTGAGCCCTTGGCCAGAAGCGCATAAAAGATAAGGCCCAAAGTCAGCAGCCCGACCAGCGGGAATTGCAGCAAATCGATCATGGGGAAAAAGCCGATCAAAGTCAGTGCAATGCCCGCCAGAGATCCCAGCAGTCCGGCCATGGGAATCAATCGGCGCACGGTCCTGCCCGCGAAGGACAGCAACAATTTCAGTGCGCCCATGGTTGCGGTCGCCGCCATCCCGACATACCAAGTCTCGAGGCCAGCGGATGTGGGATCGAGGCCCGCTGCGCGAAACTTGGCAAAGGCTGGACCCAATACCAGGAGGGCCATGCCGATCGTCGATGGCGTGTCCAATCCAAAGGGCATGGCAGTGACATCGGCGCGGCCGGTGCGGGCCGCGAGCCGCACCGCCAGCCAGGTATAGGCCAAGTCGCCCACCAGCACCCCTAGCGCCGTTCCGGGGAACATGCGCCCGAACACAATGTCCGCGGGCACGCCGTAAGCACCGATCAGCACGGCTGCAAGCAGTCCCAACACCGACAGGTTATCGACGACCAGGCCTAAGAAGCCGTTAACGTCGCCGGGATGCAACCGAAAATAGGACTTGAGCGTGTCCAGCTTTGGCCTAATTGCCAAGATTGAGAAGCGCCGCGTTACCGCCCGTCGCCGTGGTGTTCACCGTGAGCGTGCGTTCGTGGGCAAAGCGCGTCAAATAATGCGGGCCACCCGCCTTCGGACCGGTGCCGGACAAGCCATTGCCGCCGAAAGGCTGCACGCCTACCACAGCGCCTATCATATTGCGATTGACGTAGGTATTGCCGATCGCCGTATCCCGGAAGATTTGCCGCCAGAATGACTCCAGGCGGGTTTGCACGCCCAGCGTCAAGCCATATTGGCTATCGCGAATGGCCTGCAGTACGGCGCCTATCTCGCTCGATCGATAACGCACTACGTGCAATATCGGACCGAATTCCTCACGTTTGAGTTGCGCGGCACTTTCAAGCTCGATGAGATGGGGTGCGAAAAAACTGCCATTTACGTGCGCTTCCCCGAGATGGCACGCCTTGAGGATGCGCGCCTCCGTGCGCATCCGATCGACGTGCTGCATGAGTTGATCCTTCGCAGCGGCGTTGATGACGGGGCCCACGTCGGTCTGCAGGTTCGACGGATCGCCGATGATCAGCTCATCCATCGCTCCGGCGATCATTTCCAGCACCGGATCCGCAATTTCCTCCTGCAGGAACAACAGACGCAGCGCGGAACAACGCTGGCCCGCGCTCATGAACGCCGAGCTCACCACATCGTCCACGACCTGCTCGGGCAGCGCCGTAGAGTCCACGATCATCGCATTCAAACCGCCGGTTTCTGCAATCAGCGGCACAATCATTCCCTCGCGAGCGGCCAAGGCGCGATTGATGGTTACCGCGGTTGCCGTCGAACCGGTCATGGCGACGCCGGCCAACGCTGCATGCTTAAACGCCACTTCTCCGAATAATCGACCCGGCGTCGGCACTAAATGGACGGCTTGCGGCGGAACTCCGGCCTCGTGCAGCAGCCGAATGAAGCCCGCAGCAACCAAGGGCGTGGGCTCGGCCGGCTTCGCCACCACGGTATTGCCCGCGCCGAGGGCGGCGGTGACTTGCCCCGCGAATATCGCCAGCGGGAAATTCCACGGGCTGATGCAGGCAAACACACCACGGCCCTGCAAGATGAGATCGTTGAGCTCCCCCGTGGGGCCCTCGAGCCGTTGCGGGACAGCGAAATGCTTGCGGGCTTGCAAGGCGTAATAACGGCAATAATCCACCGCCTCGCGCACTTCCGAGATCGCGTCGCTGATGGTTTTGCCTGCCTCCCGCACCAGCAGATCGTGGAACTCCGCGCGCCGGGCCTCGAGGATATCAGAGGCTTTTTCCAGACAATTCGCGCGCGCATCGCCGCCGCTTGCGTTCCATGCGGGCTGCGCGTCGGCGCTTGCATCGAATGCCTCGCTAATTTCGGCCGCGTTGGCGTCGCGCGAAGCCCCCACGGGCTGGCGCCGGTCCGCCGGATTGGTGATCGGACGCGCGGCGCCGGGCAGCGATATTCCATTGATGATCGGGCCCGCGGCGGGTAAGTCCACGGATTTTTTCGAACGATGTGCCAAGGCTTCTTCGCGCAAGGCCTGTATTTCGCGCGGATCGCCAAGATCAATTCCGCGGGAGTTGCGGCGATCGGAGTACAAAGCGGCCGGGATCGGGAGCCGTGAATGGGCGGACGACTCATGCCGCTCCAGTTCGGAAATGGGATCGCGGACAATTTCCGCAACAGGCACCTGCTCATCCATGAAGCGGTTCACGAAGGAAGTATTCGCGCCATTCTCGAGCAGCCGTCTCACCAGGTACGCAAGCAGATCCTTGTGCTCGCCTACGGGGGCGTATACCCGAACAGGTGGGAAGCGCGCCAGCTGGCGCGCCGCCTCCGCATACAGCAGCCGGCCCATGCCATGCAGGCGCTGGAACTCGAAATCCGCCTTCGGCGGCGCCAGTTCAAGCACCGACGCGATGCTGTGTGCATTGTGGGTGGCAAATTGCGGATAGATGAGATCGGCTTGCTTGAACAACCGTCCGACACATGCCAAATACGACACGTCGGTCGTGAGCTTGCGGGTATAGACCGGATAGCTCGCAAGCCCGCGTTCCTGTGCGCGCTTAATCTCCGTATCCCAATAGGCGCCTTTCACCAGACGCACGGTCATTCTTCGACCGCAGCGCTGTGCGGTCGCGGCCGCCCAATCGATGACCTCCAAGGCCCGCTTGCCGTAGGCCTGCACTGCCATTCCGAGTCCGGGCCAATCGCGAGTCGCAACGTCGGCGGCCAAAACCTCAATGACATCCAAGGACAAATCAAGGCGGTCCGCTTCTTCCGCATCAATGGTCAGCTGTATGCCCAAGCGTGCAGTTTGGCGTGCAAGGTCGAGCACTTGCGGGGCGAGGCGGCGCATGACGCGATCCCGCTGCAGCAAGTTATAGCGGGGTTCCAAAGCGGACAGCTTGATCGAAATGCTCGATACTTCATGAACTGCGCGGCCGCGAGCCGTCGCTCCAATCACCTCGATGGCGTGCTCGTAGGATTTGAGATAACGCGCCGCGTCCTGCCCCGTGCGCGCCCCTTCGCCCAGCATGTCAAAAGAACATAGCCGCAATTCCGGTTCGCGGGCGCTGCGCGCCAGCGCCTCCTCGATGCTTCGTCCCACGACGAATTCGCCGCCGATAATGCGCATGGCGCGACGCACCGCGAGACGCACAAACGGCTCGCCCGCCTTGCGGGTCAGCTTGCGCATCCAGCCAGCCGCATCGGTTTTGATGGAAGGATCCAACTCGAGGATGCCTCCGGTGAGCATCAGCCCCCAGGTCGAGGCGTTGACGAACAACGATTCGGAGCGTCCGGCGTGCGACGACCAGTCGCCGCTCGCGAGCTTCTCGGAGATCAGCCGATCGGCGGTGGCGTCGTCGGGAATACGCAGTAATGCCTCGGCGATGCACATGAGGGCAATGCCTTCCTGATTCGACAATCCAAATTCTTGCAGGAACGCGTCAAGAAAGGGCCGCTCATCGCGGCGTGCGCGCGAGGCCTCCACCAAGCCCATCGCCACGGTTACGGCGCGGTGACGCGCGCCGCCCGTGAGTTCGAGGTTGTGCAGCAAACGCTTTACGGCCCTGTCCTCAGACCAGGAGCCGTGGTCTCTTATGGTCCGGCGAAGCCCTTCCGGGGTGTCGCCCGGAGGTGGTTGGTTTAAGTTGGCGGCCATCAGGATCTCGGCTGTTAAGGGCTTATAGTCGCAAAAAACACCGCACTCGGTACAGATGATGCAGCGGGCTGCACCGTGCCGAGCCGCACGCTCCCGCGCGACAACACGGCCAGGTCCCAAGGCTCGAGCCTGACGGTTTCGCCCGCTTCGCTTTGCAGCAACATGGGGTCTGCAATGCTTAAAATCAAAGTCGAATTTTCGTCCGAAGCCTGCACCGGCGCGCTGTCGTGCACGCCCAAAATGCGCACCTCGGCTCGTGCCGCGCTCGACACCATGAAATTCAAGTCCACGCACGGCCCATCATGCAATTCGCAGAAGGTGGAGACGGCGCCGTCGAAATTCACCAAGTCGCCGATCTTTTGTAAAACGCGCTGTTCCCCATTTGCAAACTTAAGGGTGAGGCCGGTGCCTCGCAGCAATACCATCGTGCGGCGGTACCCAGCGAAATCCGAAAATGGGCCTGAGACCTCTATGTTGGCCACGCTTACGCGCCATCGGAAGGAATCAGCGCCGGCGGGCACTCGAATAGCTTCATGGGTCGTGCCGCCGCCGTTTCTCCACGGAGTCGCCGTGTAGCTGGATTGGCGGATGATGGTGAGAGCCGTCGGCACGCTCGGATCATATCAGTACCCATCCAAAGTTCCTGCCGGAGCGGTTATGCTAGCCGCCAAAACACAGGGACGACCGAATCGATGACCTCCTCAATAATCGAGGTTAAGGACCTTCGCAAAACCTTCCATTCAAAAGACAAGAAATCCAAGGGCGCGGTGGTCGAAGCGGTATCCGGCATAAATCTAGTCGTGCAAAGAGGCGAGATTTTTGGTCTGCTGGGTCCGAATGGTGCGGGCAAGACCACGACAATGCGCATGCTGTGCACGCTGTTGACACCCACCGGCGGTACCGCATCCATCGCAGGATACGACTTGCTGACTCAGCAAGATGCGGTACGCAAAGCCATCGGATACGTCAGCCAAGTCGGCGGCATGGAGCGGGAAAGCAGTGGCCGGGAGAATTTACTGCTGCAGGCCCGGCTCTACGGACTGAGCGACTCCGCCGCGCGGGGACGCATTTCCGCTATCTTAAGTTTTCTGCAACTGGGGGGTTTTGCCGATAGGCGAACCAGCACTTATTCGGGCGGCCAGCGTCGCCTCTTCGATCTTGCCGCAGGGATAGTGCATGAACCTCAGCTGCTGTTTCTGGATGAGCCATCCACTGGATTGGACCCGCAGAATCGCGCGCATGTGTGGGAGCACGTCAAGAAACTCCACGAGCGCGGCGCCACGATTTTCTTGAGCACCCATTATTTGGAAGAAGCCGACTCTTTGTGCGGCAGAGTGGCCATTATCGATCACGGAAACATCGTGGCGCTGGGCGCTCCGGCGGATCTAAAACGTCAGGTCGCCGGCGACATCGTCAATTTGGGATTTGCCGATCAGGAAACCGCGCAACACGCGCTTGCAGTTTTGAACGCAAGCGCTTTCATCACGGACTCCACCTTGGCGAATGGCATGCTCGCATTGCACGTCGAACGCGGCGACGAAAATCTCCCGACGCTGATGCAGCTGTTGCACCAGCAGAACATCGCTATCAAGAACATCCGGCTGTCGCGGCCTTCGCTGGATGACGTCTTTCTCAAGCTCACGGGCCGCACGTTGCGCGACGACGCCGAAGGTTCATCGCAATGAACAAACTTTTAATGGACACGTATTTGCTCGGAAAAAACGAGCTGATCGTACAAGTTCGCAATCCGCTTTGGCTGGTATTTGGGCTATTCCAACCGATTGTGTACCTGATTTTATTTGCGCCATTCCTGACGGGTATCGCGAAAACGCCCGGGTTTCCGACGGGCAACGCGATTCAGTTCTTTGCACCCGGGCTTCTCATTTTGAATGCGTTGTTTAATGCATCATTCGCCGGCTTCGGATTGATCGATAAATTGCGTTCCGGTTTTCTTGAACGGATTCGGGTTACCCCAGTGTCGCGACTTGCCATCGTTCTTGGCTTGGTGCTGCGCAATACCGTAGTACTTCTCGTGCAAAGCGCACTGTTGCTCCTGACGGCGTTGCTCTTCGGGCTTCGCGTCAATCCGCTAGGAGCGGCGACACTCTCCCTATTGATGACCCTCATCGGCGTAACGATGGCATCCCTGTCATACGCAATCGCTCTGCTCGTGAAGGACGAGGGAACCTTGGCCGCCATCACGAATTTTTTCACGCTGCCGCTGGTGCTTTTATCGGGGGTCATGCTGCCGGTGGCATTCGCTCCCGCGAGCATCCGCATCATCGCAAAGTTCGACCCCTTTACGTATGCCGTGGATGCCGCCAGGGCCCTGTTGAATGGCGCTCCGGATCCCTCGATTTGGCATGCATTTGCGTTATTTTCCCTGTTGGGCGTGATTGCCCTGTGGACCTTCATCAAGTCGATGCGCGAGGCCGTGGCGTAGCTTTGGAACCCGACGGGCGCGCGACCTACCCGGCCTGCTATTTGCGTAGGCTCGCTAGTGCGAATGCGGCCCCTTGAGGATCGGCTGCCTGAACGACCCAAGTGCCGCCCGGCACTTGCATCGGGCCGTTCGTAATCTTCCCGCCCCCCTCAGTGATCCGTTTAGCCCCCGCTTCTATCTCGGGGACGTTGAAATACACGAGCCAAAAAGGCGCTGCGCCTGCCGCCGGACTGTTGAACACTCCGCCCGATACAACGCCGTTAATGGTAAATAACTGATAGGTGCCCATCGGCCCCATGTCGTGGCTCTCACCTTTCTGCCAGCCGAACATCTCACTATAGAAATCAAATGCCTTCACCCAGTCCTGGGTGTGCAGTTCGTGCCAGCTTACTTGTCCGGGTACGTTGGAAACGCCGCGCTCGCCGGATTGCGTGGGTTTGAACAGGTTGAACATGGCGCCTTGCGGATCGGCGACTGCAGCGAAGCGGCCGACGTTAGGGATGTCGGTAGGCGCACGATGTATTTTTCCGCCCAAACGCTCGACTTTGGATGCCGCACCGTCGCAATCGTCCACCTCGATGTAGCAGCCCCAATACGGCCTGAGTCCGGCGCGGGCGGCATCGGCGGGAACGGTCATCATGCCCCCGATTTGCGTAGCACCCGTGAAAACCAGCGTATAGGACATACCCGGCATGGGCACATCTTGCATGCTCCAGCCCACCACCTTGGCGTAAAACGCCTTGGCGGCGGCAACATCGCTGCTCAGCAATTCGTACCAAACGAAAGAACCTTGTTTCGCGGACATATAGCCTCCGGGACTGGTGGAGGCCGATAGCCTAGCAGGACGCCGGGCTGATGCGAATTAGGGGTCGGTAGATGCCCTTTGCAGAACGGAAACTAGCCTTTCCAGAACGTGACCAGAATGAAAACGATGGCAATGATCGTTAACCCCAAATGGCCGAGCGCTGCGCGCGACTGCGCCAGCAAATCGTTGGGCTCCGGTTCAGAGGGTACTAAGCGGGAAAATGCCGAAAGGAACAACATGGCACCCAGAATAATGGTGCCGATGGATAAAAGCGTGATTCGATTCACGTCTTGTTGGTCGGACGGTTCTGAGCAAAGTAAACCGTCGACTATGCATCATCTTCGATGTCATCGATGACGTCGGCGTCGTCCGTATCGGCGTCGTCGTCTTCAGGGTGGCCGAGATCATCTTCGTCGTCGACTTCAAACTCTTCAGGAGCTTCGGTCGCTTCACTGGTCTCGCGAATCGGCGCTTCGTTCTCGTCCGGACGTTCTTCCGCAGGATCATCGTCATCGTCCACAGTACCTGTTGTGGGCGGCACCGCGGCAGCCAACTCCCTAAAGGGCGCTACTTCGAGTAATTCGGGATCTTCGATTTTCATAGCATGACTCTCTATGGCTACTGACCCCTAACGTGCACCAGACAGAGCCTCAGGTCTGTCGGCGCAAAGGAGATCTAGCCAGTGAACTCTCTTACATCGCCTGCTTTGTTCGCCACCGCACAGACCGACGGGGCGTCAAGAGGACTCTGTCGCTCCTGTCCTATGCGTTTCGCTAAGGTAGAAGGGGATGCTTCCAATGCTCTCGCAGGGATTCCGTAGGCTCCTAATTCAGTGTGCGGGCATATGTCCACTTGTTATCGTCGCCGCGCCCGCGCCCGCCGTCCCCAGTTTTGCGCGGCAAACCGGGATGACCTGCGCTGCGTGCCACACGGTGTTTCCCGAGCTCACGCCCTTCGGCAGGGAATTCAAGCTGAACGGCTATGTCATCGATAACATCAAACAGATCAAAGGCATCACGGCCGATAACCGCGAGACAATGTCGCTGAACTCCTTTCCACCCATCAGCATGATGCTGCAGATGTCCTACACGCACACTAAAACGGCACTCCCGGACAGTGCGGTAGCCGGAGCGCTCGCCAAAGATGGAGACGTCCTATTTCCGCAGCAAGCCAGTCTCTTCTATGCCGGCAAGATTGCCGACAATTTTGGGGCATTC
Organism: Steroidobacteraceae bacterium; assembly: GCA_036401515.1. Lineage (GTDB taxonomy): Bacteria > Pseudomonadota > Gammaproteobacteria > Steroidobacterales > Steroidobacteraceae > Bog-1198. The sequence continues at coordinate 22,875 of DASWUU010000144.1, forward strand.
GTTCAACTGACCTATGATGGCGTGGGGGACAGCTTCGGCTTCGATAACAGCGACATTCGCTACACCCGGCATTTCTCTTTCGGCGACGACTTGAATCAACACAGCTTGCTCCTCGGCGTCACCGTCAACAATGGTCCAACGGTGCAAGATGTGTGGAATACCACGGCAGCCTGGGGGTTCCCGTACTCCTCGAGCAGTGTTGCTCCAGCGCCCATGGCCTCTGCCAAACTCGATAGCGGCGCCGGTGGGATCGGACAAAGGGCGGCGGGCCTCGGCGTTTACTCGTGGTTCGACAACAGCTTGTATGTTGAATTAACCGTGTACGCCGCCGCGATTCGCGGCGGCACGCATCCGTTGGACAGCACCCAGGCCAATGTCATTCACGGCGCCTCGCCGTACTGGCGTCTCGCCTATGAGTACCGGTGGGATCGCAATTCCTTGTCCGTGGGAACCTACGGCATCGTCGCGAAGGAACATCCCGGCAACGGCAACACGTTGGCGGGGCCAGTGGACCGCTATACAGATACGGCCGCCGACCTGCAGTACCAATTCATCGGCGAATACCATTTGTTCACGGTGTTGGCCACTTATATCAACGAGCGTCAAAAGCTTGATGCGAGCTTTGGCGGAGGTTTGGCGCAGAACGTCGACAACACACTGAAAACCCTGAAAGTGGCAGGCGAGTACAGCTACCAACGCATGATCGGCGGTTCTCTGGGCTTCTTCAACACCACCGGCAACACCGACACGTTGTTGTATCCGCAAGCGCCCGTATCCGGCAGCTTAGCCAACAACGCCGATTCGCGCGGCTATGTTGCAGAGATTAATTATCTACCCTGGCTGAATACCAAGCTGCAGCTACAATACGTACGCTACGACAAATTCAATGGACTGAACGATAACTATGATGGCGCGGGGCGAAACGCTTCCGACAACGACACGCTTTACATGCTGGCCTGGATAAATTTCTAATGAAACCGAGCATAATCGTTGTCTTCATGATGAACGCAACCCTCGCTCTGGCTGCGAGTGCAGCGGCGGCCGATGTGGCGCCCGGCGCGGAAGGCACCCCGCTCAACCGTACCGTTCAAACGTGCGCCACGTGTCACGGCGTGAACGGACGCAGCGTCTCGCCGACGTTTCCCAATTTGGCGGCGCAAACGGCTCCCTACATCGAAGCGCAACTCAAGGCGTTCAAGGATGAGTCGAGAGCCGATCCCGACGCCCAAGCATACATGTGGGGAATGGCAGCGCAGTTGAGCGATGCCATGATCAGCGAGCTTGGCGCCCATTTCGCAAAGCAAACGGCGGCACCCGGCAAGCCCGGGGATTCGGCGCTGATCAAGCGCGGAAAACTGGTGTTCGAGGAAGGCGTGCCGGCACGTCAAATTCCACCCTGCGCTTCTTGCCACGGCGCGCATGGCGAAGGTCTGGCGACCTTTCCGCGACTCGCGGGTCAACACGCCCCGTATCTATTAAAGCAACTGCTGGTGATTCAAAATGCCCTGCGCAGCGCACCTGTCATGCATGGAGTGGTCAAGGATCTGAACAAGGAGCAGATGCTCGCCGTTGTCGCCTATCTAGAATCGATATGAGCTTTTGCATGCGCTAAAACGGCTCGCGCGTTGAAGCTGACCGCAGTAACTCCTTGACCGCAGGCCGGTGCGAACTCGCTCCACTCGACACCGACGTCCTGATTGGCCTCTCGCGTGACATGCGCGGTAATTACGGTACGGTAACGCACACACGACCGTCCCAAGACTGTGCGGTAGCCCATTTTCAAGCTTCGTGTCCCGCGCCATGGCTCGGGAGCTCGTTGATCAAAACCGGGCAGCTTACGTGAGCTCATACGAGAGAGAGCATGGGCCGATCGGCGATAAGCTGACGACGAGTTTTGAAGCCCTGTTTTCCAGGTGAATATTGTCCTGGATTCTGGCGCGATCATTGCCTCAGAAAATAATGATCCAACGCTGGCTGCAATACTGAAAGGCGCACGTAAAAATCGCACAGCTATTGTGGTGCCAGTGACCGTTGTTGCCGAAACGTGGCGTGGACCTTCAACTCATGCGCGTGCCGCCCATCTGTTTGGCTCGGTCGCGCATTTCCGGAACTTAACGAGCAGAGCGCGCGTCGAGTAGGAGCATTGCTTGCGCTCTCGAAGGCCGCCGCGAGATGGACGGTAACGTCGTCGCAATAGCAATAGCGCTGCGGCCAGCGACGATCGTGACCTCCGATGTGAATGACATCGCTCATCTTCTGGCAAGCGCCAAGATATCGCATGCCCAGTCAGGTGCGCGTGAAAGTGCTTCTGCCGATGTCGTTATCGTCCGCGTCTGCAGTCCTTTGCGGCGAGCCCTAGAGCATCTCGGGTCTGAGCGGATGCCTGAGTTAAATTAGTTAAAAGCGTGGGGCCATCAGAGTAATAACACCCGCGGTGCAAAAAAGGCCCCGAACCCTTTCGGATCCGAGGCCATATTTTTCTTAAATGCTTTTTTGCTTTATTCCGCCGCTTCCGTGTCCCCCGCCGGTACCGCATCGTCCGAGTCGCCCATACCGCCGCTGACGTCCATGAAACTGCGCCGACGGGTATCGTCCGAAGCGCGTCGACGTCGCGCATGATACGCGAAGCCGGTTCCCGCAGGAATGAGGCGCCCGACAATGACGTTTTCTTTCAATCCGCGCAGATCGTCCTTCAAGCCCCGTACCGCTGCCTCGGTGAGA
>DASWUU010000145.1:0-2168 GCA_036401515.1 Steroidobacteraceae bacterium
GCCGAGGTTGCCGCTACCCAAGCTTGTATTGCTCGAAGAAGTTCCCGACGCGGCATTCGCCGTCGGATTGAACTCGGCGTTCAGATAGGTCTGGGTTTGCTTGAGCAGCGCGACCGCCGTGTCCATCGCATTGTATTCCGCAGTGAGCCTGGCCGAGTATGCCGACAGCTCGGTCGCCAGCGCTGCCTGCTGCTGCGAGACACTACTTAGTCCAGTCTGCAAGCCTTTGTTGATGGTATCGAGCAAGCCGCCGGGCTTGGTGTAGTTGTCCACCAGATTGGCCACTTGGGTGGCGAGGCCGTTCGTGCCGCCGAGCAGATTGCCGATCGATGCGAGGCTGGCGCTCAGAGCGTTGCCTAATTTCGTATCGTCGGTGCTATAAGTGCCGTCGGTGCCGGCGCTGATCCCGAGATCGGTGAGCGATTTCACCGCCCCCGCCCCTCCGGTCGTGATTTTACCGAGAATACTTTGCAACTGATTCTGGAACGACTCAAGCGTCGCGTTGCCGTTGAGCGGACCTGCTTCCTTGGTCGACGGGTTGTAAGCGGTCAAGGTTTGTATGCTGCTCAGCACGCCGTTGACCGCAGTCACAAATTTATCGATGGAAGCCTGCGCTCCGGTGGTATCCGCGCTGATGGTCAGCGTCGTCGGCGTCGCAGCGGCCGATGCCTGCAACAAGTTGATGGTCACGCCGGTGATCGCGTTGCTGACCACGTTGCTCGTGCTGGTGGCCGCAAAGCCGTTGATTAAAAAACTGGCATCCTGCGCTGGCTGGGTCTGCGTCAGGGCGAGCGAGGCCAGGCCCCCGTCGCCGCCGGAGGGCGTAACCGTGATCGCATTTGCGGCACCCGTCGCAGTACCGGTGAGAACCAGGCGCGAACCGCCCGAGGTGCTGATGATGCTCGCGGTGACGCCCGGGTTATTAGCGGCTGAGTTGATCGCCGCGGCGATCCCGGACAGCGTGTTGTTGGTGGTGTCGATGGTGATCGACGTCGAGGCAGCGCCCACCGCAATGGTCAGAGTCCCAGTGCCTACCGGGACTGCCGAACCGCCCACGACGGGCTGAGATGTCAGTGTCGCCGAGGTCGCCAGGTTGTTCACCTGCAGCGAATATTGGCCGGCAACCGCAGACGAGGTGGTCGTTGCCGTGGCGATGGTCTTGTCAGCCACCGCCGCCGTGAAGCCAGCCAACAGCTTGGGGTCCTCCAGCGCGGGCAGCGCCAGCTTGAGGGTATCCAGCGCACTGGTGAATGTCCCGTAAGCCGATACTTGCGCGTCCAAGCTATTTTGCTGATTCGTCAGCTGATTGGTCTGGGCCGCGCCAAACGAGCTCGTCAACGAGGAGACGATGGAACCGATGTCGAGGCCCGATCCGATCCCGGTGGAGGTAATCAGCGAACTGGTCGGGGTAGTGCTGCCGGTTGATGCCGTGCTGCTGGGCGATATTACTGAACTCATAGGCTTGTGCGTCCGCGTTACTTGCTTAATTTATCGGCAATCGAGGACCAGACTTAAGCAAGCGTCGTACCAAAAATCGTCAAGTCCGCCGTTCAGGCGCGCTTATTGACGATGACGCCTGAGATTCCAACGCTGCGTGCCAATGCTTCGAACTCGTTGGCCGGCAATTCGCCAACAACTTCGCCCGTTGCAGGGTTGACCTGCTGAATGAGCTTGTCATCGGAGGCCGGATCGACGCGAAATTGATCGGGCTTACCGGAATCATTGAGATATTTATTGAGGAGCGCGACTTGCGCTTGTAGCTGCGAGCCGCTGGTTGCCGGGCTCTTGCCGGCGGGCGGCAAAACATTGCCGCTGCGTTTTATTGCAACTGTCGTAGGCGCCTGACTTCCCTGCACAAGGCTCACTGCCGGAATCTTTACCGGCTGTCCATCGCTAGCCATGCTTACACCTATTTAACTAAATCGATGCCTTTAACCCTTTTGTTCGAACTCCATTCGAAGACCACGGCCCGACCGTCATCGGTCGAGCCGTGGGATTGTCGACTCTCTTTCAACTATCGGCTGTTACGCCAAGAGCTTGAGAATCAGCTGCGGCTGCTGGTTGGCCTGTGCCAACACCGAGATGCCGGCCTGTTCCAACACGTTGGACTGGGTCAGCTTCGCCGTTTCCGCCGCAAAGTCGGCATCCTGAATGGTGCTGCGCGACTG
>DASWUU010000146.1:0-10886 GCA_036401515.1 Steroidobacteraceae bacterium
GAATTAAGCATGGGTCCGAGTGCCTCATCGACTCGCACCGGGTCCTTGTCAAAATCGAAAGTTTTGTAATCCCAGTGCGCATCGCCCACCATAAAACTCCCAACCACCTGGTTGCCGAATTGAGCTTGATACGAGGCGGGACCCACGATCCAGGTATCCCAATTGTGTGGAAGACCTTCGGAACCCGCGGGAAATCCCGGGTAGAGGTGTTTATGGGTTTTAGGATTGACGGGACCCTCGTAAATTTTGCGAAGCGCGGTCAGTTGCGGGGCGGTCAGACATTCCGGGCTGTCGGCTGACTTGCACAGCAGCTCCGATGGGTTGAAATGACAGATCGCTGGGTCATTGATCACCCCGTCCTTCACGCCATCGAGCGCATCGCATTTCGCCAGCACTGCTTTCTGAATGGCCGCGAGCTTGCTCTGCGGAATTTGACTGTCCGGCGTTTCGTTGAGCGCCCTTTCGTTCCACAAGAAACCCGTAATTATTTGCGTCCAGGAATTTGCAGGAGCGCCTGCGACAATGCCCTCATAGTCGTCCGGGTAGCGCTGCGCCTCCATCAACGCTTCGTGGCCGCCGTTGGAGCATCCGCGGAAATAAGAAGCCTGCTGCGAGCGTCCGTAATAAGCCGCAATCATCCTCTTGGCAAATTCCGCAGTGACGTGATCGGCACGATAGGCAAAATCCTTGAGTTTCTCCGGATGTCCGATCACCCAAGTGCCATCGACGGTGAGAGCAGGCAGCTCATGACCGAGATCGTTGCCCGCCGTCGCATAACCCTTCGCCACTGCCCCGCTCATATCGAGCGCAGGAACGGTGCCGCCGAAGCCGCCATTGCCGACACCTAAGAATTTGCCGTTCCATTGCGCGGCGTCCGGCAACCAGACTTCGGCCATGATCTCAGAATCCGCCGTCGGCGTAAGTGTCACTTCCACTCGGCAAAACACGACCGGCGCGGGAAACGAAGTCTTGAACAGCTTCAACGGTATGACACCGTTTGGCGGCACGATGGCCGCCGAGGTAATCTTGCCGTCCACCACGGGAAATTTGGCAAGGTCTTCGCAGGCAGCGTAGGCGGCCGGAGCGCAGCAGTAGATCAGAAGACCGAGCGCAGTCGCCCCGATTCGTACAGTGGTGCAGTTCATAAGGCCCCGTCTTCGCTCAGAAGGACTTGTAGACGCGAATTCCGTATTGACGCGGCGGCCCGGGCATGCCGAGGTTACCGAGCAGCTGGAGCGTAACGTAATGATCGTTGGTGATGTTGGTTCCGTAGAGCGTGAATGCCAAAGTATCGTCGTAGTCGTATTTGATTTGGGCGTTGAAAATATTCTGCTCCTGCAGAAAGTCGCCCGGGACCGTCTGGAACAGGGTGGCCCACCGCGAGCCCACGAGGCCGTAGTCCAACCGGGGCGTCAGCAGTTGGCGGTTGGCCAAATTAAACTGGTACTGAACGCCGGCCTGTGCGGTCCATTGCGGCGCGTTGGGTAACGGCCTGCCGTTTAGCATATACACGCCGGCCGCGACGTTGCGCGAATCGATGGCGGAGAAGTTGCCAATTCGCGTGCTGACATACGAGGTGCCCAAATCCAAGGACAGGCCGCCGAATATGGCCTGCATCTGCGCCTCCATGCCCTTCAAGGTGGTCGCCCCGGTGGCATTCGCGTCACGGCCGGCTCCTAAGACCGGATCGAAGAGCGCCAGTTGGAAGTTTCTGTAGTCTTCGTAGAACGCACCCAGTTGGGTTTTAAGGTGCCCCGTGAAGAAGGTGCCTTTCCAACCGAGCTCATAGTCAGTGACATCTTCCGGCGAGAACACGGCCCCGTTGGAATTAATGCCTCCGCCCTTGTGACCCGTCGCGACAAAGCCGTACAGAAAGTTGTGCACGTCCAAGGTGTAGTCCAGATCCACCTTGTACGTTAGTCGCGAATCGCTCTGCTTGGCATTGTCCAAGCTCGACACCGCCGCCGGAAAGCCATTGAACAGGATTTGCGCAACGTCGCGCACGACGAATGAGGTTTGCGAATACCGTGCACCGGCTTGAAGTTTCAGTTGGTCGGTGATGGCGTAGCCGCCTTGCGCAAACACTCCCCAACTCGTTCTGATCGCCGTGTTTTCCAACCCATTAAGCGCGAGCCCGGTGGTTGGTGTGCCTCCTGGCGCCAGCGACAAAATAAATTGCGGGTTGTTGAGATTGTCAATCTGATAGACGCCTCCCACGACCCACGTGAAGGGACCCGTATCCGAGGACACGAGGTTGATCTCTTCGGACATGGTCCGATCGGTGGCATTGGCGATGAAAACTTCAGGACTCAAGCCCGCCGGCGGTCGTGTGGCGGTGCCATCGGCATCCAGAGAATACGATAGGTTGCCGACCTGATAACCTGAAATCGACTTGAGCGTGATGTCATCGGCAAATCGTTCGCTGAGCTGCAGCACCACGCGATACTGTCGCTCTTCGCCCGCCAGGTACGCATCGGAGGCGACATCAAATATGTGTTGCGTCACGCCCGTGAACGGAGCCGCGGGCGATCCGCCGTGGTTGATGTAGTTGTAGTCAATCTTGAGAATCGCGGTGAAGTTGTCATCGGGCTTCCACAACGTGCTCAAGCGCCAGTTGGTGGTGTGCAGCTTGCCCGGATTGCCTGTATATGGCCCGGACATGTGAAAAAACGTACCGCGATTCTCATCGTCCGTCGCAATGCGTATGGCTAGCTGCTCCGACAAGGGGATATTGATCGCGGCGCGCAGCCTCACATCGTCGTAATTACCCACCTGGCCTTCGACCCAGCCGCCGAACTTGTCGAGGCTGGGGTTGACTTCGTTAATGAAAATCGCGCCGCCGGTGGCGTTTTGTCCGGCGAATGTGCCCTGCGGACCGCGCAGCACTTCGACGCTGGCAATGTCGTAGTAAGGTTCGTCGGAGATAAGACCGTTGGGCGTGGTCGATACGCCATCGCGATAGATCAGCACACCAGACGAATCTTGAGCACCGCCATCGCTCTTTCCGATCCCGCGGATGTTGATCAACGCATTCTCGCCCGAGCTTTGCACAGTCAGCGACGGCGTGGTGAACATGAGGGCGTCGACGGTGTTGACGTTTCGCTTGATGAGGTCGTCGCCCGTCAGCACGGTCGCCGCGATTGGGGCGAGCTGCAGATCAGTGGTGCGCCGTTCGGCGGTGACGACGATCTGTTCGAGTTTGGTGGAATCATCTTGCGACGCGCCGGCTGCGTCCGCGGCGCTCGCGCGGCCCGACAGCGCAACGGTGATCAGGCCTAAGGTCATAGCGGGCAATGCGATTCGCGCGCGTTGTGACCACTGCTGGCAATGGAATGTCATCGTTCAACTCCCCCCAATTATTGTTCGGCGGCCATGCTCGCTTCTGGGCACTTTTCTAGCTGTGCCCGTGATCAATCATTTCAGAATCGATAAAAATGTCAATAGTTGCAATCAACTTTGATCATATTCAGCCATTAAGGAGCCGGGTAGGCGAAGCGGTAGCGGCCCGCAGCCACCTCGACCACCACATCACCACCGACTTGAATGACGCTGATCACCCCCGAGCCGGTCGCCAGCGGCGCTCCGCTTTCCCGGACGCTCAACGGGGCGGTTCGCTGAAGTAGAACCGTTGCGCTGCTGTTGGCGGGGATTAACACCTCCAGGCTCATCACCCCGTGCCTTAAAGTCCAATCGGTGCGGATGGCACCGTATGGGGAATCGTGTTCGGCGCGCGCATGGGTAAACCCTCCGCCCGGTCGCACTTGGATCAGGACATGGGCATAGCCGGGGGCGCCACCGTCGAGGTTGATTCCGCCGAGCGTCTGGTACATCCAATTGCCCACTGCGCCGTAGGCGTAGTGATTGAATGAGTTCATTGTCTTGTTTTGAAATGTGCCGTCTGGCCGCACGCCGTCCCAACGTTCCCAGATTGTGGTGGCCCCATGCTTCACGGGGTAAAGCCAGGAGGGGTACTCTTCGCGGTTGAGCAAGCGATAGGCCTCCTTAAGGTAGCCAAAGCGCGTCAACACCGCGAGAAGTTTGGGCGTGCCGAGAAATCCCGTGGTCAAATGACCGCGCATACGCACATCCTCCGCGAGCTTGAGAGCCGCAATCGTCTTGAGCTCCTCAGGCACGAGGTCAAAATCAAGCGCGAGCACATACGCGGTTTGCGTGCCCGCGCCCACCGTGCCGTCAGGGGCGATGAACGCCCGCTGAAAGGCGGTTTTGATTTTGTCGTACTGCTCGCCATAGCGCGCGGCGTCCCTATCCTTGCCGAGGAGGCGCGCAGTGGCGCGCAAAATTTCCGTGGAGCGCGCGAAATAAGCCGTCGCGATCAGATCCGTCGAGGTAGCTCCAAAGCTGCTGTCGGTTGCGGCGCTGAAATAATCCAGCCAATCGCCAAAATGCTTATCGCCATCCCACACCTCATCGGCACCGGCGCGCGACTGCTCGTATTCAACCCAGCGGCGCATGCTCGGATACTGCTGCTCCAATACCCGCTGATCGCCGTAGGCCAGGTACATCTCCCAAGGAATGACGGTTGCCGCATCACCCCAGCCCGCCGCCCCGCCGATGGGCCGATCCTCGGTGCTCAGTACATCCGGCACCACGAACGGCACACTCCCGGTCTCGAGTTGGTCCGCCGCCAGGTCCTTCAGCCACTTGCTGAAAAAACCCTCGACATCCATGTTGAATGCGGCCGTTGCGGCAAAGACCTGTGCATCGCCAGTCCAGCCCAGCCGCTCGTCGCGCTGCGGGCAATCGGTGGGCACCTCCACGAAATTGCCCTTTTGCCCCCACTGGATATTGTGCTGCAGTTGATTCACCAACGGACTGGAGGTGACGAGCGCTCCCGTGACCGGCATGTCCGAATGCACGACAATTCCCGTGATGCTGTCGCGCCTGAGCTTGCCGGGAAAGCCGCCGACCGCCACATAGCGAAAGCCTTGATAAGTGAAATGCGGCTCGAAAATTTCGATGCCGTGGCCGCTTAGGGTGTAGCGTACGGTCGCTTTGGCGGAGCGCAGATTATCGGTGTAGAAGTTGCCGTCCTTATCGAGCACCTCAGCATGCCGCAACGTCACCACGGTACCGGCCGGACCCTTCACCTTCAGTCGCACCCAGCCCACCATGTTCTGTCCCAGGTCGAGCACCGTATCGCCGCCAGGGGTGTGGAACTGCTTGACGGGTAGGAGCTCATTGATCCGGCGCACGGGCGGCGCCTCGGGAGCGATCAGCGTTTCCTTCGGCGCGCTCATTACTTCGACGGGAGCCCAATCGTCATCGTCGTAGCCAGCTTTGTTCCAGCCCGGCCGCTCCGCTCGTGCGTCGTAGTCCTCACCGGCGTAAATTCCAGAGCTCAAGATGGGGCCGCCCGCCGTTTTCCAATGTTGGTCGGATGTAATGGTTTCGTGATGTCCGTCTTGGTAGATCACCTCCAGCTGACACAGCAGCGCCAGCCGATCGCCGTAATGATCGCGCGCGCCCACAAACCCGATGACACCTCGATACCATCCGTCCGCAAGCACCGCGCCGAGTGCATTGATTCCATCCCGCAGCAGGGATGTGACTTCGTAGGTCTGATACTGCAAGCGGCGGTTATAGCTAGTCCAGCCGGGCGTCAGTAGCTGATCGCCCACTCGCTGTCCATTCAGGTAGAGCTCATACAAGCCATGACTTGTGATGTACACCCGAGCGCGCGCGATCTGTCCGTGAACGCTGAACTCTCGGCGCAGCAGCGGGGAGGCTTGCGCACCTTGCCCCGGCGTGACCCAGTCGGCAGACCATTCCGCGGGCTTGAGCAGTCCCATTTCCCAGTGCGCGACGTCGCTCCACCCGCCGTCCTCGCCCTGCTCATTCCAGACACGTACTTGCCAGACGTAACGCGTTCGGCTTTGCAGCTTGGGCCCCCCATAGACGCGCAAAACGGATTCGTGCGATTCAACTCTGCCCGAATCCCATGTCGCGCTTCGGCCGTCGCGCAACGTTTCCTCATCAGCGGCAACGCGGATCTCGTACGCGCTTTGGCCTGCGCCGCGAGCCCGCGAGGTGAGTCGCCAGCTGAAGCGCGGCGCCGGTGAATCGATGCCCAAAGGATTCACTTGATACTCGGTTTTAAGGCCATCGACGTTTGGGAGCTCAAGCGGCGCGGCAACACCGAAAGGCATGGCCAACAGACACAGCACGGGCGTACAGAGTGAGACAGCGAGGTTCATGTGCACATCCGGTCGCCAGCAATGACTCATTATGAAATATATTGCTTACTGATGCTTGACTCTGATTATTTGCGAAGAGCATGCTGTGGCCCGAATAGAATGGGGGGAGATGTGAGATGCGTAACCACGTTCGAATCGCCCGCTGTCTGCCATGGGCCTTGCTCATCGCTGTAGCGCCCACTGTTTCTGCGGGTGCTGCCTGCGAAGAGCTGCGCTCACTGCATCTGCCGCACACCACCATCACTGAAAGTGTTCTTGTGCCGCCGGAATCATTCAAGGATCCCAACGGCCCCTGGCCTGCCGAAGATTTGCCCGAACGCTGCCAAGTCACGGGCATGATTCGTCCAGTGCCGGACTCAGAAATCAAATTCGAGATCTGGATGCCCACCGCCGGGTGGAATCACAAACTGCAGGGGTCCGGCAACGGCGGCTTTGGCGGGGCTCTCAATTACGAGAGTGGTCTCGTTCAATCTCTGCAACGCGGGTATGCGGGCGTGACCACCGATACCGGCCACACGGGCAAGATGGAAGAGGCAAGCTGGGCGATCGGACATCCGGAAAAAATCGTCGACTTCGCGCATCGCGCACTGCATCTCGCTACCGTGAACGCCAAAAGCATCGTCAAGGCGTTCTACGGTGACCCACCGAAGCGCGCCTATTTCGCCTCCTGCTCCAACGGCGGCAGGCAGGGGTTGATCGAGGCGCAGCGATACCCGGAAGACTATGACGGCATCATCGCCGGCGCTCCCGCCAATGACTGGACTTCGTTGATGTTGGACTTCGTGTGGAATCAACAAGCACTCATGAAACCCGGTGCCTTCATTCCGCCGGATCGGGTGCCGGCGATTCAGGCAGAAGTTAATCGGCAATGCGATGCACTCGACGGAGTCACCGATGGCCTCGTTTCGGCGCCGCAATCCTGCCATTTCAAGCCTGAAGCGTTGCTGTGCCGCTCCGAGGAATCCAATTCCTGCCTGAGCGGCCCGCAGATCGAAAGCCTGCGCGCTATCTACGATGGGTTGCGCGCCGCGCATGGCAAAATTAAATTTCCGGGCTTTACGCCAGGCGCTGAGGTGGGCGGATGGAACGGCTGGATCCTAGGATCGAAACCCGGCGACAGTGCGCAAGCCAGATTCGGCTGGGGCTATGTGAGCGCCATGGTGCAGCAGGATCCGAATTGGAAATTGGAGCAGTTGGATTTCGATCGCGATGCGCCGCGCATCATTCAGCAATTCGGCCCCTTGATGAATGCCACCGATCCGGACTTGAGCAAGTTTGCGGCACGCGGCGGCAAACTGATCCTGTTCCACGGCTGGGCCGACCCGGCCGTGCCGCCGCTCAATACCATTCGCTACTTCGACAGCGTCGGAGCAAAGATGGGCGTGCAGCGCCGCGCGCAATTCGTCCGACTCTTCATGGTGCCGGGTATGCAGCACTGCTTGGGCGGTCCGGGGCCCAGCGTATTCGGGGCCCACACGGCGGCGCAACAGCCGCCGGAGCCTGATGCCGATCTGGCCTCGGCGCTGGAACGCTGGGCCGAGGGCGGCCCGGCACCCGAATCGGTACGTGCCGTCAAGCCCAAGAATCTGCTGGCGGCAGCGTTCGGTTCGCCGAAAGGCGGCATTGAACGGACTGGGCTGCTATGCGCCTATCCCAAGAGAGCGAAATGGAATGGCACGGGCAGCGCGGACGACGCGGCGAGCTACGGCTGCGTTGACGAAAAATGATTGCCTCGTCGAATAACGTTCTGCGTCGGCGCCACTATTGCGCCGGACTCATTCTGGCGGCCACGGTCGCGAGCGGATTTTGCGTCGCCGAGGAAACGGCAGCCCCGATTGTGCGCTCTTACGTGCCGCCGACGGTTTCTACAGAAGCCCGCGCCATTTACAACAAGCTGTTGCCGGTCGTTGCCGCGCATCGCGCATCGCAAACAATTCCACACACCTTGGCAGAATTCGACGCTCGGCATGATGCCGACATTGCGCGCGCCGAGCCGGCTGCCTTGGCCGCGGCGAAGGCAGCAAACGTCGCCGTGCGTGAGTCCATACTGGCTGGGGTCAACGTAATCGAAGCGACACCGCCGCACTATCAGGACGATCGCACGGTGTTACTGCACGTGCACGGCGGCGGATTCGTTTTGGGCTCGGCCAAGTCCTCGCTGGCGTCGGACATCTTGATGGCGACGGCCACCGGCAAGCGCATCATATCGATTGACTACACTGTGGCGCCGCGCGGTAATTGGCGCACCGTCACTGATCAGGTGGTCACCGTTTATCAAGCGGTACTTGCACAAGGTTACTCACCGCAGAGCATTGGCTTCTATGGCGACTCGGCCGGCGGCGATATTGTTCCTGCCAGCGTCCTTAAATTGCGCGACCGCGGACTGCCGCTGCCGGGGGCACTGGTGTTGTTGTCGCCGTGTGTCGACTTGGCCCTCAATGGAGACACAGAAACCACGTTGCGCGACGCGGACCCCGCGCTCGATTTCGCCCTCAACAAAGCTTATCTTGCGGCGTACGCGCCTGCTGATCAGTTCAACAATCCCTACGTGTCGCCGATCTATGGGGACTTCACCAAGGGCTTTCCACCGGTTCTCATTCAGGTGGGCACCAAGGAGCTTCTCCTGAGCGATGCCGTGCGGCTCTATCAGGCCCTCAAGCTCGCCGGAGGCACGACGGAGCTCGACGTCTACGAAGGAATGCCTCACGTCTTCCAAGCCTATATGACCGGAACACCCGAGCAGCGGGCCGCATTCGCGGAAGCGAAACGCTGGTGGTCAGCGCATCTAAAACCAGCGATTTGATGCCGCATCATTTGTTCACCACCAAGCCGTGATCAAGTTTGAGAGAACCGCTCAAGACAACCTGCTCGCTGGAGTCGCCGATAAGAATCCTATAAGCGCCGGCGTCTGCACGCCAACGCTGGGTTTTGACATCAAAATACGTGAAGGAGCGGTCGTCCAAGGGCATGATGATTTGGCGGGACTCGCCCGGCGAGAGCATGACCTTGGTAAATCCCTTCAATTCTTTCGGCGGGCGCGGCACCGCCGAGGGTGGGGGCGCGACGTACAACTGCGGCACGACGGCCCCATCCCGTTCCCCGACGTTCTTGACGCTAAACACCGCCTCGTACGAGGCTGTGCCTTTTTCGCTGCCTGACTTTCGAATCTGCAGATCACGATATTGGAATTCAGTATAGGAAAGCCCGAACCCAAAGGGGAACACCGGTTTCGTATGATTCGCCTCGTAACCGCGATACCCCACGAACACGCCTTCCTGATATCTGACCTGTTGGCCGCCTGTCTTGGGGTAATAGCTGTCATGTACCGGATTGTCTTGCCAGCGCCTCTCAAAGGATACCGGAAGATGACCTGAAGGATTCACCGTGCCGAATAGCACCTTGGCAACCGCCGCGCCGCCGTCTTGGCCTAAATACCACGATTGCAATAGCGCCGGCACGCGCTCCAACCACGCCGTCATGTCCACCGCGCCGCCTGAGTTGATGACCACGATACAACGCGCATTCGCGGCGCAGATTTTGCGAATCAGCTCATCTTGTCCCGGCGGCAATCCGAAGCTGCGATCCCACGCTTCGGCCTCGCTCGCGTAATCAAACCCGACAGCGATGATGACCGCATCAGCATGCGCTGCAAATTTTTCGGCGCTAGGGTCCACCCAGCCGCCGCTGCGCACAATGCCCAACCTGACAAAGGGCACGCGCCCATCGAGTCCGCCCGCGACGGCGCGGTGTTCCAGCACGATTTTGTGCTCACGCGCGTCGAGCGTCACCGTGACTGAGGCTACCGCGGCCTTCTTGAAAAACCACTGATCGATCACGATCTTGTCATCCACGAAGACTCGATATCCGATGTCTTTATCGAAGCCGCCTACCTGCACGAAGAGCTCCTGCGCAGCGGTATCCTTTGGTGTGAAATAGCCGGTCCAGCGAGTCGACGTCGGACGGGTGCCTGCAAACATGCCAAGATCCAGTTCCTTATCTCCCGAGGCCAGCGCGGTTAAATCGAGCGGCTCGCCTTGGTCGATGTAGCGAGCCGCCCGCGCACGCGCAGGTGCCGTCAGATCGAGGTTGTCGAATTCTTCGACCTGCAAGCCCGGTTGTTCGCCGTTCGGCGCCGTTGTCCATCTCGTATCCCGTGCAAAGCGTTGCAGGTCTGCTACCCCGCGGGCATAGCGAATATCCACCTCATCGTGCAATTCCGCGCTCAAGCCTTCGAGTAAATTACTGGCCTGAAACGGCGCCACCGTGGCGCTGCCGCCGCCCATCAAGACGGCCGGGTAGGCATTGGGCCCAATCACTGCAAGGTTGTGAATCTGGTGACGCTGCAACGGCAGTGTGCCGCTCGCGTTCTTCAGCAGAACCACGCCCTCCTGCGCGCCCTGCGAGGCGGCGGCGCGACTCGCCACGTCGTAGTGCGAGATCGACGGATCGAGTTGCGCACGATCCAGCCACCCGAGCCCCACCGCCGTCCTTAAGATTCGCCGCACCTTGTCGTCCAGGGTTGCGGAGGTCACTTGGCCGCCGCGCAATAACGGCGCGAGCGCAGCCGCGTTGAAGTACTTCGAGGAGGGCATCTCGAGATCGAGTCCCCCATTCGCCGCCGCCCAGGTGTCGTAGGTCGCGTCCCAATCCGACATCAGGACCCCTTGAAAG
>DASWUU010000147.1:0-18355 GCA_036401515.1 Steroidobacteraceae bacterium
GTCGTGTCGGGAGCGGAGTGCGTGCCGCGGCGACCCAAGCCATGCACGCGACGCCGAGGAACAGTTGGACCCCTGAGTTGCCTGGAACTCGAGGCGGATATATCGGATTGCAACGTCGTATCCACGTTCCCTGCCCTATTCGCCAGCGGAATACGCAATGACTTACTGGCAAACGTGCGGCCGATTTTCTTAAAAAAGGTTTGTCTCAAATCGGCCGGAGTTTCAAGCGGTCTGTGACTCGTGCCACGGTCGCGGTATTTTCGAAAATTCGACCCAGTGATGCACGAAGGTTCGTATCTTGAGCGGCAGGTGCTTGCGACTGACGTAAAGCGCGTACATGTGAGGATGCTTCAGCGGATACTTGGTCAGCACGGGGCACAGCGTATCTTTGAACATAGGGTCTTCGAGGGTCATGCGGGGCAGTGCCGCGAGGCCGATACCGGCACAGACGGCATGCGCAACCGCGACGGACATCGATTCGAAGCGAACTACAACTCGCGCGGGGGCTTCGATGTTCCCGACCGGGCCTGTGAGGGGCCAGGACTGCCCATTGCCAATCATAATGCAGTCGTGATTAGCGAGATCCGCAGGAGATTGCGGAGCCCCACAGCGATTTAGATATTCATTCGAGGCCGCGATCACGAACGGCATCGATCGCAGCGGACGAGCGATCAGCCCGGCCGGAAGTTCATCGGCCGTAGAGCGCATCGCCAGATCGTAGCCATCCGCAACGAGGTCGACGAACCGGTCTTCAAACGCCATGTTCACCACGACCTCCGGATAGCGTTGCCGATAGGCAGCGAGCAGATCCGCCATGATCCGCGTCGCGGCCCAGGACGGAGCGCTCACCCGCAGCGTGCCGCGAGGCACACCGCTCACGGAGCCAACCGCTGATTCCGCCTCTTCCACTTCTTCAAGAATGACCTTGCAGCGCTCGAAGAACATCTTGCCGGACTCGGTAAGGCTCAAGCTGCGGCTACTGCGATTGAGCAGGCGAGTTCCTAGATGTTTCTCGAGGTGCATGAGTTGCTTGCTGGTCATCGCCGTGGAAAGATGCGACCGCTCCGCAGCCCCCACAAAACTGCCTGACTCGACCACCTGTCGAAACACCTTCAAGCTAAGCAGAGTGTCCATCGCCGACATAGCCTACTCCCATGTTGCAACGTCCCCTCCGCGACATGGCACTCCGATCGTGCATCCGCGGAACTTGATGTATTTTTTGACCTGCCTGAGGAGTCTATTCGCCGGGTCTCGGCCGAACAACGTATGTCCTGTTGATGGAGGGTTTCACACCTGTAAGCGCTGCGGGCACAAACGCTCTGGTGCGGGCTTACTTCTTTTTAGCCGCCCGTTGAGCAATTGCCGCTGAATTTGCGGCCACCGCGGCGCGGATGAGTTGCCTGAAGGCAGCTTCGTTGATTTTCTCCCCTTCGCGGAGGTCGATCGCACGCCGCGTGTTTCCTTCAAGGCTGGAATTGAAGAGCTTCTTCGGGTCTTTGACGAAGGCTCCGCGAGCGAAAGTTAGCTTCACAACTTCCTTGTACGATTCTCCTGTGCAGACGATGCCGCCATGGGACCAAACGGGAGTCCCTGGGCTCTTCGGCTTTACCCATTTCCATTCCTCTTTGATGTCAGGGTCGGCATCGTGAATGAGCTGACGGACATGAGCGAGAGTCTCTCCTCTCCAATCCCCCAGCTCTTGAATTCGCTCGGTTATGTTTGCTGGAGCGGCCTCTCCATTCGAACGACTTGTCGGCTTCATGTTCTTTGCGATCCTTCGTTTCGCCACCGGCCCGATGCCGGCGCGCAGAGTATAGCCCGCCTCCTGGCCGGTCCTACCCGTGCCTCACCAGCCGGCTTAATCTTGGCGGACGCCCCTTCGCTTACCTTGGCGTCTTGCCATGTTGTTGCTACTCTCCGCGGTTGATATCCGCTTCTTTACCTGCTATCGGATTTTATTGGTTCCACCCCCCAACAATGACGGGGTCGCCATGAGCAATGAGCTCCTCAATCATGCTTTCGGCGGGGTACTCCCGAAACTTCGCTGGCAGTTGCGGGCCGGCAAGGCCTGCACATGACGGTCAAGGGCAACCGATCGACTTGGACGTCGATATTGAGCCCGTTTCGCTATAAAACTTACGCCATGATCTGGACCGCTACGCTCATTTCCAACATCGGCGGCTGGATGTACAGTTCCAGCGCCGGTTGGCTGATGACAACCCTAGACTCTGATCCGCTCATGGTCTCCTTGGTGCAGGTCGCAGCAAGCCTTCCGATGTTCTTGTTCGCTTTGCCGGCCGGCGCTCTTGCCGACATCATCGACAAGCGCCGCTTTCTCATTGGTGCGGAACTGTTTATCGGCGTCGCATGTGTTGCGTTCGCGCTCGGCGTGACGTTACATCTCATCACGCCAAAAACCTTGTTGCTGTTTATTTTCCTGATCGAAGCGGGTTCGGCGGCGAGCGCCCCAGCGTGGCAATCTATCGTGCCTCAGCTCGTACCCAACGAGGCTTTGGGTCCTGCGGTGGCGATGAATAGCGTCGGAGTCAATGTGAGCCGCGCCATTGGCCCGGCATTAGGCGGACTATTGGCGCTCAGCATGGGCATCGCTGCACCCTTTTGGGTGAATGCCTTTAGCAATCTCGGTACGCTCGGAGCTCTGGGCTGGTGGCGCGAGCCTGCCCAAGCACACTCCCAATTGCCGGCAGAGCACCTCGTGAGTGCCGTCCGTACCGGCGTGCGCCACGCCAAGAACAATCGCAATTTGCGTGCGACGCTGGTCCGCGCCGTCGGCTTTTTCCTGCCTGCCAGTTGCTACTGGGCGCTCCTTCCGCTGGTAGCCGGCAAGCAGGTCGGTGGCGGAGCGGCTCTTTACGGCGCGGTACTAGGGACGATCGGCTTGAGTGCGATCGCCGGTGCATTTGCGTTGCCCGCACTCAAAGCCAGATGGGGAACCAACCGCCTCGTCGCTGCGGGATGCATAGGTACGGGCATCGCCTTGCCTCTGTTCGGCTTGGCCCACGCCCTTGCGCCTCTCTTCGCGGCCAGCGTCCTCGCAGGCGTCACCTGGATCGTGGTACTCGCCAATCTCAATATTTCGGCGCAAGTCGCATTGCCCGAATGGGTCCGGGGCCGCGGCCTCGCTATCTACGTTACCGTGTTCTTCGGCACGTTGACCGTGGGCAGTGTCATTTGGGGTCAGGTGGCGCGCTTATGGGGCATACCCACGGCGCATTATATTGCGTCGGGGATCGCGTTTCTCGCCGTGGCGGTAACGTGGCGCTGGCAGCTGCAGACCGCGTCCGGGATCGATCTGCGGCCCTCGATGCATTGGCCCTCCCCCATTGTGAGTGAGAAGCTTCAAAATGATGCGGGCCCAGTCCTTGTACTTACTGAGTACCATATTGCCGTCAAAGATCGCGACGCGTTCCTCGAAGCCATCGTCCCCCTGTCCCATGAACGCGGTCGCGACGGCGCGTATGCGTGGAGCATTTACGAGGATGTGTCCAAGCCGGGCCGCATGATTGAAGCGTTTTACGTAGAGTCGTGGCTCGAGCACTTGCGCCAACACAATCGCGTAACGAATGCGGATCGTATTCTCGAGCAAAATGTGCGCCGTTTTATTCTCAACGAACCTAAAACAACACATTTGGTCAGCGCCCGCCGCGGTTAAAACACACGCAGAAAGGAACTCCCTTGCAGAGGGTGTCAATCGTGCGTCAAAGCGGACAGTGTTCCCGCCATGGCAGAATGGATATCGCCAGTACATTGCCCGTATATGTTTCCACCACTTCGCTAAATGGCGTGCCATCCGATAGATTCAAGATTGCCCTGTGCTCCAATACCTGTGGTGGCAGCGTCAATTCGCCTAGACTCCCCCCTTCATTAGGGGCGCGCATTTCCCACCCTTCCGGCAACACAGGCCACAGCACCCTGGCCGAAAGTGTATGCCGCTGAAAACGCAGCGCCTGTACCACACGGCCGAACGGTATGTCAGTCGTCTCGAGCTGCTTATTCATGTCGGCCGTCAAGCGCGCAGGTACATACCAATTATCTGCCTCCGACAGCACGAGATTGCCACACAGCAGCCTCACCCTGCGGTACCGAATGACATCCGTCGGCGATACCCGCAGCTCCCGACGTTGCTCCTCGGTGGGTAGTTTGTCTGCGCCAAGTATCCGCTCGGCAACGATACGTGGCACTGCCACCAGTCGATGATCAGCGCACCATCGTTCGAGGGTCACCGTTGCGCTGTCATGGCTCAACAGATCCGCGTTCAGCGTTTGCAATAACAATGACGCCTCGAGTCGGGAAACGAAGTCACTGGGCCAAGGCCGAGGAGCGACCGGCACCGTGCTGTCTGCCCAGCTCGGCGACGCCCAAAGCGACAAGGCCAAAAGTGCTGCGAGTGATTGTCGAGTGTTGACGACCATAGCTTCCTCCGTTTGCCTGTAGTTTACTGGGTCGCCCGCGCCTCGGCAGTATCCATAAGCATTATCTGTCCAGTATGATTCACAGTGGCGCGAGATCTTTCTCGCCGCGATCGGTTTTGTTTAGGGAGCGATCAATGAAGGATGCGAGATCGACGCGGCGGCGCAATTCGCCCAGCCAAACGGCATGGTTCTACGGTTTGGGTTTGGTGGCTTTGGGCTTCGCGATTGCGCCTTGCTGGGCCGCACCCGCCCTGCACGATATAATTATTCGGCACGGGCTCATCTACGATGGCTCGGGCAAACCGCCCTACCTCGGCGATGTCGCGATAGATGGCGATCGCATCGTGTATGTCGGGCCGCACGCACCCGGCAACGGTCGTAGCGAAATAGACGTGCAGGGTAAGGCCATTGCCCCAGGCTTCATCAACATGCTGGCTCATCCGGAGGAATCCCTTATCGTCGATGGACGCGCGCTGAGCGATCTTCGCCAGGGCGTCACCCTGGAGGTTATGGGGGAGATCTCGATGGGACCGCTCAATGCTGCAATGAAAGCGCAAGCGGTTAGTGAGCAAGGGGATATCCATTTCGACGTCGACTGGACGACTCTAGGCGAGTACCTGGAGAATCTTCAGCGCAAGGGCGTCACACCGAATGTCGCATCGTTCGTGAGCGCCGCTACCGTCCGAACTTACGTGCTCGGCGAGGACGATGTCCAACCCTCCGATTCGCAGCTCTCGCAGATGCGGCAACTCGTGCACCAGGCCATGGAAGAAGGCGCCCTTGGGCTTACGACCGCGCTCATCTATAACCCGGCCACCTATGCCAAGACTCCAGAGCTCATAGCCTTGGCGAAAGAATCCGGGCGCTGCGGCGGGATGTACATCGCCCACATGCGCAGCGAAGGAGATAGGCTCATTGAAGCCGTGGACGAGACCATCGATATTGCCAAACAATCCGGCGCACCCGCCGAAATCTACCACTTGAAAGTCGCAGGAAAGGCAAATTGGCCCAAGCTCGATGAGGTTATTCACAAGGTCGAGGCGGCGCGCGCTTCCGGAATCCGCATTACAGCCGACATGTACGTCTATACGGCTGGAGCCACCGGTCTTGACGCGGCAATGCCTCCTTGGGTCCAGGAAGGCGGGCTCGAGAAATGGATCGCACGGCTCAAGGATCCAGCCGTGCGCGAAAGGGTCGCGAAGGACATGCGGGATCCAGTCCCGACCTGGGAAAATCTGTTGCAACGGGCGGGACCTCAAGGCGCCCTGCTGCTGGCATTTAAAAATCCCGATCTCAAACCGCTCACGGGAAAAACTTTGGCGGAGGTTGCAACGATGCGCGGCGTAAGTCCGGAGGAAGCCGCCATGGAGTTAGTTGCGGAGGACGGCTCGCGCGTCGGAGTCGCCTACTTCCTCATGTCCGAAGAGAACATCCGTCGCCAAGTGGCGTTGTCTTGGGTGAGTTTTGGGTCGGACGCGGACGCACCTGCGCCGGAGGGTGTGTTCCTTAAGTCTAACGCGCATCCGCGAACCTACGGCAACTTTGCGCGTGTGCTCGCGAAATACGTCCGTGATGAGAAGGTCATCTCGCTTCAGGAGGCGATTCGACGCTTGAGCGCATTTCCGGCCGAAACACTTTCGCTGAGCGATCGCGGTCGCCTCAAAAGCGGCTACTTCGCTGATGTCGTCGTCTTCGATCCGAAGACCATCCAGGATCTGGCGAGCTATGACAAGCCGCACCAGCTCGCGGTGGGCGTGCAAGACGTCTGGATCAATGGTATTGCCGCGTTGCGCGATGGCGAAGCTACCCGGGCGCCGAGCGGCAGATTCGTTCGCGGCCGAGCATGGACGGGTGCGCCACGCGGCGGTTGCCGCAGTTCGAGCGCCGACTGGACCTGGAGCAAGTAACAGTGCCGCGCTTGAGGCTGCCTGGGCACCCTCACGTGGGATAGGGCGTCCCATCCTTGCGCACGAACCGGCCGTCGGAGTTTGAACTCATCATATCGATATCGGCGCAGGTGGTAAGGTCGTGCGGATCGCGCGAGCCCACCTCCAAATAAACGGCCATCGCGGAAGATCTGTTGATCAGGTGGTGGCCATTGCCGGTGCCTTTGGGAAACGCCGCGCAATCGTCTGCATGCAGAACCGTCTCGCCGCCGTCTTCGATGAGCGTCACTTCGCCTTCAAGCACATAGACAAACTCGTCCTCGTCGCTGTGCCAATGGCGCTGGCTGGACCAGCCGCCGGGCGGCAAAGTCATAAGATTGACGCCGAAATCGCGCAGCCCGCCCGTCTCGCCCAAGCGCCGCCGCGTACGTGAAGCACAGGGCGCATCGAACGGCGGCGGATAGCCCGAACCCTTACGTGCGGGCACGGCGGCGATGTCGATCTTGGGCATGCACTGCTCTCTCGTTTGCGTTTCGGCACTTTAAAACGAAAACCGCCCACGAGGAAGCACTTGCGGAACTCTTGGCCAAATCGGGGCCTCGCCGTTTTGTGACGAGATTCGCCGCACGCGATCGATGAGATAAAGTACATTGTTTTGCGAAAATAGGAGGTTTTCTGCGAAATTTATGGACGATACCGAACCCGAGTCATCGCCCCGCAATGCTTTTGGCACTCGTAGCGTTGATGCTGCCGATGAGTTCACCACCAGCGAGCGAAGTATACA
The DNA here is from genome assembly GCA_036401515.1 of Steroidobacteraceae bacterium. GTDB lineage: Bacteria > Pseudomonadota > Gammaproteobacteria > Steroidobacterales > Steroidobacteraceae > Bog-1198. The sequence continues at coordinate 7,104 of DASWUU010000147.1, forward strand.
AATCGGTCGATGCTGACGGCCACGTCGTCTACTCGGACCGGTCTAGTACATCGACGGCACAAAAGTCCACGGTGCGCGTAGATGAACCCGACCCAAGAGAAGTTGCTCGAAATGCCCGGGAACATGAAATCCTGAAGGCCGAAGAGATCCAACGCAACAAGAAGCAGTCCATTGACGACGCTAAAAAGGCGCAGCAAGACCACAATCGGCAAGCGCAATGCGAGCTTGTGCGCAATCATTACTACGCTCTCAAAGATGCGCGCCGGATTTATGATCGGGACGCCGATGGAAACCGCGTGTTCTTGAGCGACGCGGAAGCTGACTTGAAACGAGAGGAAGCGAGGCTGGCGACGGTTGCGGCCTGCGGAACGTGACGCTCAAGGTCGCTATAGTCGCTCTCAGCCTGGCTTTTGCGAGCGCAACGCTGTGGGCACAGACCGCTTATAAGTATCGCGACGCGAATGGGCAATGGGTGTACACCGATCAACCCCCCACCTCGGACTCCCCTTCCAATACCTTTAGTCTGCGGCACGAGAAATTTGCGCTAAGCATCGCCGTCAACCGTGAGGACGATGCCGAATTGACTCAATTGACCGCCAAAAATGATTGCCTTTGTGTGATTACCATAAAAGTCACCATCGTTCATTCGGGCTATCCGACAGTCGCCGACGGCACCGACTATCGGGCAACGCTCGAAGCAGGAACGCGACAGACGCTGCTGAAGGTTGTACGGCCGGCCATAGGTAACACAACTCTGCAATATACTTGGAAAGCGGCCCTTGGATCACCAACCGCGCTTCACAACCCAACGCGCCCTTACCGCGTACCGTTTTCACTGGGCTCGGCCTTTCCGATTTCGCAGGCATATCCCAGTCGGATCACCCACACCACCGCCGACAGTCAGTATGCGGTGGACATCGTGGTGCCCGATGGAACACCGGTGTATTCGGCACGGGAGGGCACTGTAATCAACGCACGTCATGATTTCTTTCGTAATGCCGCTGCCCCTGTCATGCTCGATCAGGCAAATCTCATCGAGATTCTTCACAGCGACGGTACGATTGCCCTCTACGCTCACCTGCATTGGGATTCGATCCGCGTGCGCATCGGCGATCATGTGGTGCGCGGCCAATACATAGCCGATTCTGGCAACACCGGATTTGCGACTGGACCGCATTTGCATTTTGCGGTCATAAGAAATGCCGGTGACGAAAATGTTTCCGTCCCAATTCAGTTCGAAGGCTACGCGGGAATTCCCACAACGCCGGCAACCGGAATGCTCTTAACCGCGTACTAGATTCTTTACCTCCGGACTAAACTGGGGCGTCGGACCACCCGTCCGCTCCCCTGACCTCGGCATCACGTTCAACTGCCACCAGATCGCCATAATTGCGTCCCCGCGGTGCCAGATTCGCACTCTAAGGTGTGCCAGAACACGAACTACATGAACAAGGACGGCGCACGTGACAAGTACTGTTAAGAAAACGGTGTCCTTGAGCGCGATCGCCGTTATGTCCGTGGCCGGCCTGTGCATGGTTCGGCCTGGTTGGGCTGTATTTGATAGCGCAGCGCTTCCGACCGATTCGAACTTGAAGGTGATCCGCGCGGTACCGGAAGGCGATCAGGTCCCAAGTCCCGGTCGGCAAGTCGTCGTAACCTTCGATCGGCCTGTGGTGCCGGTTGGTGATATGGCAATCAAACCGGGTCACTCGCCGGTCAGCTTGGCGCCTGCGGTCGACTGTCAGTGGCACTGGCTCGACCCACGTTCGGTCGGTTGCGAACTCAACGCCGCGAATGCCTTGGCGCCGGCGACTCGCTATTCCGTCACGGTGGCTCCGGGCCTCAAGGCACAGGACGGCGCGGTTTTAGTCGAGCCTTATCGATGGTCATTCACGACAGAGCGCCCGGCAATTGTCCGGTATTCGTTTTCCATCTGGCTTTCGCCCGGAACTCCCGTCGTGCGTCTGGTATTCAATCAGCCGGTAACGCAGGAGAGCGTGCAGTCCAATCTACATTTCGCGGACCAAACCTTTGTGCTGGCACAGCCGGATCCCTACGAACGAGAGGTGTTCTATGTGTTGCCGCTCCTAGGCGAGCCGCGCGCTCTCATCTTTCCGTGGGGTACGCCGGCCGCAAGAAGCGACGAGCAAACCACGATCGGCACCCATGCCTTCGGACAGAAGGTCGAGGCGCGGCGTGTTTGGTTGGTATCGCCCACTCAAGAACTACCGGCGGATTCGCAGACTGCTCTCAAGATTGCTCCGGGACTTCGCAGCTACGTAGGTCCGCTGCCTGGAGTCGAGCGTCGAACGGTCGTTGCCTTCGATACCTTCCCCGAATTTCGCTTTCTCGGCCTACGCTGCTTGATCGGCAAGCAGACCGCCTTGATTACCGCCGCAACTCCCCTGTCGGCCCAGCCTGCATGCAACCCGTTTGGCGTGGTGTCGTTGGCCTTCTCGGCACCGGTGATTGCCTCGGAGATCAAACAGCACCTGATATTGAACCCGGATCTGCTCAACGGCCGCACTGACTTCGACCCCTGGGCCAATGTCTATCCCACGACCCAACTTAGATCCCCGCACGTGCGCGGCACCGAATATACAGTCGCACTCCCCGAACATTTGCGTGCCTTTCAACCGTACGCCATCGCTTCATTGAGCGGGGTCAGGGATGAGTTCGGGCGCCCGCTGCATGCGCCTCTCGCCATGCAGTTTCGCACTGATCATCGGCCGCCGCGACTCAAAGTAACGCACCCAGTCGCGGTGCTGGAAAAGAATGCGCCGACATCGATGCCGCTGTTGGTCACCAATCTCACACACATCGATTTCAATTATCGCAAGCTCACTCCCGGCGGTTTGAGCGGCGAGCTGACATCTGATCAGCCCATCGCTCAGGCGTGGGATATCGCATACGCCGCGCCGGCCAAGATTCGCGATCTTCTGGGCGGTGAGTCAGGGGTCGTGACCGGCACCCTTCAGGCGCACCCGACGACCTCCGCAGTCGCAGGCTACCGCTATTTCGATGAAGCCGAGGACGATCCCGGTCTGCCAAATTCCCGCTCCGATCGCGATTTTTTTGCCGAAATCACACCCTTCCAGGTCCATGCCAAGCTCGGTGCCTTCAATACCCTGGTTTGGGTGACGTCGCTCGACAAGGGCATGCCGGTTGCCTACGCGCGCGTTCGGCTTTATCGCGACGATTATCGTGGACTCACGGCCGCGGCGCCGCTGTTGGCAGAAGCCGTGACGGACCGCGACGGCGTCGCCGTGTTGGCCGGTCGCAAAGTCTTGGAGCGCGAATCGAATGCCGCGGCAACTCCTTACGCGGCCTTCATGGTACGGGTCGATGCCGCGAAGGACATGGCGCTGTTGCCGCTCGACGGCTCGTTCACGATCGATACCTATCGTGCGTCGCGCGGCACGTTCTGGTCCAGTTACGGTGCCGTGCAAGACCATGCACACGCATGGGGAACGACTGCGCAAGGCGTGTACAAACTCGGGGATACCGTGCAGTACAAAGTGTATGTGCGCGAGCAGGACAACCTGACATTGCAACCGATGGCGCAGCGTTCCGGCTATCAACTGGACATCGTGGATCCCACCGGCAAGATAGTGAAGACCGAGTCCGACATCACCCTATCTGACTTCGGCGCTTTGGCTGGTTCATTTCGGGTTCCATTGTCGGGCTCCGTTGGCTGGTACCAATTCAACTTGAAGGCTCCCCCCAAAGATTCGTCTAATGCAGCGTCGAGCACCGAAACTTGGACGCCGCTGCGCGTACTGATCGCAGATTTCACGCCCGCGCCCTTTCAAGTCACCAATACCTTGAATGCTCAGATGTACGAGCCGGGGGATACGGTCGAGGTGTCGACGCGGGCAGCGATGCATGCCGGCGGCCCCTATGCGAGCGCGGCATCGCGCGTGACAGGCCGTCTCTTTCCGCAAGCGATCGAGTTCGTTAACCCGCTCGCCGCCGATTTCACGTTTGGAAGCCTCGAGTCCGGCGGCGATTGTCGCTACAGCCGCTGGCCCGATGTGATGACCGTGCATCAATCAGATGCCAATACAGGCGATAAAGGCGAGTTCGCGTCGACCTTTGTTCTGCCCGACACGGGAATGATAAGCGCACGCCTCGAGGTGGAGAGCGCGGTCCGCGATGAACGGGGCAAGTACGTCGCCAATCGCAGCTTCGCAGAGTTCAGGGCTCGAGATCGATTCGTGGGGTTGCGGACGAATCGCTGGACCTTCGAAGAAGGCGAGCCGGCACAAATTCAGTCGCTGGTGCTGGATCAGCACGGCAAGATCGTGCCGGGTACGCAGGTCGACATTGCAATCGCGGCCGAGGTTACGAGCGCAGCACGCGTCAAAGGCGCCGGAGACGCCTACCTCACGAGCTACCAATCGAGCTGGCAGCCGGACGGCAGGTGCAGCACGACGTCCGGCAAAGATGCACAAGTCTGCGCGTTCACGCCGAGTCACCCTGGCTTGTACAGTATTACCGCAACGATCCGGGACACGAGGGGGCGCTCATACTCCACGGAGACCTGTCGCTGGGTTACCGGCAAGGGGCGCGTGCTCTGGGAGGAGCCGGCCGACATGAGTTTGAGCCTTGTGCCCGAGAAGACTAACTACAAGGTCGGAGATCGGGCACGCTATCTTGTGAAGAACCCCTTCCCCGGCGCGCGGGCCTTGATTACCGTTGAGCGTCTTGGCGTCATTAAGCATTGGGTGCAAGTGCTTGCGGGCAACACCCCCGTGATCGAATTCAAGGTCGAACCGGACTTCGTGCCCGGGTTTTACTTGTCGGTGGTAGTCGTTTCGCCACGTGTCGCGCCGCCGGTACTCGACAAAGAGGGTGTCGATCTCGGCCGGCCGACCTATCGAATAGGTTACGTGCGGGTGCCGGTCCTAGATCCGGTAAAGACGCTCGATGTGCGCATCAAGAGCGACCGGCCGTCGTACAAACCCCGAGAGACCGTCAAACTCAAATTGAATGCTGTGCCGCGCACGCCCGAGGCGTCGCAGGAGCCCGTGGAGTTCGCCGTCGCGGTGCTCGATGAGTCCGTGTTCGATTTGATTCAGGACGGCAGGAATTACTTCGACCCGTACCGCGGCATGTATCAGCTGGATAATCTCGATCTGGTGAACTACAGCCTGCTCACGCGTTTAATCGGATTGCAAAAGTTCGAGAAGAAGGGCGCGAACTCCGGCGGCGACGGCGGCGCGGGCTTCGATATGCGCAGCGTCAGCAAGTACGTCGCCTATTGGAATCCCTCCGTTATGGCAAACAAGCACGGCGATGCTACCGTCACTTTTGCATTGCCCGACAACTTGACCGGCTGGCGCGTCTTCGCAATCGCAATGACACCGCGCGATCGAATGGGACTGGGGGAGTTCAAGTTCAAAAGCTCCAAGCTGACCGAAGTGCGCCCGATACTGCCAAATCAATTGACCAGCGGCGACCGCGTCACGGGCGGGTTTAGCGTGTTGAACCGCTCCGACAAAACGCGGACTCTCGCAGTCGAATTGCAAGCTCGCGGCCCAATTGAGGGAGGAATAGTCAAGGCCCATGAATCGGTCACGCTGGGTGCCTTCAAACGCCAAACCGTCTGGCTTTCCGTCGTGACAACCGGTGACGGCGCGGTGCGATTCAGCGCCCAGGCCGCCGACAGATTCGACCGGGATGCATTCACGCAGGCAGTGCCCGTGCACCGGCGCGTATCCCTAGACGTCGCGGCGAGTTACGGCACCACGGTGACCCCGGGCATTACCGAACACCTGCAGTTCCCGGCGAACATGATGCCGGGCGTCGGTGACCTCTCCGTTCGTGTGACGCCCACGGTACTTGGCAATCTCGACGGTGCTTTGCGGTATGTCCGTGATTACCCGTATCTTTGTTGGGAACAGCGACTGACGAAGGCGCTGATGGCCGCCAACTATCTCAAACTGCGCGGATATTTGGCTGCCGATCTGGACTGGCCAGACGCGAAATCGCTGCCGCAAACCTTCTTGGATGATGCAGGAAGCTTCCAGGCTCCGAACGGCGGCATGGGATTCTGGACCTCAGACGACGCACGGGCGAGCCCTTATTTATCCGCCGAAACGGCGCTGGCCTTCAATCATCTGCGGGATCTGGGCTACAGGGTGCCTGCGGACGTCGAGAAGCGTCTTGATGACTACTTACAGGCATTGTTGCGCTCGAACACGGCGCCGAGCTTCTACAGCGAGGGGATGGTCTCAAGCGTGCGTGCTGTTGCGCTGGAAGCGCTCGCGGGCCGGGACCGCCTCTCGCTCGGCGACCTGCAGCGCTATGAAATATATGTCCCTCAGATGGATCTGTTCGGTTTGGCCGCCTACCTTGATGCTGCGATCAAGGTCAAGGGCGGGGACGCGCTGGCGCGTTCGCTGGCAAGTCAGATACTGGCGCACTCGAATGAGAGCGGAGGTCAATTTCACTTCAGCGAGTCGTGGGACGATGGTTATTTTCAGATGCTGGGGACGCCGATGCGCAGCACTTGCGCCATCCTGAGCGCATTCTTGCACTACGGCGAGACCGCGCAGGGAGCGCCGCTCGTCGGCGACGTGCCGTTCAAATTGGTGCGGGTTGTCACTCAGACCCGCGGCAGCCGCGACCATTGGGAAAACACTCAGGAGAACCTGTTCTGCACTTCTGCGCTGGTCGAATATGCTGCGCTATACGAAAAGGCTGTGCCCTCGTTGCGCGTCAGCGCCGCGCTCGATGGTGTTGCCATCGGCACCGCAAACTTTGGTTCATTGACAGACCCCGCCGCGCTGCTCAGTCGGCCCAATGTCTCAAGCGATGCAGGGCGGCAGGCTACCTTGCAAGTCGCGCGCGAAGGTACGGGGCGCCTGTACTACGCCACTTACCTGCGCTACTCGCTCGTGGATCAGGCCGCCAAGGAAACCAATGCCGGCATGGAAGTACACCGCGAATACAGCGTGCAGCGCAATGGCCGCTGGCAGTTGCTGGCCTCGCCCTTCACGGTCAACACGGGTGAGTTGGTACGGATCGATCTGTACCTGTCCCTGGCGGCGCCGCGCCACTTCGTGGTCGTCGATGATCCGGTGCCTGGCGGCCTCGAGCCGGTTAACCGTGATCTGGCGACGGCCTCCAGCGTGGATTCCGATCAAACCGAGTTCCAGGCTGCCGGCGGGTCGTTTTGGTTCAATTATGGCGACTGGAGCGAATACGGTGTTGATCTGTGGTCCTTTTATCATCGCGAATTGCGGCACGAGTCGGCGCGCTTTTACGCAGATTACTTGCCGGCCGGGCACTACCATGTAAGTTACGGCGCACAGGCCATCGCCGAGGGCCAATTCAGTGCATCCCCTGCAAAAGCGGAGGAAATGTACGACCCGGATGTGTACGGCAAAAGTTTTCCGGCGCAAGTGTCGGTGACACGTGAGTGAAGCACCTCGACTTCGCGTGCGGTGGCTGATCTTCGGCGGGGCGCTAGCGGCGGCCGCCGCACTTGGGGCAGCAACGACGGCGTCCCTTCGAGACTTCCCGGACGATTTTGCCGTCCTCACCGGCACGGTCATCAAACCGCAGGTGTTGGCCCGCGACGGTACGCCGCTCAGCTACACGCTTGAGAATGCCTGGAACACCACGGATGTCGTGCCGTTGGCCGCGGTCCCGACCTTGCTGCAGACGGCATTCATCGTCGCGGAGGACCAGCATTTCTACGAGCATCACGGCGTTGATTGGCCGGCTCGGCTGGCGGCCCTATGGCTCGACGCGCGCCAACGGGCCGCGATCCGCGGCGCAAGCTCGATCACGGAGCAGGTCGTACGCATGACGCATCCCCGACCGCGCACGCTTTGGTCACGCTGGATAGAGGGCTTCGAAGCGGCGAGCTTGGAGAAGCATCTGTCCAAGGCCAGTATCTTGAGCTTCTATCTGAATCAAGTGCCCTACGCGAACAGGCGGCGCGGCGTCGTCCAAGCGGCGCGTCTGTATTTCAATCGAGGCCTCGACACACTGTCGCCGGGCGAGCAATTGACGTTGGCTGTCCTGGTTCGATCGCCGGCTGGAATGGACCTGCGACGCAATGCGCCGCGCGCCGATCGCGCCATTGAGCAACTGGCTGACCGCCTGCAGCAGCGCGGGGCACTGACGACTGCACAGCGCGAACAAATCCGCGAGCGTCCATGGGTGTTGGACGGTTCGAATGCCGCGCTTGATGCCAGCCATTTCGTGAGGCAGGTGCTTGCAGCAGGCCGCACAGGGTCCGCGGCCATTCAATTACGCACGACGCTCGACCCTCACGTGCAGGAGAGCGCGCAACAGATTGTCGACGCGGCGTTGCACGATCTTCGGAGACGTCATGTGCACGATGCGGGAGCGCTCGTCATTGATCATCGGCGCAACGAAATCCTGGGATGGGTAGTCGGCCACTCGCGAGGCGCGCGCCGCAATGGCGATGACGCCGACTCCGATGGATCCGCGCAAGGATACGACGCCGTTATCACACCGCGGCAACCAGGGTCCACCATGAAACCCCTGTTATATGCCCTGGCTCTCGAGAAAGGCTGGACGGCGGCCACGATGATTGACGATGCCGATCTGTCCGAATCGGTGGGCGGCGGTCAGCACACCTTCCATAACTATAGTCATCGTCATTACGGGCCCCTCAGGCTACGCGAGGCTCTGGGCAATTCGCTCAACATCCCGGCCGTGAAAACGCTTAAATTCGTGGGAGAAGACGCGTTCATGGAGCGCTTGCATCGCGTCGGCATCACGAGCCTCGTGCAACATGCGGATTTCTACGGGGATGGCCTGGCGCTCGGCAATGGCGAAGTGTCGCTGTATGAGATGGCACAGGCTTATACGGCACTCGCACGCCAAGGCAGATATAAACCGCTGACTATGCTAACGGATGAGGCAGCGGATCGGCCGGTCGTCATGGCCTTCGACCCGGCCATCGCTTCGCTGATCGGCAACATTCTGTCCGATCCGGATGCGCGCATGCTCGAGTTCGGACGCGGATTGCAATTTCCGGTCGAGACGGCGATCAAGACCGGGACCTCGACCGACTATCGCGACGCGTGGGCTATCGCCTTTGACTATCAGCATACGGTCGCCGTCTGGATGGGTAACCTCGATGGCTCCGCGATGGACGGGGTCACAGGTGCGATAGGACCGGCCATGGTTCTGCGCTCGCTGTTCTCCGAGCTCAATCGAAATCAAGATACCGAAGCGTTGCTCCGGAACGGCACCCTGATCTCAGCGAAGATCTGCCGCCGGGACGGGCGCCTGGCGGATGACGTCTGTGAGTCGATGACCGAGTGGTTCCTGCCTGGAACGTTGCCGCCTCAGGAAGCTGCGAAAACTGCGGCGATCACAGCACAATACCGTCTGCTGCAGCCCACCGCGGGACTGCATGTTGCTCATGATCCACGGATCCCGGTTGAGTTCGAAGCGCTACCCATGGAAATCGCGCCGACACCGCACCTTCGCAAAGTCGATTGGTACGTGGACGGGACGCTCGCAGCAAGCACGCAGACAGGCCGCTATCCGTGGTCGCTACAACGGGGCGCACATGATGTATACGCCAAAATCTGGACGGACTCGGCACACACCACCGACGCAGTACGCTTCTACGTCCATTAGCGCGACCACACCATTTGTGATCGCCACCTTTACTGGGTCTTGGCGGCCTTCGCCCGGTCCTTCACCGTTTGCAGGTGAGCATTGGCTTTGTCCTTACACTGTTGCTGAGCGTCTCCCGCTAGTGCCTCGCACTTGGCCAGAGCCACTTTGGTTGTGCCTTCTGTTTCCGTGACTGCCGCATCCGCTACGGCTCCCACGCTCTTATCCGCGGCTTTTGCCAGCGAATCGGCTCTCTCTTTTGCGAGATCCTGGGAAGCCTGAGCCTCGGCTTGCTTCCGTGTTTCCTCCGCCTTGGCGTTGTTCTCGGCGGCGTCCTTCCTTGCTTGGGCAATATCGCTCTGAACTTTATCGGTAGGTTCGGCTTTGTTGGTCTGAACGGGAGAGTCGGCTTTGTTGCAGGCCGAAATTCCCACTGACGCACTGACGAGCAGCGCACACATAAACGCAAATCTCATGTGAATTCCCCCTAGTACCGCGGAGTTGCGGCATCCGTCTGAAACATACGCCCCTGATTAGGGACCATTACATCCTCTTACCCTCCTCCGCGCGTAGGAACTCGCTTACACCATTGGCTTGGCAGAGTGGAAAGTCATCCGCGCGGAATCGTTAAGCTCACATAGCTTGAGCGTCCGTTTTCTCGAGCACATCATCTGACCAACTCAGGGCGGCGAGGACATTCGGGAACCCTATCGTAGAGGTTGTGGCGATTAACGCGTGGCGAATGTCATCGGCCGTCGCACCGGCGGACAGTGCCCGTCTCACATGACTGTGAACTGCGCCTTCGGATCGGATCGCAGCGGCTGCCCCGAGTTGCACAAGGTGCAAGGTTTTTGCATCGAGGGGACCCGACTGGTGTACGGCTTCGCCCAATGTTTCGACAGCGGCGAAATACGCCGGATGGCGCGCCCTTAGTCGCAGATAATGTCCGGGTTGTTGGCTGGTCATGATGGTCTCCACGCTTAGATGCTCGCTGACGCGAAATGATTTATCTCCATGCGCACTTGGCGCGGTGGGGATTTGGGCACATCACCATCGTGACGTCAGTAGGCACATGTTGGTGCGGTGCTGGTTAGGATCCCCGGTTACATATGGTAGCACCCGGGCGGGACAGCTCGGTTCACGGAAAAGTTTAATGGCTACACAGAGCGACAAATACTCGGGCGCCCGAGTTCGCATTCAAGCGCAGCCCGATCCCAATTGGCAGATCGAGCGGCCGCCTCAAAGGTGCTTTGCACGAAGGTAAGCAGCGCAGCCTCAGGATCGGCGGCGGTGCGCACCGTATCGTACGGGAGCAGAAACTGACCAAGCTTGTCACAAAAGAAGGCGCCTGCGGGGCCCACGGCGCACGTGCGAAAGGTTTCCGGTGTCGGATACGCATAGGAATAAAACGCGGGATAGTCGATTCCGTTACCGCCAGGCCAGAAGCCTGCGCTGCTTACTTCGTGAGAATAGGCCTCTCGCATCACCTCAATCGACACCCCCGGGATCTTACCCTCGTAGCGCGGAGCGCGACGGCCTGAGAAGCGGGTGACCGCAAGATCAAAGCTCCCCCAGAAAAAGTGCACCGGACTGCATTTGCCCAAAAACCCGGTGCGAAATTTCTTCAACACACGATCGGT
>DASWUU010000148.1:0-2851 GCA_036401515.1 Steroidobacteraceae bacterium
GCGACGTACGGCTCTTTGGTGAAGACCGCCATTAACCTACCGGTGCCGGACACCGTCACATTGAAAGACCCGAAAAATTTCACATTGATCGGCGGGCGCCTCGCGCGCGTCGATGTGCCGGCAAAAACCGATGGTACGGCCCAGTTCACACTGGATGTGGCAATGCCCGGAATGCTGGTAGCGCTGCTCAAGCGGCCGCCGCTTTTCGGAGCGACGGTCAAATCCTTCGATGCGGCCACGGCCAGCGCCGTGCCCGGCGTGGTCAAGGTGGTCCAAGTGCCGCGCGGCGTCGCCGTTATCGCGAAAAGTTTTTGGGCCGCCAAGCTGGGACGCGATGCGCTGCAAGTGGAATGGGATGAAAGCCATGCCGAGAAGCGCGGTTCCGCGGCGTTGATGGAGGAATATCGGCGCCTCGCCGATCAACCGGCCCTGTCGGCACGCAAGGAAGGCGATGCCAAGAAGGCGATCGGCGAGGCCGCTCGCACCGTGTCCGCAAGTTACGAATTTCCGTATCTGGCGCACGCGCCCATGGAGCCGCTCGACGCGGTCGTCAAGCTCAATGCCGTCACTTGTGAGATCTGGACAGGAGATCAATTCCAGACCATCGATCAAGCCAATGCCGCGCACGCAGCCGGCTTGGATCCCAAGCAAGTGATCATTCATACCTTGTATGCCGGCGGCAGCTTTGGGCGGCGCGCCAACGCGATCTCGGATTACATCGTGGAGGCCGTCTCGATCGCGAAGGCATACGGCGCCGACGGTACACCGATCAAATTGCAGTGGACGCGCGAGGATGACATCCATGGCGGCTTGTATCGCCCGATGTACTTTCACAAGCTCGAGGCCGGCCTCAATGCACAAAACCAGTTGACGGCCTGGCGCCACGTGATCGTGGGTCAATCGATCATGGCAGGCACGCCGTTTGCAGCAGGCATCAAGGACGGCATCGATCCCACCTCTGTGGAGGGCGCTGCCACTATCGCCTATTCCATACCCAACATCGCGGTGGACTTGTCCACTACGACAACCGGTGTGCCCATCCTGTGGTGGCGGGTGGTGGGCAGCTCGCATACGGTGTTCGCCGTGGAAGCTTTCATTGATGAGGCGGCGCATGCCGCAGGTGTTGATGGATTTACATTCAGGCGCTCGCTGCTCGAGCATCAACCGCGCATGAAAGCGGTCCTGGAGTTGGCAGCCGACAAGGCGGGCTGGAACAGCGGCCCAATGCCCCCGGGCAAGGGGCGCGGGATCGCGGTCGCCGAAGCATTCAAGAGCTTGGTCGCCCAAGTCGCCGAAGTAAGCGTCGACAAGGACGGCAACATCACAGTGGATCGCGTGGTGTGCGCAGTGGACTGCGGAACAGCCATCAATCCGGACATCATCACCGCGCAGATGGAAGGCGGAATCGGATTCGGGCTCGGGGCAGTATTGCACGGCGCCATTACGCTCAAAGACGGCCGCGTCGAACAGGACAATTTCAACAGCTACCGTGTGCTGCGAATGAATGAAATGCCCAAGGTCGAGGTGTACATCATGCCTTCAACCGAGGCGCCTACGGGTGTGGGCGAGCCCGGCGTTGCGCCGATTGGCCCGGCTGTTGCAAACGCTGTGTTTGCAGCAACCGGTAAACGCATCCACGTGCTTCCCTTTCCCAAATTGGGTGTCGCATGAAAACTCATCCCGTATTGTGGGTACTCGCGGCGATCATCGGCATCGCCATTCTCGTCAGCGCGTACATCGTGTTCGGTCCGCAGCCTTTGGACTTCGCGGGCAGCAAGACCGTGACGCTCGCTGCCTATCACGAGCAGGATCCGACGGGCGCCGCTCCGGAACTAAAGTCGGCGAGTCTCATCGAGCGCGGAGAATACCTGACGCGTGCTGCGGATTGCGTCGTGTGCCACACCGCCAAAGACGGCGAGCCGTTTGCGGGCGGCCGGGCATTTGTGTTGCCGTTCGGAACGATCTACTCCACCAATATCACTCCGGATCCGGAAACCGGGATCGGCAGCTACAGCGATGCCAATTTCCTGGATGCGGTACACAAGGGTGTGGGCCGCAACAATACCAAGCTCTATCCGGCGATGCCCTACCCCAGTTACACCTACATGTCGGATGCCGACGCGCTCGCGATCAAGGCTTATCTATTCTCCCTCAAACCACTTCACGCGCCGGCCCCCAAGAATACGTTGGCGTTTCCATTCAATCAGCGCGGCTTGATGAGCATATGGTCGGCCTTCTTCAATCCCGACAAGCGCTTTGAACCGCATGTCGATCGCAGTGCGGAGTGGAATCGCGGCGCGTACCTCGTCGAGGCCATGGGACACTGCGGTGAATGCCACACGCCGCGCAATCTTTTCTTTGCGTTGAACAACCGGCAGAAATTCGCGGGCGCTGTTCAAAGCGGTTGGCGCGCCTACAACATCACGGCGGATCGCAGCGGCGGTGTCGGCGTGTGGAGCGATGCCGACTTGGCAAATTATTTGTCGATCGGACATGCGGATGGGCGCGGAACGGCTTCCGGACCCATGGGCGAGGCGGTCGACGAGAGCTTGAGTCATTTGAAACCCAGCGACATCTCGGCAATGGTGGCTTACTTGCGTACCGTGCCGAGTGCCGCATCCGACCTTCCGGAGCTGCGCTCGACCCCCGCGGCAACCGCTCAGCTTGATGCGACCGAGTCTAATGCCCATGGCAGGGAAGTCTACGAAGGCGCCTGCGCCGGTTGTCATGGTTGGACCGGCGCGAGTCCGGTTCTTCCCTTCGCGACGCTCCTAGGCACGCGTTCGGTCAATGATCCGAGCGGCAACAATGTGGCACAAGTCATCATCCACGGTGGCGAGCGCCATGTGTT
>DASWUU010000149.1:0-12289 GCA_036401515.1 Steroidobacteraceae bacterium
CGAAATAAACCAGGTGCAGCGACGGTCTATTGGGTAGGACCCCCACTTAAGCCCTTTGAGGAGATCACGTATGCGCTCATTGACCCTCACCCTGCTACTGCTCGTTGCACTGATCGCTGCGCCTCTGGCGCGGTCCGCCGAGGTGCCTTATGACGCTGCGACGTTCGCGAGCGCCCTGAAATCAGGCGCCCCGATGGCCGTCGTCTTTCATGCCGACTGGTGCCCCACTTGCCGTGCTCAGGCTCCGATTCTGAAGGAGCTCAGCGGCGAACCGAAATTCATGGGTGTCACCGTGTTCATTGCGGATTTCGATAAGGAACTCGCGCTTCGGCGCCAGCTTCGGGTTACCCAACAGAGCACCCTCGTCGTTTTCAACAAAGGGCAGGAGATTAACCGCTCGACTGGAGAGACGCGGCGCGAAGGTCTCGCCAAGCAACTATTGCCATGACATTCGGAATCGGAACGTATGGACTGGCGTTGCTGGCTGGAATCCTCTCGACGTTGTCGCCCTGTGTACTGCCGCTGATTCCGGTGCTCGTGGCCTCCGCAGGGGATGCTCACCGGGGCGGGGTCTGGGCCTTGGGCGCAGGCCTTGCGGTTACATTCAGCCTCGTGGGAATTTTTATTGCCACCATCGGTGCCTCGCTCGGTCTTGACCCCGAGGTATTTCGCGTGGCGGGCGCCGTTCTGCTCGCCCTCTTTGGTGTCCTACTCCTTTCGCAACCGTTGCAGGCGAGATTCGCAACGGCGACGGCGGGCGTCGGCCAGTTTGGCCATCATGTATTGTCCAATGTAAGGATCGACGGCCTTGCGGGGCAGTTCGCCGTGGGATCGTTGCTCGGAATCGTTTGGAGTCCGTGCGTGGGTCCGACTCTGGGCGCGGCGACGACGGTCGCGAGCCAAGGCCAGCATCTTGGGCCCATTGCGCTCCTCATGTTTGTCTTTGGTGTGGGCGCCGCAACGCCGTTAGTGGCGCTCGGATCACTGTCCAGATCCACCTTGCAACGCATCCGCGGCAAACTGCTCGTCTCTGGGCAACGCGGCCGTCAAGTGCTCGGCGTGGTGTTGCTCGGCGTAAGCATGCTTATTTTCTTCAAGCTTGATAAAACTGTCGAAAGCTGGCTGCTGGATCATGCACCCGCGTGGCTTACCAGCGCCTCAGTGCATTTCTAAATCTTCCAAGAAACAAGTCGCGGCTAACTTCGGCGACGGCCTTGGATGGACTGGCCGATTGGTCCGAAAGCAAAGAAGTGTGTTGCTTGTAACTTCTACATATTTTCGCGCGCCGAAGAATACCGAATAAAATAAACCCTGTAAGATCAGAAGGATTTCGATAGGGATGCCCCGGCGCCTTCGCTCAAGGGTTAGACAAAAAATCTGCCGCTACGAGCATCACAGAGACATGTGTGGATTGACCGGTTCGCGCGCGCCTGAGTTACACGGTCTTGATCGGAAACGGACGAGCAGAAGCGCGTGGTTCCTGCTGGTAACCTGCCTCTCTCCCATCGCTTGGGGGTTCGATGCGGCTGACGACGTCGGCCAGGATCTGACGCGGCTGTCATTGGAGCAGTTGTCAAACGTTGAAGTGACTTCCGTTTCGAAAGCGCCCGAAGTGTTGCAACGCGCCGCTGCCACCATCTACGTCATTACACACGAGCAAATCATGCGCTCCGGCGCTACGAGTCTGATGGAGGCCTTGCGCTTGGCTCCAAACCTCCTCATTACCCAAGTGAGTTCGGCGGGCTACACGATTTCGGCGCGTGGGTTGTCGGGCAACCCGCAAGCGCAAAATTTCTCAAATAAGTTGCTCATGCTCATCGATGGACGCAGCGTTTATACTCCGCTGTATTCGGGTATTTATAGCGATGCCCAAGATGTCCTATTGGGAGACATCGACCGGATCGAGATCCTTAGCGGCCCCGGCGCAACCTTGTGGGGAGCAAACGCGATGAACGGTGTCATCAACGTCATCATGCGTCCTTCCTATCTGACTCAAGGAACCTTCCTCGGGGCGGCTGCAGGATATCAAGAACAAGATTTGAATGCCCGCTACGGTGGCCGAATGGACGGGGACTCATCCTATCGAGTTTACGCTTTAGGCTTTCATCGCGCCGCCGAAGCGCTTGCCACAGGAGCATCCGCGCATGATGGCTGGAGCAAAGGGCAGGGAGGCTTTCGGGCGGATTAGTCTACCGATAAGGATTCCGCCGCGTTACAGGGTGATGTTTACCGCGCGGCAGAGCAGGAGCTCTCGAGTGCGGACGGCTCGATTGCTGGAGCGAATGTATTGGGTCGCTACCAGCATCGCACCGAGCGCACGGATTTGCAGGTGCAAGCTTACTTCGACCAGACGCAGCGTTTTGGTCCGCGCGGCAGCGGAGGAGGGGGCTTCGTCCTGCACACGTATGATTTTGAAATTCAGCAATCGATCGATGCCGGATATCATCAGCGGATCGTATGGGGTGGTGGGGAGCGCGTTAACAGCTATGCCATCACAAACCAGCTGGCGCTTCTCTTCGAGCCAGAACGGCGCAATCTCACTCTTGGCAATGCGTTCATTCAGGATACCGTCGCCATCGGCCATGCCGCAAATCTGACCGCGGGCGTGAAGGTGGAGAATGATCCTTATTGGGGATGGACACCCCTGCCTGACATTCGCGCCACATGGTCATTCAGCGATCGCATGACCGGATGGGTGGCTGCTTCCAAAGCTATCCGCTCCCCGACCCCCTTCGATGATGATGTACTCGAAAAGATTGGCGCCAACATCGGCTTGACAGGCAATCGAAATTTTCGACCCGAACAAGTGAAAGCATTGGAAACTGGCGCGCGCCTGGAAGCCTCGAAAGCCCTCTCCTTTTCGCTCACGGCTTTCTACAACGATTACGATGATCTGCGCACGATCGAATTCGCCTCCACCAGCTCATTTTTCCCGCTTTATTGGGGCAATCTCATGCGGGGCGACACCTACGGCATCGAAGGCTGGGCCAACTGGCAAGTTGCCGATTGGTGGCGCCTCTCGCCCGGCTTTACCATTCTGCGCGAACAGTTGCGTTTCAAAGCCGGTTCAGCGGGCCTTTTAGGAACAACCGAAGCGGGAGATGACCCGAGTTCCCATGCCAATGTCACCTCCTCGATGGACCTAAGCCACCACATCGTTTTCGACGCGACATTGCGCTATGTGGGGGCGTTGCCGAGCCCCGGACTGGCGCACTACTATGAGTTGAACGGGCGGTTCGGCTGGCGCGCAACCCGAGCGTTGGAAGTCTCGGTCAACGGACTTAATTTGCTGCATTCTCGACACTATGAATTCTCGCCGACGCAGGGCGGCGAGGGCATTTATCGCAGCGTCATGGGGGAAGCACGGTGGAGTTTCTAGCCTTGGGGCGGCGGACGCTCAACTTGAGGTCTTGGAAGCATGCCGGCACCACCATGCTCCTGGTGTGGATGCTTGGATCATCGGCTCGTGCAGCCGAGCAGGTCATTTCAGAGGATGCTGTCAAGGCTGCATACCTGTACCGCTTCGCAGCCTACGTCGAATGGCCGCAAGAATCAGTCGCGGGGCGGCCGTTCGTCATCGCGGTCATGGAGGCTCCCGGGATCGCCCGAGAATTGCGGCGGCTCGTGCCGCAACACCCCATCAACCAGCAGACGGCCCAGGTGCGCGAGGTCAAGCGGCTCCAAGAACTGAGCGGCGCCCAGATTGTGTTCGTGGGCGCCGGGCATTCGGAGTTCCTGCGCGCGGTCTCGGCCGGTAATCGGCCGATGCTGCTGGTCACGGATGATGAGCAGGCGCTCGATCAAGGCAGCATGCTTAATTTTGTGACGATCGACAAGCGTGTTCGCTTCGAAGTCTCATTGAGCGCGGCCGAGCGCGCCGGCCTCACCATCAGTTCCGAGCTTCTCTCGGTTGCCATCCGAGTCCACGGCGGCAGGCGCCAATCCGGTGATATGTGCATGGGTCAGTGCGGTATTCGCCAAGCAAGGCGCTTATTGTCGCATCCCGTCAAGAACGTCTTGCGGTCGCCGATTCGATCGGCTGTAGGCTTCGCTTGAAAGAGGGTGGTTTAGCGCCCGTATCCGCCAGAACGCTTCCGCCGCGCCGGTCGGTTCGCGGCAAGTTGATCCGCCTCGTTCTCGTCATGACCGCCATCGCGGTTTCCTTGGCCGGAATCGCCATGTTGAGCCACGACTTGATCGTTTATCGCGGCACGTGGGCCAGTGAGTTGTCCAATCAAGCGGCGATATTGGGGAATTCGACGGCATCTGCCTTGGAATTCGATGACCATCAAGTGGCCGAGCGCAACTTGTCCGCCATGCGTGTGCGTCCTCGAGTCTGGATTGCGGCGCTCTATCGAGCGGACGGTCGGCTGTACGCGGCCTACACGAGAGATCCGCTCGCTGCAGCGCCGAGGACCGCGCCGCGGCGAGGGCAACGCATTTCGGGGGAACGCGTTGAGCTATCGCAACCGGTGACGCACAACGGCGAGGAACTCGGCACCATTTATTTGCTGGCGCGGTACGATGTGATCGAACGGATCAAAGCATACTTAGGTATCTTTGCGCTGGTGATGGCTGCCTCCCTAGCGGTAGCCTACGTGATCTCAGACCGATTTCAACGCTCGATCACCGCGCCTCTTCAGGCCATGGCGAGAGTGGCTCGCGGCATCGTCGAGCGGCGTGACTATTCGCAGCGCGCATCAATAACCGCGGATGATGAAATCGGTACCGTGGTGCTCGCCTTCAACAATATGTTGGATGAAGTGGAGGCGCGCGAGCGTGCCTCTGCGGAGGCGAACTCCGCTTTAGAAATTGCCAATCGCGCGCTGCAGGACGAAATCAGGGTACGCCAGGTGGCCGAGGCGGCGCTTCGCGAGGCAGATCGGCGTAAGGATGAATTTCTAGCAACTTTAGCGCACGAACTTCGAAATCCTCTGGCCCCGATCCGCCACGCGGTAAAGCTGCTCGAAACCAAAGCGGCAGAAGAGCAGCAGCAGTGGGGCCGCGAAGTGATTGGGCGCCAAGTGCAACGCATGGCGCTATTGCTCGATGACCTGCTCGATGTGTCTCGGATTACCCGTGGCCGGTTTGACTTGAAAATCGAGGAGGTCGATTTACGCGCGGTGGTCGATGCCGCGCTTGAAATCGGGCGGCCTCTGATTGACGCGAAGGCGCAGCATTTGAAGGTGATCCTGCCGGAGACGCGACTGCGGCTATCCGCCGACCCCTTGAGGCTTTCTCAAGCCTTATCGAATTTGCTTACCAACGCGGCAAAATATACCGACGAGAATGGAAACGTGACGCTTCGAGTCGAGCTATCCGCCACCGAGCTCACCTTTTCGGTAAAGGATACCGGCATCGGTCTGGAGCCGCAGACGATACCGCGACTGTTTGAGCTTTTTTCGCAGCTGGACGCGGCGATCAATCGAGCAGAAGGCGGGTTGGGGATCGGTCTCGCGCTCGTCAAAGGGCTCGTGGAGTTACATGGCGGAAGCGTCGAAGCAGTGAGCGCGGGCGTCGGGTTGGGCAGTGAATTTGTCATTCATCTGCCCCGCGCCTTAGTGAAGATCGACGAAAGCGTCTTCTCGCCGGCACCAGACCGCGCGGCGAGGTCTGTCCCCACAAAGTGCAAAGTCCTGATGTGCGACGACAATCGTGATGCGGTGGATAGCATGGCCATGGTGCTCGAGATCGCAGGCTATGAGGTGTGTGTCGCTTACAGCGGCAAACGAGCATTAGAGTTGGCGCAACAGCATCGCCCAGAGGTCGTGATTCTCGACATCGGCATGCCCGACATGACCGGCCACGAAGTCGCCGCCGCCATTCGGCAAACGCCGTGGGGCCGAGCTATGCACTTGATCGCGATCACCGGGTGGGGTCAGAGCGATGATAAAGAAAAGGCACGAGGCGCCGGCTTCGACCTGCATCTAACGAAACCCGTGGACATCGACAGACTTGAGGAATTGCTCGCGGACTACGCTCGCAACCGCGAGCCAGTCTAAAGCTCAAGCATTGCCCCGCGGAAGCCGGAAATCGGTTTCATTGCCAACGGTACCTATGGTAGTCCGCGATAGCCAGGCCGCCGGCGACGCTGGTGAACGGATCATGCTCGGTGACCTTGTCGGGGAATAACCCCTCCAACAATTGCCTGACGGCAACGATTTGTGAGGATCCCCCGGTCCGCACTACGAGGTCGATCCCGTTGATCGGCAGGTTCGCGTGCCCAACGACCTGGCAAACGAGTTCGGTCAACCGATTCATCATGGGGATTAGGATTTCGTTGAGTTGCGCTCGTGTGAAGGTTACGTTCAAGTTCAATTCCGCGATATCGATCGATGATGTTTCCCGGGTCGACAGCTCCGCCTTCGCTTTTTTGATGGCGCTGAATACGCTGTAGCTGTAGTTGTAGTTAATGAGATCTTTGAGACGTTGAAACTTGACGGACGATGCGCCCCCGACGGCGATGAGTTCCGTGAGGCGCGTCTTATATCTGTTTTGATTGAGGGTATGAGTGATGGCCCAATTGAGAATCCCCTCCTCGTATTCGTCGAAGGGGAATACCGTTTCGACCATACGGCCATCAATCGGGCGCGACCAGACCTCACCCTCACCCAATAGCGGGAACAGTAGGCGACGAAAGATCAATTGGTCGATGCGATCGCCACCGAGGTCTGCGCCCGCAGTCGACAGTACGTCAAACGTAGTCCCGGAGTAGCGGATTACACTGAGGTCGAGCGTACCGCCGCCGAAGTCCACGGTCAGCACCGTGCCATTGCCCGTCAGCCGTCGCTGCCAAAGGAAGCTCAGCGTGGCGGCAATGGGTTCCGGATAAAATTCGATGGTGCGAAAGCCGGCATGCGCGTAGGCCTCCGTGAGTCGACTGACGGCGAGCGAATTGCTCGAGACATCGCTGCCTTCGAAGTTCACCGGGCGCCCGACGTGCGCCTTTGACACCGACTCACGCAACTCCTTTTCAAGCGCTTCGTGCAATCGCATCAGCACGGGGGTCAAAAGTGCCACCAACCTATACGGCCGGTTGAAGACGAAGATCCGTGCGATGGCCGGATTGCCGAGCAAGCGTTTTAGCCCAAGAAATAATCGACCCGGCAAACCATGATCGATGAGCGGCCCGAACACCAAGTTTCTGGAGGTGGTCAATTCGGCCATCTCGTGCTCCGGGCTGCTGTTTTCGATTGATCCGGCTGCCTGACCCAGAATCTCCGGCACCAGGTGCACGAGACGCGCGGCATTCTCCTGCACGTATCGTTCGATAGCCGCGGTACCGGTGGTGCCTTCGTATTCCCTACTCAGATGCAGGGCGCTGGGAAGAATCGGACTGTTTGTCTCGATGCTCACGAAGCGCAATTGACGCCCGTCGAACCAGGCCACCGTCGAATTGGAGGTGCCGAAATCGACCCCTACGCCAATCATTACAAGGTCTTTTTATTGTCTGTCATAGGCCCAGCTAACACTGGCCGCATCCACACTGCAAGATGAATCGACGTCTGGCGCTCTCAGTAGAACCCTATCGCGTGGTTTCGACTTTCGAGCAGACCCTTCCGCGGCTGCGCTTACCGGTGTGTCACCGAGGCTGCACGGCCACCTCGGCGCCGGCCTTGGCATCTGCGCGCGCCGCCTTGTAGTCGGCTTCCGCCTGGTCCTTGCACGTCTTTTGAGAATCGCCGCTCTGCGATTCGCAAGTCGCTAGGGCCACTTTGCGGCTGCCATCGGCTTTTGCCATGGCCACATTGTAGGTTTGGTGTACAGCATCGTTGCTGAAATGAATCATCTGATCATTGACTTTATCGTACGATTTATCCAGCGCGCTCTGCGCGCGTTCTTCGCTCTTCGCCACCTCCTTGTCCGCCTTCTGTTCGGCCTTGGCTACGTCCTTCGACACATCTTCCGGCGACTTCGACTGGTTGCAGCCGGCCAGCGCCAAAGCGGCGGTTACGAAAATCGGCATCAGATATTCACGCATGGAATTTCCTCTTTTTGTACGTACGCGATCTGGCCGCGCGTTGGTGGTGCATCCCTGAGCGCTTGCCGGCCACCGACTCCTCCAAACGAGGGATCATTGCTACCGGCACGCGTCCCTAGGATCGCCCGCAGTTACGCGGCAGTCAACCAAGTCGTGTCGCATTCTTCAGTGGCTGAAGGGGCACGAAGTTTGGGCGCGCGCGGGACGATTGGAGTTTACGGACCCACGCTCTAGCGCGAAAACACCACGCCGTGCGCCTGGGCCGTGCCAGTCCAGCCATGCGGCCAGGCGCGGTTAGTCAGATCAAAGCCTGGGCGGCCTTCCTCATCATGGAACGCGCCATCCATAGATACGGCACCCGTCTGGGGATCGAACTTCAACATGAACAGCCGGTTCTCCCCATAGCCGGTGACGGCAAGCCGGTGGGTCTTCGCGTCATAGCCGCTCCAGTGCGGGAACATCACGCCATCGATCACCGCACGCGAGACCTCGAACGGGTGCTCCGGATTGGCAATATCAATGACCACCACCGCGTGGCCGAGACGCACAGTCTGAATTAGATAATGCGAAACAATATTAGGCACGCCGCAGAAAGAGCCGGGAAATTGGTAGACGAGCTTTGCGTGCGGCGTATCGCCGGCGATTCCGGTGATCCGCTCGATACCGCAGCCGGTCGTCTGAATGAAGACCGAGCCGTCCGGTCCCCGGCGGGCTTCTTCGGGGTTGATCTCACCATAGCTTCCGGCGGGCGAATCGAGGTCGTTGGTAGAAAGCCGTGTCAAGTCCGACAGCCGAAAGATCTGATAGGTATGGCCGGTCTTGTCCTCGTCCCGCATGGAGGAGTTGGTGACCACCACCCGATCAATATCCGGCAGCGGCAGCAGGCTGTAAGCCATCAACAGATCGTCGCGGCGAGCTTGATCAGCGGTGGAGGCTGCGCGGATCATCTTTCCTTGATCGTCGATTTCCACGATGCCGCCATGCACCGCCTTGCCGGAATCAATTTCGTGCATCGGCATGGCCAAGGGCGTACCCGCCCCATGATCCATATGCCCCTCCACTTGGAAACTCGCCAGCACATGGCCGTTGGGGAGGCGAAGGAAAGAGTGCGGATGGCTGTACCCGGCGAGATCGCCAAAGCTGGCATGGACCCTTGGGTGCAGCGGGTCACGCAGATCCATCACCACGGTGCGTCCTGCGGCGTGGTCATTAGCGAACAGAAAACCGCTCTCGGGCATCCAGTATTCGGTGTGATGCATCTGCTGGGTATTGACGCCGGATGCGCCTGTGGCGACGAGATGACCGTAGTCGGGCGAGGCCGGATCGCCGTCAATGACGGCGATGAAGTCTTCGCCCTTCCCAGAGGGATCGCCGGCCCAGGCGAATAGGTAGTGCCCTAGAGCCGCAGCGGGCGCTGACTGGGCGGCCATGCCGAGGCTGAGCAGCACGGCCACGAACGCAGCCGATACTCGGTGACTCATCACAAACCTCTCCTGGGCACGCCATCAATTGAATGCAGCCATCATACTGCGAATCCGCGAGTGGCACGTCCGAGACAGCACCCCGTCCGGCAGGGCGCGGCCAGGAGCGGTCAGTCGGGCTCACTGCACGGTATTCCCGTTACCCGACATTCGCCCCATGTCTCAATCCGGAAACTTCAACTCCCGCTCCAACGCCTGGAACCGCGCCTCCTTGCGCAACGGATCTAACAGCGGATCGACCTTTGTGTACACCATCCCCGGATCGCGCAGCCGCATGGCCTTGTCGAGCCAGTCCAAAGCAGTCTTGCGATCACCCCACTGAGCATTAATCTCGGCGAATTGATATGCGGCTGCGTCATGTCCCAATTGCGTTATATTTTCGACTCTCGCGGCGGCTTCCCGATGACGACCCAGCCTGTCATAAACCACCCCCTGACACACCTCGCTGCGGAAGTAATCTGGTCGCGCTTCGCACGAAGATTGGGCCAGAGCAAGGTTGCCAGCCGAGTAATAAGAGAGGCCGCGCAGCGCATACGCTTCGGCCGAGTGTTCGGGGTCCACTGCGATCGAGGCCTGATAGGCTGCAATCGCCTCGTCGTAGCGACGCGCGTACCGCAGCGTATCGCCTAGCGCACGGTGGCTTAGCGGATTGAGGGGGTCGAGCGCGACGCCGCGCCGCGCACTGGAGATCGCGGCATCAGTGCGCCCTAGATAAGCCGCCAGAAGGCTGCACTGATAAAGGACCCGCTGGTTGCCGGGAGCTAGGGCGAGGGCGCGAGTGCACGCCTGATCAGCAGCTCCAAGATTCAGCGATCCCATCTCGAGCCTGCTCAAGGCGACATATCCCTCTGCCAGGCCAGGAGTCAACGCAATAGCTCGCTCGGCGTCGGCACGCACTTTTTCGTCGCTTGGTTGCTGCAGCCACCCCGGACTGTTGCCCGCGCATTCCGAAGTCAAAAGTGCGCGGCTGGCGTACGCCAAAGCGTAATTGGAGTCGATCGCGATAGCCTCGCTGAATGCGTCGATAGGTTCACGGCACTCCATCGGAGTACTAGCGGTGGCTATACGGGCTTGCTTGAGGCCGCGCAGATACGCGTCGAATGCGGCTGCGTTGCGCGTCCCGCCGAATTCGATCTTCATCGCCACCTCACCGAGCAGGCTCACTTTGAGGGCGCTCGCGACAGCACCCGCAATATCGCTCTCGAGCTTCAACACATTGCCTAAGTCCCTATCGTAGGTGTGGGACCAGAGGTGAAAGCCTGTCACGGCATTGATCAGCTGCGCGGTGATGCGCACGGTGTTTCCTGAGCGGCGCACGCTCCCTTCCAGCACTGAGGCCACATTGAGCTTGCGTCCGATCGTGCCGATGTCGGTGTCCTTGCCCTTGAAGGAGAACGCCGAGGTGCGGGCGGCGACCTGCAGCTCATTGATCTCAGCGAGGGAATTGAGCAACTCCTCGGTGAGTCCGTCTGAGAAATACTCCTGCTCCTTATCCCCGCTCATGTTCACGAACGGCAACACCGCGATCGAGTGCGCTGGTGGGGCGAAGACGGTGGACTCACCGGCTAGTGAGCCACCTGAGCGCATCGACAGCACGAACCTGTCTATCCCGAAATAGCCTAGCCCGAGAAGGGCAACTGCCGCGATCAGCAGCAGTACGAGTTTCGGCCGGCGTGATGCCGCGGCATTCGCGATGGGTGGCCGAAAGGAAGGAGCAGGACCGATTGCGGATCGCGTTTGCGCCGCAGATTGCGGCTCGCTCGGCGAAAGTAGCTGCGAGACGCGGACGGCAAAGGCCGATGGCGTCTCCCCTGCGGGTAGTCGAGTCCACTGCATGGCCCGAAAGCTCTCTGGCACATCCGCTCGCGCACTTCCCGTGTCGTCAATGACCACCGGCACGAGAAACGCCGCGCGCTCGGACATCAGGTGCGTGCGCTCGACTGCCAGCTTCCACTCGAGCCGGAAATAGCCCTCAAGTCGGGCTTGGGAGTTGGCCGAGATGATCGGGATGAAGAGCGCACAGTCATGGATCTGCTTGCGAATTTGCCGGTCCCAGGCATCCCCGCCCCGCAGCTCGCTTTGATCGAACCAGACCTCGATTCCGCCGGCGCGCAGCGCGTCGCAGATGCGCTTGGCCGCTTCAGCATCCTGGGAGGCGTAACTTAAGAATACGGCTCTCGACGGCTCAGTCATCGATACTGGGTGTCCCGAAATTTGTATACGGCGGCCCCGGTTGCAGTGTCGCCGTCATTGTTCTGAATGACAGCTTATATGATTTTGAATGTCACCTTCCAAAATCACGGAACGGCCGGGTTGGGCACGTCAGAGACAGTCGTCAATCTTCCGCATCTCGCTGAGGCCGGCCAGGACCGGCCAATCGGACCTGGAAGGTTGTGAGGACCTAGAATGCACTCTATGCTGACGTAGACGGAATTCGGGGCGTGGCGCTGTTACGCGCTCGCACGTCGCATCGAGGGAGTACGCTCATGGACCGAGAACGCATCGCTTCAAAGGGAATTCACTATCTAGTGTGCGGCAGGGCGTCTCTCGCCGGTACCCTGCTCGCCCTATCGGGGTTGGTCGCGGGCTGCTCGTCGGGCGGCCCCACCAGTTCCGCAGCAGTGCCCGTGACCCCTGCGGCGACAACGCAGGTGAACCTCGTGGTGTCGAGCGATGCCAACGATCAGCTCGCCATGTACGCCGCCCAGCTGCAATCCGTTACGCTCTCGAATTCAAGCGGCCATTCGGTCACTCTCTTCAGCAGCCCGTTCTTTCTCGAATTCATGCATTTCAACGGCGTCGCCGGACCGCTAGCGACCGCCACTAT
>DASWUU010000150.1:0-3497 GCA_036401515.1 Steroidobacteraceae bacterium
GCAATCCCCTATGACCAACGCTACCGGATACATCAGCACGTTCGCCGAAAATTCCGTGTTGTCGCCCTATCGCCTGATCGGCGAGTCCAACGTGTACATGGTACGCACGCAGCCGGGCCAGGTTGACGCCGTCACGAAGGCCGCGGAAGCCAAGCTGTTCGCGTTGGATCAAAATCGCATCCTCAATTCCAGGTCCATGAGGGAAGTGAGAATCAATGCCTATCGCGGGGATCATGGCCTCATCGTGCTGTTAAGCGCCATCTGCGCCGCCCTCTTGACCGTCACCGCATTTGGTATCATCGGCCTCACCAGCTACTGGGTCGCCCAGCGCCGACAGCAGATCGGCATTCGCCGGGCGCTCGGCGCCACGCGCCGGGCCATCGTGCGCTATTTTCAAACCGAGAACTTCATGATCGCCGCGGCCGGCGCAGCCGTCGGCATTGGGTTTGCGATCGCGTTAAACCTATGGATTGTGCGCAGCTTTGAAATGGTACGCATGGACAACAGCCGTGCGGTGATCGGCGCCATTATCATCCTGCTGCTGGGCCAATTCGCCGTGCTCTGGCCGGCGCTGCGAGCCGCCTCCATCCCGCCCGCCTTGGCGACCCGCGGCGGCTAGTGTCGCGTTAACATGACGGCATGCGCACGGTACTCATAATCGATGACAATCCCGCGGTGGCCCAGGCGCTCTCGCTGCTGTTTGGATTGCATGACATTCGAACGCTGACGGCTTTTACACCGCAAGACGGTCTTGCCGTTCTGGCGCATGAGAAACGCGTCGACCTCGTGATTGCCGATATGAATTTCAGCACCGATACGACCTCGGGAGAAGAAGGCGAGGCTTTGTTCCGCGCACTGCGGGCTCAGCAGCCCGATATGCCCGTGGTCCTGCTGACGGCGTGGACCCACTTGGAATCGGCTGTGCAGCTGGTGAAAGCGGGGGCGGCCGATTACATCGGTAAGCCTTGGAATAACGACAAGCTGCTGGCCACGGTGGAGAACTTGCTCGAGCTGGCGGAGAGCACGCGCGAGCGGCAGAAGCTGCAGGACGAGCAACGCCGCCGTCGCGAGCGCCTGGCCGAGCAATATGATCTGTGCGGCATTGTGTTCGCCGCGGATGCCATGGAGCGGGTGGTTGAACTGGCCTGCCGGGTGGCTCGCGCGGACGTGCGGGTGCTCATCACCGGGCCCAACGGGGCCGGCAAGGAACGCATTGCGCAAATCGTGCATGCGAATTCAGCGCTGCGTAGCGGCCCCTTCGTTGCGGTCAACTGCGGAGCCATTCCTTCCGAGCTCATCGAAGCGGAATTGTTCGGTGCGGAGGCCGGCGCCTATACCGGCGCCAACCGAGCGCGCACCGGCCGATTCGATGCAGCACACGGCGGAACATTGTTCTTGGATGAAATAGGCGATTTGCCGCTCGGCGGGCAAGTGAAATTACTGCGCGTGCTGGAGACCGGCCAGTTCGAGATGCTGGGTTCGAGCAAGACGCGCACGGCGAACGTGCGCATTTTGAGTGCCACCAACGCTGATTTGCCCACGCTG
This sequence comes from Steroidobacteraceae bacterium, assembly GCA_036401515.1. Lineage (GTDB taxonomy): Bacteria > Pseudomonadota > Gammaproteobacteria > Steroidobacterales > Steroidobacteraceae > Bog-1198. The sequence continues at coordinate 1,546 of DASWUU010000150.1, forward strand.
ATCCGGGAGGGCCGCTTCCGGGAAGACCTCTATTACCGGCTGAACGTCATCGACATCGCGGTTCCGGCGCTGGCGGACCGTCCGGCGGATATTTTGCCGTTGGCACGTCACTTTCTCGGCCATACGTTGCAGTTGAGCGAAGACGCCGCGGCGGCGTTGCTGGCGCATGACTGGCCCGGCAACGTACGCGAGCTGCGCAATCAAATCGAGCGCGCCAAGCTTTTGGCCCGCGGCAGCATCGTGGCCGCCGCGGATTTGAATCTACCGGCCGCGCCGCGCGCCGCGGTCCGCGAGAGCGAGCACTTCAGCAAGGAAGTGCTGGAGGCGAGCTTGCGCGAGGCGGGCGGCAACATCAGCCGGGCGGCGCAAAGCCTTGGGCTCTCCCGGCAGGCCTTATACCGACGTTTGGAGCGATTCAACCTGCGCCCCTCGAGCGGCGCCTGATCGCCCCGTGAGCCTGAAGGCCAAGCTCGCGCTCTTGTTGATCGCCCTGGTCGCAGTGGCTGCGGCGGTCAGCGTTTTTGCGGTGAAATACTTCGGCGATCCCCTCTTGGGCTGGTTGCTCATCGTCGGGGCTGCCTTGCTGCCCGTGCTGTGGCTCTGCTCGCGCATCATGCGTCCGATTGAGCAAATGCTGCGCGCGCTTGCGGGCACGGTGGCGAGCTACCGCGAAGGTGACTTCAGCTTGTCCTTGGTGGCCGATCGCGATGACGAACTGGGTGAGCTGATGACGGCGCACAACGAGCTGGCGGCAGCGCTGCGCCAGCAACGAGCGCACCTGGTGCAACGCGAGCTTTTGCTCGATACGGTGATGCAAAATTCGCCGGTCGCCTTGGTATTGGTCGATGCCAACGATCGAATCGCGTATGCGAACCTCGCCGCGCGGCATAGCTTGAGCGAGGGACGCAGTCTTCATGGCTTGCGATTCAGCGAGGCCTTGGCGCGGGCGCCGGCGGCATTGCGCGCCGCAGCCGCCGAGCAGGGCGACAGCTTATTTTCCAGCGAGATCGACGGCGTCGAAGAGACATTCCACTTGTCGCAACGCGCCTTCATTTTGCAGGGTCGTGCCTTTCGGCTCTACCTGTTGAAGCACCTGACGCGCGAGCTCTCGCGCCAGGAAGTGTCTACCTGGAAAAAGCTGATTCGGGTGTTGAGCCATGAGCTCAACAATTCCCTGGGACCGCTGTCCTCGCTGGCGCATTCCGGTGCCGAGATATCACGCCGCGGCGATTACTCGTCGCTGCCGGCGGTTTTCTCCGCGATTGCGGAGCGCGCCGAGCACTTGCATCAGTTCGTGAGCGGTTATGCGACCTTTGCAAAGTTGCCGGCACCTCGTCCGGAACGGGTGCCGTGGGAGCAGTTCCTTGCAGACCTGAAGGGCCAACAGCCTTTCTTGCAAAGTACGGCTCCGCCAGCGCTTCCCGGATGGTTCGATCGCGGGCAAGTCGAACAAGCTTTGATCAACCTGCTCAAGAATGCCCACGAAGCCGGCGGTTCTTCCGCGGACGTCGAGCTGTCGATCGTTTGCGTCGCGGCCGGCCAACGTATCGAGGTGCGCGATCGAGGCTCAGGCATGAGCCAGACCGTGCTCGCACAAGCGTTGCTGCCATTTTATTCGACCAAGCGCAGCGGCACGGGCTTGGGACTAGCCCTCGCACGCGAGATCGCGGAAGCGCATGGCGGGCGCATTCAATTGGCCAATCGAGAGGGCGGGGGACTCACCGTCGCACTGGACTTGCCTTGGAGCACCGATACTGCGGATGCTAGAGTATCGCGATGACGCCGTTCGCTTCGCAGAAGCTCTAGCCAAACCGTGGGCGTTATCTATGTCGTGCGCCATGGTCAGGCGGCCTTCGGCACCGAGCACTATGATCGGCTGACCGAAATTGGTTTTACGCAGGCTCGCCTGCTGGGCGCGTACTTGGGTAGGCGAAATATACGCTTCGACGCCG
>DASWUU010000151.1:0-1580 GCA_036401515.1 Steroidobacteraceae bacterium
TCAAAGCGTGGGCTCGGTGCCCATATACGGAGCCTTCTGGTCGCGCGGCGTCGGCCGGCGGCGCAGTTTGCGCCACAAGCCGTATATTGCGAGCAATCCCATCAACGCGCCCAGGGCACCGAAGTAGCCACGTGGTCCAAATACGGCAATCAGTTCGCCCGTCATGATCGGACCGATCGCTGCGCAGCCGCCATTCAGGCGCAGTAGCTTGCTACTCGCCGCCACCATCTGGGCTGGCTGCAGCTTATCGTTGACATGGGAAACGGAGATCGAATAGAGCGTCAGCGCTAGCCCACTGAATCCGGCCGCTAGCACGAGCAGCAGCACGTGCGGCAAGTGGAGGAAGATCACCAACGTTGTGGCAATCGCAGTGGTAATGGCGCACACCCAGGCAATAACAGTGCGGCGGTCGAAACGATCGGACAACCGGCCGATCGGATACTGCGTGAGCGCGCCCGCAAAGATGCTCACCGCCATGAACGCTGCCACCGTGTGTGCGGGCAAGTCGGCAACTCGCGCATAGACTGGGCCCATCGAAAAAATGATCGCCGACACCATTCCGGCCGTGCCGACACCGACCAGGCCCAAGGGGGAATTCTCGAAAAGCTCGCTCATCTTGACATTCACCGGCGCATCTACCGCCGGAGCGTGATGCGCTGAGACCATGATGGGAACCAACGCTAGCGAAATGAGGGCCGCCATCATCATGAAGGGAGACTGACTGCGCGGCTCGGCGACCAGAAGCAGAAACTGCGCCAATCCCAATCCGAGATAAAGCACCAACATGTAAATGGCAAACAGACGTCCGCGGTCGCGAGGCCCCGCCATATCGTTAAGCCAGCTCTCCGCAACCACATAAATGCCCGCAAGACACAGCCCCGACAGCAAGCGCATGGCGCCCCAAGCCCAGGGGTTGACAAACAGGCCTTGCACCAATGCAGCCACTGAAGCGACGGACGCAAGCGCGGCAAACACGCGTATGTGGCCCACCTGCCGCACCAATCTTCGCGACAAGGTCGTGCCGAACAGAAAGCCGAGGTAGTAGCACGACATGATCATGCCGGTCACGATGGTCGGGAATCCTTCGAGGGTTCCTCGATAGGCGAGGAACGTGCTCTGCAGGCCGATACCGAGCATGAGTGTTCCCATGCCAAGGAACAATGGCCACGCCTTGTACAGCGCGGTGGGAGCGCGCGATATCTCAATGGCCATGATCGCCGCGCATTGTGACTGCAGTGATATCCGTATGATTCCTAGAATGTGCGCCGGGTCGTGCTGTTTTAAGCGACTGAAACCGAGGCGCGACGCCGGCCGACGATTCCGCGATCGTTTTCGCCGACTCTTGGGATTTTCGCATAAGTTTGTCCGGCGTTTTCCGAAAATGCGTCACGGCGAATATAGACTCTCCGCATGGCCAGTGCGGAGCTGAAGCACGATAGCGTGCATAAATTTACGTTTGTGTGTCACTGCCACATTCGGTGGAAATTGACACTAATGACTGACATTTGGGGCGGTTTCCTGTCGAGAACTTTCTCGGAGTTAGCGCTCTAGAAGCCGCGCTCAATCGAACAGGCTGAGGA
>DASWUU010000152.1:0-15358 GCA_036401515.1 Steroidobacteraceae bacterium
GTACGCATCGAGCACGGCCATGGGCAGATCCGGGTCTTCGCTTTCATCATCAGTTTGGCGGTAACGAACCTCGATGGGGAAGCTCCGGCCGCTGACTGCCAAGATCGGCGCACCGTTAAAAAATTGCGATACGCGCTCCACATCGAGCGTCGCGGAGGTCACAATCAGTTGCAGATCCGGGCGCCGCGGCAACAATCGCTTCAACACACCGAGCAAGAGATCCACATTCAACGTGCGCTCGTGCGCCTCATCCACAATGATGGTGTCGTAGCGCCGCAGCATAGGGTCGGACCCCAGCTCCGCCAGCAGAAGCCCGTCCGTCATGAGCACCAAGCGGGACGCTGCGGAGACCTGATCCGCAAATCGCACTCGAAACCCGACGGTCTGTCCCACCGTTTGACCGAGGTCATCGGCGATTCGCGCAGCCAGGGCCCGCGCAGCCAACCTTCGTGGCTGTGTATGTGCGATCTGCCCTGCCATGCCCCGTCCCAGCTCGAGACAATACTGCGGCAATTGGGTGCTCTTGCCGGAGCCGGTGTCGCCCGCGACAATGAGTACCTGTTCATTGCGCAGCGCCTGCAAAATCGCCTCGCGCCATGCAAAGATCGGCAGCACCGGATCGTGCTTGAAGAGAAGCTGCGGCGCCGCCCGCGCGGCCGCCTGCCGTGCAGCAGTGTCATCCATCATGGCTCACTCGTCTCGCTTAACGGCTTGCCAAAGACCCTCTTGCGCGGCCAAGTCCAACTGCGCGAATATCTCGCCACGGCCGGCCGCCATGGATTCCATGGCACGAAATCGACGCTCAAATTTGGAATTCGCCGCGCGCAATGCCGCTTCCGCATCGACGTCGAGCTTTCGCGCCAGATTGGCGGCTGCAAACAGCAAATCGCCGATCTCCTCGAAGATTTCCGCGGATGCCACCGGCGACTGGCGCGCCGCCTCACGAACCTCTCCCAGTTCTTCGTCGACCTTATCCGCGCACTGGCCGGCGTGCTCGAAATCAAAACCGACGCGCGCCGCCCTTTTACTCAGCTTGTCTGCACGCATCAGGGCCGGCAAGGCAGCCGGAACACCTTGCAACGCGGAAGGATCCGCCCCCGATCGCTCAGCCGCCTTGATGTTCTCCCACGCCGCGCCTTGCTCGGCGGCGCTCAGCGGGCCCTGATCGCCGAAAACGTGCGGGTGCCGGCGTGTGAGCTTGTCGCAGATCGCGCCCACGACAGCGTCGAAATTGAACTTGCCAGCCTCGCAGGCCATCTGCGCATGGAACACGACTTGAAAAAGAAGATCGCCCAATTCGTCCTTAAGATCTTGCATGTCGCTGCGCTCGACGGCATCGGCGACCTCGTAGGCCTCTTCGATCGTATACGGCGCAATACTCGCAAAAGTTTGTTGCCGATCCCACGGACAGCCATCATCGGCGCGCAATCGAGCCATGATCCCGAGCAACTCGGCCAAACGCGAACTCACCTCGCCGTCGCCATTCGGATTTGCAGCAACCTCCTCAAAGACATCAGCATGCCGGCCGTGGCGCCCCAGATATTGCGATCGCCGTACGGAATATCGTGAATGTCGAAGGTCAGCTCGCCGATTTTGCGCTGGCGAGATTTGTGATTGGCCTCATCGAGAATGAACTCGAGGGGTACTTCAAAAACATCATGCACTTCGGCGGTTGCGATCCGCAGCTGATACTCCGGACGGACGAAACCGACCACCGGGGTGACCCGAAAGCCCGATATCACGATGTGGTCCGGAAGATAGCCCGCGAATTCGACCAGTTCCGGCCGCAGTCCGATTTCCTCGAAGGCCTCGCGCAACGCCGCATGCCACGCGTCCGCATCGTCGGGTTCGATGCGCCCGCCTGGAAAACTGATCTGGCCCGCATGCTCTTTGAGCGTTGTGGCACGCTGTGTGAGCAGCACCGTCATCCCGCCGGCACGCTCCACCAGCGGAATGAGCACCGCGGCGGGTGTCCGCCGGCTGGTCATCGTGGCACGCACGCGGGCGATCACGTCGGGCGAGGCGCCGACAAGCCAATGCATGTCTTCATTGGGTGTCGAAGGCGCAGGATCCAGCGCTTCGCGGATGTGCGTTTTGGTGTAAAGCGGGTCCATCGTCAAATCAGGTGCTTGGACCGCCCTTGATGCCGCCCTCGGTAAGGGACCGTGGGTCCAGCAGCCGGCGCAATTCATCCACGCCCAAATCCGTCATTTCCGCAGCGACATCCAGGATTGGGCGGCCATCGCTGTACGCCTTTTTTGCAATCGCCGCCCCTTTTTCGTAACCGATGATCGGATTGAGTGCTGTCACCAGGATTGGATTGCGTGCGAGCGCTTCAGTCATGCGGTCGCGATTAACGGTAAAGTTGGCGAGGGCATGATCCGCCAAGTTGCGGCAGGCAATGCTGAGCAGCTCGAGACTCTGCAATAGATTGTAAGCGATCACCGGCAACATGACGTTCAACTGGAAATTGCCCGACTGGCCGGCCAGCGTGATCGTGGTGTCGTTGCCGATGACCTGCGCTGCAATCATGGTTACGGATTCAGCGACCACCGGATTGACCTTTCCGGGCATGATGCTGCTGCCGGGCTGTAGTGCCGGAAGCGCGATCTCCGCCAGGCCCGCAAGAGGTCCGCTGTTCATCCAGCGCAAGTCATTCGCAATTTTCATGAGACTCACGCTTAAAACTTTGAGCTGCCCCGACAACTCCACCGCCGTGTCCTGGCTCGACAGCGCCTCGAAATAATTGGCGCTCGGCCGAAACTCTATATGCGTGTTCTCGGCCAAATGCCGCGCGAACACGGCGCCGAATTGCGGCCGCGCATTGATGCCGGTTCCCACCGCCGTGCCGCCCTGCGCCAACGCGTACAAGCGCGGCGTCACGGATAACATTCTCGATTCCGCAGCACTGATCTGCGCCAGCCAGCCGCTCAATTCCTGACCGAGCGTAATCGGCATGGCGTCCATCAGGTGCGTACGCCCGGTCTTCACCACATCGGCAAATTCTTCGCAGCGTTGTGCCAGCACTTTACGCAGTCTTTCGAGGGCCGGCAGCAACTGCTCCTGCAGCATCAAAGCCGCGGAAACATGAATGGCGGTTGGAATGACATCATTGCTGCTTTGGCTCATATTCACTTGATCGTTCGCGTGAACGGCAGACCCGAGCGAACGGGTCGCGAGTGTGGCAATGACCTCATTGGCGTTCATGTTGCTGCTGGTTCCGGAGCCGGTCTGGAAAACATCCACGGGGAACTGTCCGTCGTAGCGCCCCGCAGCCACGTCCAGCGAGGCCTTCTGGATGGCCCTGGCCACGGTCACAGGCAGGTCTCCCAGCTCGACGTTGGCGCCGGCAGCCGCATGCTTGATGAGGGCAAGCGCGCGGATAAAGCCGCGCGGCATGCGCAGCCCAGTGGGGGGAAAATTCTGTATCGCGCGTTGCGTCTGGGCCCCCCAGAGCGCCTCCGCGGGCACATCGAGCGGACCCATGCTGTCGCGCTCGACGCGGGTAGCTGCTGTCATTGCGCCTTACTCCGCTGGGTAGAGTTGTTTACGGTAGAATCTGAGCATTCTACCACTGTAAGTTGCAAGCTTTAGATGCACATCTCTTCCGCTGATGCTTTGTCTCCGTTGGATGGCCGGTACGCCGGAAAGCTCGAGGAAGTGCGCCGCATATTCAGCGAAGCGGGCCTCATGCGTGAGCGCGTGCGCGTGGAGTGCGCCTGGCTGCTGGCACTGGCTGCAGGTCCCGCTGAAAAGCCTTTGGCGAATCTGCCGCTTGCCGCGCGCGATTTTCTCTTAGCGCTTTCGAGGGATCCGCAGGCGGCCGATGTGTCCGCGATCAAGCAAATCGAGTCGCGCACCAATCATGATGTCAAAGCGGTGGAATATTGGCTGCGCGGCGAGCTTAAGGCTCGCGGTGCGAGTGCTGCCGATCTTGAGTGGATGCATTTTGCCTGCACCTCCGAAGACATTAACAACCTAGCCTACGCCTTAATGCTGAAAGATGCCCGAGCGTCGCTGCTGCTGCCAATGCTCAAGCGCCTGGGAGAGACCCTCGATGCGCTGGCGGCTCGACACGCCGGCACTGGAATGCTGGCGCGCACGCACGGACAGACCGCGAGTCCCACCACGGTGGGAAAGGAATTCGCTAATGTTGCCGCGAGGCTCGAAGCGCAGCGTGCGGGTCTCGCGCGCGTGGCGATCCTCGGAAAAATGAACGGCGCGGTTGGGAACTTCAATGCACATGTCGCAGCCCTGCCGCAGGTCGATTGGCCGAAGTTCAGTCGCGGATTCGTGGAGTCCTTAGGGCTTGAGTCGAATGCCTACACCACTCAAATCGAGCCGCACGATTGGATCGCCGAATTCTGTCACGCGCTGATGCGCACCGATACGGTGCTGCTCGATTTTGCCCGCGACATGTGGAGTTACATCTCCATAGGCTACTTCAAGCAGCGCCTGGTGGAGGGTGAAGTCGGCTCCTCAACGATGCCGCACAAAGTGAATCCGATCGATTTCGAGAATGCTGAAGGTAATTTGGGACTGGCCAATGCGCTGCTGGGCTACTTCGCTGGAAAGTTGCCCATATCGCGGCTGCAGCGCGATTTGACCGATTCCACGGTGATGCGCAACGTTGGCGTGGCCATCGGCCACGCCGTACTGAGCTATAAGTCCTTGACAGCGGGGCTTAACAAGCTTGAACTCGACCAGCGACGCGTAGCCGAGGACTTGGATCGCGCGTGGGAGGTCTTGGGTGAGGCGGTTCAAACGGTAATGCGCGCCAACGGCATCCCGGACGCCTACGATAAGCTCAAATCCTTCACGCGGGGCCGGCCGGTGGATGAAACCGCCATGCGCGAATTCATCGCTTCACTCGCCCTGCCGGCCGATGAGAAAGCGCGCCTGATGGAGCTTTCTCCGGGGTCTTACCTAGGTTTGGCGCCGAGCTTGGCACTACGCCGCCCGGGTCCTTAGCATCCGAAACGTGACGCAGTTAGCAAGGGAATTCCCGGGGCAAACGGTACTATCAGGCTCAAAGTACGCGGGGTCGGGGTCAAGCTTATGGCGGGTAATACGGAAGAACGCTCGAAACTGGCGGGGGACAAGGTTCCCGCGTCCGGCACTGAGCTTTCTAATGGGACGGGCACCCGCACCATTTTGAGCACCATGCCTGAAGTGCGCGATGCCAGCCTAAAAGTCGCGAAATCTGCGCAGCGGCTGCTGTCGATTTTCACTCAAGATTTGGAACCTTCTGTCTATGGCGAGGAGGCATTCCTCGAGGCCATCAAGAGGCTGGTGTTGGCTCGCTCGTATGCCAAAGTGAGAGTGCTCCTGGCCGATCCGTCACGCGCCATGGTCGATAACAACCGCTTTCTAGCACTCGCGCGCCGGTTAACCAGTTGTATTGATCTTCGCGCCATGAGCCCTGAGTACCCTGCCAGCGCAGGCGCCTTTATCATTGCGGACGACAAGGCCCTGGTGTATCGATTGCAGGCTGATCGCTGGGACGGCATTTCGGACATGAATGATCCGGCTGTGGTGCGCCGCTACCTGAACTTCTTCGACGAAGTCTGGCAGACCAGCATGCAAGAATCCCAGATGCGTCAAATGCTCATGTAGGGCATTGGCTTCACGCATTGCCCGTATAATGGGCTGATGCAGGCGCCTCTCTCCGATCCCAAAGACGGCCCAGTCATCGTCGGTATGTCCGGCGGCGTTGATTCCGCCGTGGCGGCGCTGCTGCTTCGCGACGCGGGGTTCGCCGTGCAGGCGCTGTTCATGTCCAACTGGGAGGACGATGCGGACAGCTATTGCACTACTGCGTCCGACTTCCAAGACGCACGCAAGAGCTGTGAGATTCTCGGCATCCCCCTGCATCGGGTAAGTTTTGCGGCCGAATACCGCGAGCGGGTCTTCAGTCACTTTCTGCGCGAGTACGCGGCTGGCCGGACGCCCAATCCGGACGTTCTGTGCAACCGCGAAATCAAATTCGGGGTGTGTTTGGACTACATGCGTCGCCTGGGCGCCTCGTGGATCGCCACCGGCCACTACGCGAGGCTGCGCCACGGCACCCAGGCGGAGCTGCTGAAGGCCAAGGACGGCGCCAAGGATCAAAGCTATTTTCTGCACGGCGTGTCGCGCGCGGCGCTGTCGAGGACTTTGTTTCCCCTTGGGGATTTGCAAAAGACCGAGGTGCGGCGCATCGCCCATGCGGCAGGCCTGCCGGTCTTCGATAAACCCGACAGCACCGGAATTTGTTTCATCGGCGAGCGCCCGTTCCAGGAATTCCTAAGCCGCCATTTGCGAACCGATCCGGGGCCGATCGAGTCCGCCGACGGTCGCATCATCGGCGAGCATCGCGGATTGGCGCTCTATACGTTGGGGCAACGCTCCGGTCTGCGACTCGGGGGACGTGCGGGTGCGGCCGCAGCGCCCTGGTACGTCGCCGACAAAGTCGCCGAGCGCAATGCACTGATTGTGGTCCAAGATCAAGATCATCCGCTCTTGCTGTCAAATGAGTTCGATATCAGCGAGCTGCACTGGATCAATCCGCTCGATGAGACGCAGTTTCAGGAGTGCGCAGTCAAGACGCGCTATCGACAGCAAGATCTTCAGTGCGCCGTGCGCCTGACGCAGGATGGCGCGCGCGTGAGCCTAACTCGGCCCGCGCGAGCGGTGACGCCAGGTCAATACGCCGTATTTTACCGCGGCGAGCGCTGCCTGGGCGGCGGCATCATCGCGCGACGCTTCCGCCAAGAAGCGCCCAGTGCAAACAGAATCCCTTATAATTCCCTTTTTCCGGTGGAGGAGTCATGACGGACAGCTTCAAGGCACGAACGACGCTCAAGGTTGGTACACGAAACTACGAAATTTTGGGCCTCGCGGCGCTGAAGTCGCTCAACGTCGACCGCCTGCCCTTCTCGCTAAAGGTCCTGCTCGAAAACCTGTTGCGATTCGAGGACGGCGTCAACGTCACCAAGCAAGATATCGAAGCGCTGCTCAAGTGGGATGCGAAGGCGCTGCCGAGCTACGAAATTGCATTTACTCCGGCGCGCGTGATCATGCAGGACTTCACGGGCGTGCCTTGCATCGTCGATCTTGCGGCAATGCGCGAAGCGATCGTCAAGCTGGGCGGCGATCCTCAAAAGGTCAACCCGCTCGCGCCTGCCGAATTGGTGATCGATCACTCGGTACAAGTCGACGAGTACGGCACCGCCGATTCCTTGAAACACAACAACGAGATCGAATTCCAGCGAAACGGCGAGCGCTACATGTTCCTGCGCTGGGGCCAAACCGCGTTCAGCAATTTCAAGGTGGTCCCGCCCAACACCGGCATCGTGCACCAGGTAAATATCGAGCGCTTGGCCCGAGTGATCTTCGCGGACGAATCCAGCAAGGCCGCGTATCCGGATACGCTGGTGGGAACGGATTCGCACACCACCATGGTCAATGGCTTGGGCGTCTTGGGCTGGGGCGTGGGCGGCATCGAGGCGGAAGCGGCGATGTTGGGCCAGCCTGTCACGATGCTGATACCGCAGGTAATCGGTTTCAAGCTCACCGGCGCGCTGCCTGCAGGTACCACTGCCACCGACTTGGTGCTCACCGTGACGGAGATTCTTCGCAAGAAAGGCGTGGTCGATAAATTCGTAGAATTTTTCGGCGATGGACTGAAAGGTCTGCCGTTGGCGGATCGTGCGACGATTGCCAATATGTCGCCCGAGTTCGGCTCGACCTGCGCCATTTTCCCGATCGATGAGGAAACCCTTCGTTATCTCGAGCTTACCGGCCGCTCTGCCGAGCAGATCGCGCTGGTTGAAGCGTACGCCAAGGCGCAAGGTTTATGGAGGGTGCAAGGCGCGGCAGCAGCTGACTACACCGATGTGGTGGAATTGGATCTTTCCACGGTGGAACCTTCTCTAGCGGGACCGAAGCGGCCGCAGGATCGCGTGCCGCTGCGCAAGGCGAAGAACGTGTACGAAGCCAGCGCCAAGAAAATGGCCGAGGAGCGCAGCCAAAAGAATCCCAAGGCCACGGGCAGCGCGACCGCAACAGTGGACGGCAAGAATTTTGACGTCAAAGACGGCGCAGTGTTGATCGCGGCCATCACCAGCTGCACCAATACATCGAATCCCGCGGTGCTGGTGGCGGCGGGACTGCTGGCTCGAAACGCAGCGAAATTGGGATTGAGCTCCAAACCTTGGGTAAAGACTTCGCTCGCTCCTGGCTCGCGCGTCGTTACGGACTATCTGACCAAGGCGGGTCTTCTGAAGGATTTGGAAGCGCTCGGGTTCTATACCGTGGGGTACGGCTGTACTACTTGCATTGCCGCCGGCACCCCTGTGCTGCTGGCTAATGGCACGGCGCGAGCGATCGAGCGGCTGCCTGAAGCGGGCGGCTCCGTTATATACGCACCTGATGGCGAGCGCCGTCTCGCGCGGGCCGTGCAGAGCGAGATGATGATTCAGGGCGAGCGCGAATGCGTAACGCTGGTGCTTCAGGACGGGCGTCTGCTGGTATGCACGCCCGATCACCGCATCCTCTGTGCCGACGGACGTTGGGTGCGCGCCGATCAGCTCACGTTGGGCGAAAGCCGCGTCGTGGCCGCTCTTGAGGCGCCGCTCGATGAGACTAGCTCGGACGAGACAAACTACCGGCTGTCCGCTGGCCAGATCATATTTTCCATGGAGACCGAAACCGACCGCGAGCGCACGTTGGCTTTTGCGCGACTGGTCGGTCATCTGCTGAGCGACGGTTCTATCAGTCGTGCCGGCCAAGCCCGTATGAACGTCGGTCAGGCACTCGACCGCGAAGCCGTGCTGAATGATGTCGAACTGCTGAGCGGCAAACGCCCGCTTGCACGCGCTTACGATGAGCGCAAGTGGAGCATCGTATTACCAGGTACGCTCACTTCAACGATCCTGTCCTTGTCGGCAATCCGAATTGGCCGGCGCATCGATCAGGAACCTGGCCTCCCCGAGTTCGTGCTTGATGATGGCTGCCCTGTTGCTGTTGTGCGCGAATTTCTCGGCGGCCTATTCGGCGCAGACGGCCACGCACCAGTGCTGCACTATTTTGGCAAAGAAGAGCATCAGGCCAGCCTCGAGCCGCCCGCATACTCGCAAAGCGCCAAGCCCGAATTCGTCGAATCAACTAAGCGCATGATGAATGACATCGTCAGGCTGCTGGTACGCTGCGGCGTGAAGGCGCGCGGCGCGTCAGTGCGGGAGTACCCCGTTCGCCGTTCGGCCTCCTCATATCCCGCGGCGCGCGACGGCGTGGCGCGGCGAGAAATCCGCCTCGAGCTGCCAGAAGGCTTGTCGTTTGTCGAGCGCGTGGGCTTTCGCTACTGTGTTGACAAGGCGCTGCGCGCCAGTGCCGCCGCAGTCTACTGGCGCACGATCGACACCATCAACCGTCAGCGGTTGTGGATGGCTGACCGTCTCGAAGCCCTGCAAGGAGAAGCGCGTTTGCCCTTCCGCCAGACGCGGGCGCTTGCCGCCGCCGAATTGACTGCCGTGGAGACGCCGGTTTTTCCGCACTACTCACTGCTGGAAGGTCACGATCGGTTCACCCGACTGCCCTTGGCTGACGCACGTCCCTTCCGCCCGCTACATCGGAACAACTGCGGCTTCCCCTCCCCGCATCAGCTGTTTAGCGAGCTCGGCATCCGCGATTGGTTCGCGCAGCCGCCAGGGAGCGCCAGCTCGGCAAAGCGCTATTGCACAAGCAAGGACGCGCTCAGTCTGCCAACTCTCAATCTCAAAATTGTCGACCGTCGTGCGGCCGGCAAACGCTCCGTGTACGATCTGGCCGTCGACGAGTTGCACGCCTTCGTAGCCGGAACGGTCTGCGTGCATAACTGCATTGGTAATTCCGGTCCCTTGAAGCCCGAGATCTCCGAGGCCGTCAGGAGCGCCGACGTGGTCGCCTGCTCCGTGCTCTCGGGGAACCGCAATTTCGAGGGGCGCGTGCATCCCGAGATCAAAATGAATTTTCTAGCCTCTCCGCCATTGGTGGTCGCCTATGCCCTTGCCGGTAGCCTGAATATCGATATCACGACCGAACCGCTCGGTACCGGTAAAAACGGCGAGCCGGTATACCTCAAGGATATTTGGCCCAGTGCGAAGGATGTCGCAGCTGCCGTGGCCTCGTCGGTCGACTCCGCCATGTTCAAGAAGGGTTATGCCAACGTGTTCTTGGGCGATGCGAATTGGGCGGCGATAAAGACACCGGCGGGCAAAATTTATGCATGGGATGGGAAATCCACCTATGTCAAGAATCCGCCGTATTTCGATGGCATGACCATGACCCCAGCGCCGCTGCACGACATTGAGGGCGCGCGCGCACTGGCCGTGCTCGGCGATTCGGTTACGACCGATCATATCTCCCCCGCGGGCAATATTTCGAAATCAAGCCCGGCGGCTAAGTATTTAATGGCGCAGGGCGTGCAGCCCGCGGATTTCAACTCCTATGGCGCGAGGCGGGGCAATCACGAGGTGATGATGCGCGGCACGTTCGCGAATATACGGCTGCGTAACCTGCTGCTGCCGGGGACCGAAGGCGGCGTGACATTGCTCATTCCGAGCGGCGAGCAGCTGTCAATTTTCGACGCATCCGTGAAGTACAAGACAACCAACACACCGCTGGTGATACTTGCGGGCAAGGAATACGGTACCGGCAGCTCTCGGGATTGGGCGGCCAAGGGCACGATGCTGCTCGGCGTCAAAGCGGTGATCGCCGAGAGCTTCGAACGCATTCACCGTTCGAATTTGATCGGCATGGGAGTATTGCCGTTGCAATACAAGGAAGGACAAAGCGCGCAGAGCTTAGGATTGACCGGAAAGGAGTCCTTCTCAATCCTCGGATTGAATCGGGGTGCGGCGAAATCCGTCATCGTCAATGCCAAGTCCGATGACGGCAAGGTCATCGAATTCGAAGCGCGCTTGCGCATCGATACACCCAAAGAGCTCGACTATTACCAACACGGCGGAATTCTGCAATACGTTCTGCGGCAACTCGCCGCTACCAATAAGGCAGCATGACAATGATACTTACGATGCATCAGGCAACCGTTCTTCCCTCGAGCCGCGCATTGAACAGCTTGGCCGCAATTCTCGACAAGGCCGCCGCCCACGCCGCGGCCCGAAAAATTGACCCTGCGGTGCTGCTCAACACGCGGCTTGTTCCCGACATGCTGCCCTTGAGCATGCAGATTTTTGTTGCGAACGACATCGCCGGCGGCGGCGCTGCACGGCTCGCAGGGGTTGAAGTGCCGACCTTCGACGGCCGGGATAAGACGTTACCGGAATTAATTGCCAATACACGCAAGACGGTGGCTTACCTCGGATCCTTACAGCCGCAACAGTTTGAGGGATCCGAGGACAGAACCATCACCTGGCAGACGCGCAGCTCCAGCAAAAGCATGCAAGGCATGCCTTATCTACTGACGCATGTGCTGCCGAATGTTTATTTCCATGTCACCACGGCCTACGATATTTTGAGACAGGCGGGACTCGAGGTCGGCAAGCAAGACTACTTGGGCAGTGCCTGAACGCTGCCCGCCTCCACCAATTCCATGGTGTTCGGGTTGAGGTGACTTTTAATGGCAGCGTTGACTTGGGTTGGGGTCAGCGCTTTCAGGGCCTTGGGATAATCATCGAGCCAGTTGAGGTCGTAGCCGCGTTGCGTGTTCAGCAGGATGGTCTCTGCCAATCCCGTGGTCGTCGATAGTCCGACGGCGTAGCTGCCAATGACCCCCTGCTTGCGCACGGTCAGTTCCTGCTCCGTGACGCCGTCCTGCCACCACTTAGAGAGTTCGCGGCGCGTCGATTCGACTCCCTGTGACAACAGACTAGGTGCAAAGCTCGCGCCAATCTCCCAAGCGCCGTCAACAATAGTGTCATCGCGCACACTGGCGCCGATGTTATAAGTCAGGCCCTCCTTGTCGCGCACCGTCCCCATCAATCTCCCGGTGAATCCGCGCCCGAGAATGGCCGTGCCCAGATGCAAAGCCAGTCCATCCGGATCGCTATAGCGAAGTCCCGTCGCTTGCCCGAGCATCATGGTGACGCTAGGCTTGTCGGCAAGCGGCACGGTGATGTCGGCTGCGGCGGAACTCACGGCGGCTTTTGCGGGACGAACGTAGTCCTGGCCGCCGCTCCATCCCGCAAAGGCTTTCGCGATCTCGGACTGCGCATCGGCGTCGGAAACGTCGCCCGCGATGACCAGCGTCATATGCGCCGGACCATAGTATTTCGCCTGAAAGCCTCTAATCTCCTCGATGGTCGCGGAGCGTGCTGCCGCGGTGTACTCATTCAGCGTATGCGGATGATTGGGATGGCCGGGAGGAAAGACGGCACGATTAAAAGCCTCCGCCGCACGGGCACCGGTGTCCTGTGCTGAAGCCTCGAGTTCACCAATGAACTGTTGCTTTGCCTTATTGAATTCCGACACCTGCAGAGCCGGCGTGCGCAGTTCCGCCGCGATCGTCTCGATAATCAGCGGCAGATCCTTCTTCAGACACTTCGCCTGGATCTCGAGCGACTCCACGCCCACGCTGAAGCCGATTTCTGCACCGACATTGTCCAACTTCTCGGCGATTGCAAACTTATCGAGCGCCTTGGTGCCTCGATCGAGCATCATTCCGGAAAGCGTGGGAATCGCAATATTGCCCGCCTCCGCCATGGCATCGCCGGCCGGCAGAACCCCCAAGATGACGATCACATCTTTCACGTTACTGTGATACGTGATCAGATCGATGCCATTGATCTTCGAGCGGTGTGCCTGCTCCGCCATAGTCGCGGCCGCCGCTCCGGCATTGCCGATCATGAAGAGTGCAATCAGCCACAGGCGACTCACGAGCCTTTCTCCGTTTTCGGCGAGACTGGTACGAACCATCCGGTGGTGCTCTGATCTGCAGCGAAGTATTGCTTGGCGACGCGTTGCACATCGGCGGCGGTGACTTGCTGCACCTTCTGCGGAAATGTTACGTAAAGCGTCCAATCGCCGATACCGATCCACTCGCTCATTTCACTGGCAACCGCGGCGGTGCCGTCGCGCTTATAGGCGTCTTCCGCGATGTATTGCTGCTTCACGGTCGCCACTTCAGCCGCCGTGACGCCTGTGGCCTTGATCTTGTTGATCTCCGCCCACAGCGCTTTCTCCACTTGATCATGGCTGGTGCCCGGCGTTAGAGCCGCATAAAGAGCGTGCAGCGACAGATCGCGGCGCAAATAGGTGCCAGACCCTGCCGTCAATGCCAGTCCTTGATCCACCAGAGCGCGGTACAACCGGCCGTTCTTGCCCGAGCTTAAGATGGCATCGAGCATCTCAATAGCGGGTTGGTCGGCGTCCCTACCGTTCGGCACCTTGTGTGCGACGATGATAGTGCCCAGTTCACCCGGGCGCTTGACCATCACCCGCCGCTCGCCGCTTTGCGCGGGTTCCTCGGTGTAAATCGTAGGAATTGGCGCAGGGGAATGGGAATACACGCCGTAATATTTTTTGATCAGCGCCAGTACCTGCTCAGTGTCGAAATCACCGACCGCCGTAATGGTGGCATTGTTGGGCCAGTAAAAGGTGTCGTAGAACTCACGTAGCTTGGCGATGGAGACGTGCTCGATGTCGCTTTTCCAGCCAATCGTCGGGTGATGGTAGGGCAAGGCTTCGTAGGCGGCGGCGCTCACCTCTTCCAGGAGGACGCTTTCCGGATCATTTTTGCCGCGCTCGTATTCGTTGCGCACCACCGTCATTTCGGCTTGCCGATCTGACTCTCGCAGCCATAGATGCCGCATGCGGTCGGCTTCCGCCGCAATATAGCTCTCGAGGTTGTCGCGTCCGATGGTCGCGAAATAATTGGTGCGATCATCAGAGGTGTTGGCATTGAACTGCCCGCCAACCCGCTCGAGCTGCTGCTTGATGCTGTTGCCCTTCGGGTCATTGAAGCTCTCGCTACCCTTGAACATCATGTGTTCCAGGATGTGCGTGGCGCCGGTAGTACCGGTCACTTCGTTTCGCGATCCGACTTGATAAGTCACTTGGAAGGTGACCACCGGTGCAGAATGGTCGGCGACCAGCAACACCGTCAGTCCATTGCTGTCGAGTCGATACTCTTCGATGCCGCCGAGCGACTTGATGTGTGAAAAACCGGTCGGGCTCTGCGCGGCACCGGCGGCGGGCTCGCCCTTGAGTGCCGCTCCTTGAACCGCGTTGGAACCCAAGACAATGCCGAAGGCAATCGCTAAAAATGCCGCGCGCGCACCGTACCAGCGCTTTTCAAACATGCTTGCTCCAACGTTCAGCCGGGAAAGCAATTCTAGATGAATTAAGTTACGGTTGCCTGAACCTCGTCCGTCCACACCTTGAACGATGCTAAGGTGTTAGGGCCGAAAGTCATGCTGATGGCCACATCGGCGGCATCTCGTCCCCGCGCGATCAGAACGCGACCGATGCGCCGACGGTTGTTGCGCGGGTCAAAGACGTGCCACTCATTTCCGATATAGGCTTCGAACCATCCGGAGAAATCCATTACGCCCACCACCGGTACACCGATGTCACCGAGATAACCGGTGCAGTAGCGAGCCGGTATATTCAGGCAGCGGCACAGGGTGAGGGCCAAGTGGGCGTAATCCCGGCATACCCCGGTACGCTCATTGAATGTCTCCCAGGCGGTCTTGGAGGGACGCGCGCACTCGTAGTCAAACTTGACATGCCCGTTCACGAAATCGCAGATTGCCTGCACTCTCGTCCAGCCCGGCGTAATGCTGCCGAACAGGCTCCAGGCGGTCGCCGACAAGAGCTCGGTCTCGCAATAGCGGCTGGGCAACAAAAAAACCAGTGCCTCGTCCGGCAGCAACTCGACGGCCTGTTCATACGCATGAGGGAAGGTCGGCTCTGCCATGCCGCTATCCCGGATCAATGCGTCGGCGGTAACGGTAAATCTTCCGGGAGGCGCGAGTGCCCGCGTGCACCAGTTTCCGAAGCCGTCGCGGTACATGGACAAGGGCACGGCCGGCGTCGTGACCATGGTATCGGGCCGCACCAAATCGGAGGTGCGACTGTAGTGAACGTGCAAGTTTAGAAGAATCGGCGTGGTTTGCGCGAGCTCGTACGCCAATTCGTAGCCCAGTCGGATCAGCATTACGGCTCGCTTATGGTGTTAACAGTCCACTATCGCACGAGCCCCGAGTTGTGAGTAGGCGGCATTCCGGCAACAGCTGTAGGGGCTCTCCTACGGAGAGATCAACGTCGCCATTCCCAGCACGGCATCCGAAAACGGCGTTGAAATTCCAAGCAAGCCGGCGATCTCGACCACGGCCCCGAGCTGCGGCCCCAGCTCGAGCGCGCGCCCCGCCTCCAAGTC
>DASWUU010000153.1:0-2604 GCA_036401515.1 Steroidobacteraceae bacterium
CTGGTCGACGCAGAAGGCGAAATTCTGCAATTTCGCGGCGACTTATCGCCCTACCTCAGCCAGTTCGAGGGACGGGCGAGCTTGAACTTACTGAAAGTCGCGCGCGAAGGCTTGTTCTCCGCCATTCGTGAGGGGCTCAAACACGCAGCAACCAATACCAGCATGCACAAGACCGAGGGCGTCATTGTCAAAAATGAAGCGGGACTGACGGCGGTCTCCCTCATCGTTGTTCCCGTTGTCTATGCGGCAGAGGATCGTTGTTGCTGGGTTTTGTTTCAGCCCGCCGTCTCACGGGTTGAATCCCCTGCAGGGGATCCCGCTCGAACCTTCGATGAAGACACCGCCCGGCAAATCACCGTGCTCACCGATGAGCTCATGGCGACGCGTGATCACTTGGAGTCCACCATCCAAGAGCAGGACGAGGCCAATGAGGACCTGCAGGCGGCCAATGAAGAAGTGCAATCGGCGAACGAGGAGCTCCAGAGCACGAATGAGGAACTGGAAACCTCGAAGGAGGAAATACAGTCGACCAACGAGGAGCTCTCCACCGTCAATGATGAGCTGCGCCAGCGCAACGAGGAGATCGATCGCGCCAACAATGACCTTCTGAATCTTTTTAGCAGCGTGCACATGGCAGTGGTCATGGTGTGGCCAGACCTTAAAATTCGGCGCTTTACGCCCTTGGCGCAGACCCTCTTTAATATCCGCGACAGCGACATCGGCCGCTCGATCACCGAAATACGCCATGAGATTGACATCGACGACTTTCATGCGATGCTGCAACGGACAATCGACCACGTCCGCGATGTGGAGCAGGAAGTTAAGAGCCGATCGGGGCACTCGTATTTGCTGCGACTGCGGCCTTATCGAACGGTCGATGGCACCCTCGATGGCGCCATTGTCTTGCTGATCGACATCAACACGTTGGCCGAGACGCAAGAAACGCTCCGAAAGCGCGTGGCGGAGCTCGCAGCGGCGGATCGGCACAAGAATGAATTTCTGGCAATTTTGGCCCACGAGCTGCGTAACCCCTTAGCGCCTTTGCGAAATGCGGTGCAAATCCTGCATCGCTCGCCAGGCGATGCGGCGATCGTCGCCCGCGCACGCGACTTGATTGACCGGCAGGTGCATCATATGTCGCGCTTGGTGAGCGATTTGCTGGAAGCGGCGCGTGCCGAGAACAACCAGATCAAGTTGCAACGGGCACCTTTTGACTTAGGCTCCTCGATCAAAAACGCGGTGGAATTATTACGGCCACTCTTCGAGGCCAAACAGCAGAGTTTGCGGATAAGCTTGCCCGAAGAGAGGATCTGGGTGGAGGCGGACTCCACGCGTGTGGAGCAGGTGTTGACGAACCTCTTGAACAACGCCAACAAGTTCACGCAAGAGAAAGGCGATATCGAAATCAGTCTCTCCGCGATCACGGTGTCCGAAAAACATTGCGCGGTGATTCGAGTCATGGATAACGGCGAGGGCATCGATGCCGAACTCATTCCGAAGCTTTTTGAGCTCTTCACCCAGGCCGATCGATCGCTCGCGCACTCGCAAGGCGGCTTAGGGATTGGTTTAAGCCTGGTTCGCACCTTGGTTGAAATGCATGGCGGGCGGGTCACGATTCGGAGCGAGGGGCGCGGACGGGGCAGCACCTTTGAGGTTCGGCTGCCGATGATCGATACGCCCAGCGCGGAGGCGACACTTAAATCAGCGATCCCCATAAAAAGGACAAACGGACGACAAGCCCGGGTGCTCCTGGTCGAGGATAATCGGGATATTCGGGAGAGCAGTTGCGAATTGCTCGCCATGGCGGGCTTCGAGGTCACGGCGGTGGCGACCGGAATGGAAGCGCTCGAGGCGGCACCCACATTCGCGCCCACGGCTATTTTGCTTGATGTCGGACTTCCGGATTTAAGCGGCTACGATGTGGCGCGGCGATTGCGAGATCAGCCCCAGTTTGCGAGTACCTTATTGATTGCCCTCACCGGCTACGATACGCAAGAGGCCCATACCCTGTCCGCCGCCGCCGGCTTTGATCATCATATGGCCAAGCCCGTGAATTTCGACGAGTTGATGACATTGCTGAGCTGAATTCTCGTTCTCGGGGAGTAGACGGATGAAATACGGCATAGTTAGCGGGCTTCTAGTTCTTGCGGCCGTCATTTTTTACGCTGCCGGGTTCAATATTACTACTGCTGGTACAGGGCTGGGCGCGAGCCTATGCATCGCCGGCGTTATCTGCGAGTTCTCGTTCTGGATGCGTGGGATTCGAAAAAAGTCCAGCCGCTAGGAAGCTAGCTCCACTCGAGACAACATTCCATAAACGGCCTTTCATGGGAATGTCCATGGCTGATATGGCGGCGCGTTTAGTGCGAATTGGGTTCCGCGCGATACACCGCGTTGCCGTCGGGGCCCAGCATTACGATTGTTGGTGCGCCAGTTTCGTCAACTCCATTGCGGATACGTGGGCCCCGGCGGCCACCCAAACTCCTCCACCTGTGGCCGGGTCAAAATCCCCCACTCTGATGCGGTAAATCGTCGCCGGTCGGCGCCGAGCTAGGAAGCAGCTGCGGGACGTTACGCTGAGCCCTTTTTGCAAGAAGAAGGGGT
>DASWUU010000154.1:0-7089 GCA_036401515.1 Steroidobacteraceae bacterium
CGTAACTCCGCCATTCGCTGGCCGATGCGTCGTCGCTGTTCGGGATCAGCCCACTTGCGAGCTGCTCGACGTCGAAGCTATTACTAATCTCGCCAAACAGGTCCCATTTGGCCGATTCAGTCTCGAAGGGATTGAGCACCACATCGCCTCGATAGCGATTATAGAAGTGCGCGAGGTACCCCCCATCGGGATCTGCGAAGACGGCACGGTCGCCGCGCGCGATGGCGCAGCCCAGCAGCTCCCGAATGGCAGTCGACTTGCCAGTACCCGTCGTGCCAATGAGCTTGAAATGCTTGGTTTCATCATTCAGGGGGATGGCAATGCCCGCCAGCGTGACCAGCTCTGAGGCTGCCTTTTTGCGTCGAGCACTGCGCCGTCGCAGCGCTGCGCCATCGGCCAGCAACACCCCGCGCTTGTGCGTCTCGGATTTTGTGGCGCGCAGTATTCTGGTGCCCAGCTTGACGCACAAAGCGAGGGCAAGAGTCAGCGCGGCAACCAGCACGACGGCGTTCGCGCCGAGCGTACCTCGCATGACAGCGGGCCACGTCATTTGTTCAGTAGCCCTCGATAACGTAGTAGTCGGCTTTATCGCCGTAGGTCGGCGCCTTGCGATCCACCCGAACGCAAAGTCGCCTGGCGTCGCCGCAGCGTCGCCAATCGATGCGGCCCCCTTGCTGCTCGAGTCTCGCTACATTCGCCGACAACTCCTCGCGCCGAGCTCGCAATGCCGCGATGTCGGCGGCTGAGGGCAGCGCCCAACGAGTGACCGCGATCGGGACCAAGGCGCACAGCACTGCGGCCGCTAAACTTGCCGCCGTGAAGCGCCAGGCAATCCTGCCCCTCAACTTTTGCAATGCTCGCGTGGCGCGCGATGTCTCGGCGGTCAACATCTGTAATTCCTGTACCAGCGTGCGCCGAATTTCATCCCGCACAACGCTGTCGAGATCTTGGGTGTGCGCCCGCAACTTCTCGAGCTGACCTTCGGCGAGCCTCTGATGGACTTGGGCACTCTCCATGAGAAGACCGACCTTCATGGTGGTATCGTCAATGGCGTGGGCATCACTCACGATTTGCGTCCAGGAAGCGCTGCGATCGTTCATTAAGCGATTGGTTACTGCCTGCGTGAGCCGAGCGCATCTCGGTCCATCTATTTCTTGCATCGAGCCGCACGCGTTGCCACGTCTGCTCCGAGGCATATTTCAGATAGCCCGTCAGGTCAGGCAGCTGCTCAACCTGAGAAGGCAGGACGGCCGGCTCAACGGCGAAGTGCTGACTGCGCGAGACCGAACCGAAGATTTCTGTCGCTCGCCGGGTCTTTGAGACCGACGTACGCACTACCTCGCGCTCACCGATGAGTTGTGAGGCGAATCGCGCGGTACCGCCGCCTTCGCTGGCGGAGCAGCGAAAAATGAGCGTGTTGCCGCAATTCTCCACAATAGTATGCGCATCTTGGCCGTACGTACTCGAGACTTGCG
The DNA here is from genome assembly GCA_036401515.1 of Steroidobacteraceae bacterium. Classification (GTDB taxonomy): domain Bacteria; phylum Pseudomonadota; class Gammaproteobacteria; order Steroidobacterales; family Steroidobacteraceae; genus Bog-1198. Next base: position 1,476 of record DASWUU010000154.1, read on the forward strand.
CAATCGACTGAAATCCCAGAACGCAACGCCCGTTGAATTTGCGAAGGCGCGCAAGGGCGTCTTTCAGTCCATCGATTTGGCCCAGCGCATCGAGCTCATCCACGACGAACCAGAGTCGCGCTTGGTACTCCCCTTGATCCATAGTCTCGAAAATGGCAAGACGCATCCAGGCAGAAATAGTCGAACGCAACGATGCGATCTGACCTGCTTTGTAGGGAATGAACAGGACGCCCGGATTGTTATCGTCGACCCAGTCTCGAACTGAGAAATCAGTGGCTTTTTGTTGTGCGACATAGTCGAGTGCCGCCACCGCCGAACTGGTAACAGACCGGATGGAGTCGAACATCCGGCTGTTATGTTCATCCAGGAAGGGCTGCGCGGGGGTGCCGCGGAGGAGGCCTCGCAGCTCATCGTTGTCCGCCACCACCAGCAGCCGATAGAGTTCACCGATATCGCTGATACCGGCTTCGTGCGCCTGTCGGGTCACCGCCGAAAAGAATGTTCGCGCGTACCCTCGCCAACTTCTGTCCTGCCCTTCGTGATCGGGTATTAGCGATCGCGCGAGTTGTTCCACGTCGTACGCAGTTCTTATCTCCGCGAACAGATCCCACTTCACAGAGCTCTCGTCGAACGGATTGAGAATGACGTCGCCCCGCTCCTTTTTATAAAACCGTTGCAAATAGCCCCCGTCCGGATCCGCGATGACCGCGCGATCGCCGCGCGCCAAGGCGTGGGCCATGATTTCCTCAATGGCAGTGCTTTTGCCGGTGCCGGTGGCACCGATCAACTTAAAATGCTTGGTTTCGTCCTGAGCAGGAACTCTAATGCCTGCCAAGGTGATCCCCGCATTGATCGATGCACGTCCGGATTGCTTGATCTCAGGCGATCGCTCCGAAACCAGAGAACCTCGTTGATGCAATTTATTCTGTGGATCCCCGTGTGCGATCGCATGGCCGCCCGCAAACCCCAGCACCGCGCTTATGCCGGTGGCGACAGCCACCTGGGCAGGACCATGAGCGGCGAAGCCGAGTTGCAGCAGCAATGGACTCGACAGCGCGGTGCCCACCGCGGCAACCGCCATCAGAGGGGCCGCGATAGCCGGTGACGTCACGTATTGGTGAAACTTGGCGCGCGCCCGAACCAGGCCGGCGAACATCGGCACCTGGATGGCGGCATAGGCGGCGAAGAAGCCCGACCAACCATGGAGCATGCCGCTCATAACCCTCGCTTGCGCTCCGGGTGGTACCAGATTTCCTTGATGAACCGCTCGTGGCGTTCAACGCCGAACTGCACCACTACATCGACCAGCAGATACAACAGGCTCTTGATATCTTCGCGCGCCAACTCCCGACCACTCTGGTTTTGCTTGATCAGCAACACCAATTGTTCGAACGCGAGCTCGGCACTGGTAGCGTGAACGCTGGTGATGGAACCCGGATGCCCGGAATTGACGTTGCGCAAATAATCGAACGCTTCCTCGGCTCGCAATTCCGCCAGTAAAATCCGGTCCGGTTTCATTCGCAGGCAACATTCCAAAAGCTGCTTAGGGGTAACGCGCGCAACCCCCTGATCGTCCTTGGAGTAAAAGAGGGGCACGTGATTTGGATGGTGTTCGAGCACCAGTTCGCTTGCATCCTCGATGGTCACGAGCCTCTCATCGACCGGAATCTCTCGAATCAAAGCTTTGGTCCAGGTGGTCTTGCCGGAGCCGGTTGGTCCGGACACGACAATATTTTTGCGGCTGACGACGGCGAGGCGCATGAAAGCCTCGAACTTGCTGCATTCCAAGAGTCGCAGCAATTCGTGCTCCGTTGCGTCCAATTCCGGCCCGGCTTGGCGCGTGCGTCGAAAGATGCCGCGGCTTGCCAACTCTTCGATGCTCCACACTCTGTCTGCCGGCCGGCGAATGGCGATCGCAACGCAACCCGCGGTCGTGGCCGGCGGCATAACGATCTGAACGCGCTCTCCCGTGGGGAGGGACGCGGACAATAGCGGCGATGTGGCGTCAACGCGTTGCTGAGAGAAGTTAGCGATCAGCTTTGCCAATCGTTTGCACCAGTCAAAATCCGCAAAGGCGAGAGGTTCGCGGTGCCAGCCTGCATGAGTTTCCAGAAATGCTTCATGAGGCCGGTTGATACACAACTCCATGACGTCATCCCGGCGCAGGAGCGGGCGCAGCGTGCACAGCGTCAGTGCAAGCGCCGATGTTTCGGCGCCGCCCCTAGCGGTCAGCGGCGGTGGACTTGAGCTCATACACCGACCGGAAATCCAAATCGCGGGCGACGAGGACCTGAATGCGATCTCCTTGATGTTTTACGATTGTAGGCGGGATATTGATGGTGCCCTTCAATACCTCCGACATGACATCTTGTGTTGCCGAGGGATTGACGATGACCGCGCCGCTGTTGTTACCGCGACTTGACTGAACTGCGGCTTGAACCGAGCCGTCAATCAGCGAAACCAACATCGCGGCGCCGAAGCGCTCCCAAAAATGGCGATCGACTGTCCCCGACAGTCCCGACCGCCCTAACTCGTCCGCGCCAGGCGATAACAACGGCACAATGACGCCGGCCGGCGTCCGGGCTTCATTCCACAACACGAAGACTCGCGCTGAGCCTTGCTGTACCTGTCCGCGAGTCTCACCGACGAGCTTGGTGCCGCGCTCCAGGAGCACGACCTGGCCATCCACGCCGAAGGTGTCGGTAGCCATGACGCACGTGGTCATGCCCGGCAGCGTCGAGTCGATCGCCGTTTCCAACGTGCAGTCGAGAAATGCTCCCTTCGGCAACAGTAGCCGCTGCGTTGGAAGCACTTGTGCGCGGACCGCCGTCGTGACACTGGGCCGCAGCAGCGCGCTCAATTCTCCCGGCTCCGAGGGCGCGGCAGAAGATGGGGGTCCCGACAATAGCGCCGTCGTGCCGGCAGGCGCAATTGGAATCGAGCTTTGCGGCAAAAAAGCAGCGCCCGACAGTTGACGCTCCAGCATGAGCTGCGCCGGCGTTTTCGCCGGAGGCGCGCCATAGGCCGCGGTGGCAGGAGTAGCCTCGAGAGGTATTTCCCGAAGCGGCGTCGCCAGCAGAGGACTGACTTGCGTGGGCGGATCCTGGAGCGGCAGATGTTCGGGCGCCCCCGGCACAGGCGGGTTGATCTTCCCCAGGCTTGGCAAGGACATCTCGCCCTGCGCCCGTTTTCTCGATAACGCCTGGGCGCTTTGACTATATTGATTTTGGCGGGTCATTGCATGGGCGTAGTACCAAGTAAGCATGCCGAGGCCTAGAACACTCATGAGTCCAATGGCGAGGAAATTGCTGACTCGCGACTGAACCGAGGGCGTGTGATTTAAGGTTGCGCCGTCGCGCTCGCCACGCACTGAACTTGAATCAGCTTCCTGATGGTTCATGGCACGCCTCCTTGCACTTGCCGCTCGACACTGGGTGCCACCGTACCCGATTCCAATCGCTTACCGCCCCCGGCGTATCCGAGGTTTACGACGCACCCGGTGAGTTTCCCGCGGCGAACGATAAAGCGGCGCGCTACGCGATGAATGATGACATCGCCGGCATCCACACTGAAATTCAACAGCGACTCGGTGTCGTCTTCGTTGCGCACGAAAATCGCGGGCAGGTCTGTATTCGCCGAAAAAGTCAGCCGCGTGTGAACACCGTCGTCAGACGCGGTGACCGGCCGAAGTTCATGCTCGCCGCAATACCAGTAGTCCATGTTGCGGGGTCGCGTGCTCGAGGCGCTGTCGAGCTGCGAATCCAGTCGTTTGGCTGCTGCCTCCGCGGCAAATTTCCCCGGGGGCACCGGATAGGTAAAGCGCAACGCATAGATGACATCCTGGTCGGATGTTGGCGACTGCGCCAATACGACGTATTCGAATTGATAGTGTCTGCGGCTGGTGAGTACGGTCAGGTTAGTCGCGACCTTGGCTGCTTTAGGCTTCAGAAATAAGTGATTCTCCTGGCCGACGAATGACAGGCCTTCAATGTCCCCGGCGCCGAGGCCTACGAACGTTTCGCCGGGTTCGAACTCCAAGTCGATTTGATAGCCGACGACTCCCCGCAGCTTGTAGACCTCATCGCCGTCGTACGCCGCGAGGCGAACCCGTGCGTCGACCGCGCCTTTCACGGGAATCGTTTCCGCGCTGGCACAGGCGGACCATACTAATGCCAAGAGCGTTAACGCGATAAAGTTCATCGTGCCTCCCTCGAGGGTATCGAGTCTTTCGCGGTGGCCTGTTCGCCCAAGACCTCGGGCTCAGAGCGGAAGTCGATGATCTTGAAGCCCAACGGGTTCCAGCGACGCGTTTTCGGCTCCTTTGCAGGCTCGCCGTAGGCGTATTGAATGGTCGCAACCCAATGGGTGAAGGACTCTTCGGCGCCGGATCCTTGGCGCAGCGCCTTCAGATACCGCACTTGCGCTAAGTCGGATAGTCCACTCGCCCGTGTAAAGAAGCTAACCGAGTTAACTTGCACACGCACGGTGCTCCCGTCCTTGTGGAGGTTCAGCGGAGAACTGGGGTTCGTCGCAGTCCAAATCGCATACCACGCCTGATTGCGCTGCGCCGAATGAAACGCCCCGCACTCTTCATAATCACTCTCGGCGGTGGAGAAGTTGAAGCGCTCGCAGACACTGACATAGTGCATTAGAAAATAGCGCGTGACCGCCTCCTCAGGAGTGGCATGCCCGGCAAAGACGGGCACGACATCGACGATACCGGTGCTGCCATCGACCCGCACCAGATACGGCACGACTTGCTTCAGGGGCATGAGCAACAACAGCGCAACGATGCTGGCGACGGCGCAAAGCCAGCCTGCACCCGCCGCCCAACACGCCGCTCGCGCGCTGCGACGAAATTGCGCGGCGCGATCGGCGTCCCAAGACTCTGCTTCATCGAAGTATTCCTGGATAGCGACCGCCTTCATCACGGGAGCCTCTCAGGCGCCGCAGTAGACGCGATCTTTGCGGACGGGGCATTGATCGGCTGCAAGTGCTTATCGCAGCGCACGGTAGCCGTCGAACAAGCGCTCAATACGAGTGCCAAACAGAAAATCAGACGCATATTCCACCTTCCTTGGTGTTGTTAAGTACTTATCCGCGCAGGTCTCGCCATTTGCTGGCGAGCGCGTAACCCTTTGTCGCCAGCTTTGCCCCCGCGCTCGCACCCCAAAAGACGCTGCGGCCGAGAGTGCCGAATGAGTTAAGCGAGGCGCCACCGGCCAGACCTGAGGCAATGGGCATGACCTGGCGCAGGACCAGAAATACGAGCAGCGCAATCAGCATCATATTCAGGGCATCCACCGTCAAGATGGCAGCGCCCCTGGCGGCGGTCTGCGCCGCATAGGACTGGACGATGCGCAAGAGCAGCGCAGCCACCATCACGGTGAGTATGGTGATGAGCCCGTAGTTGGCGAGCTGCGCGATCCAGGCCACGAAGTAACGCCGCGTGGCGTCAAAAAGCAGCAGCGCAATGAAAAGCGGTCCAAGCGCCAGCAGCACCGCCAGCGCAATGCTCGACAGGGCGATTAGGAACATGGCGTACACGCAAAGCGCGCCGATCAAGCCCCACACGGCGGCGCCTGCAAGGTAAAAGCCGAAGTCGCCCGTCAGC
>DASWUU010000155.1:0-80386 GCA_036401515.1 Steroidobacteraceae bacterium
ACGCTTTTTAGAGTGGGTCAAGAAGCCCTCGTAGTGGCTGAGAATCAAACCGGCGCAATTCACGTGGATTTTGAGATTACGGTGCATGACAGTACCTTCAGCATGCGAGTGCAAGCGGATGGGGCCGCCTCGCTACCCGAAGAGGGCAGCCGTGGCGATATGGCGCTGGGGTTTTTGCGGCACCGATTGGAGGCCATCGGTGGAAGCGTCACGGTAAGCCACCCCGGGCACAGCGGAATTCGCCTCATCGCGGAAGTTCATCTGGATGAAATCTCAGCGACGGACCCTCAAGCAGTTGGTATCCTGGAAGTGGGCCGCTAATCATGTAGGGCAACCTAGAATAAAACTGCAGCGTGTTTCTCTTTGCGACTCCGCAGTGCTTGCAGAACATAAAGCTCGAACAAAACACCACCGAAGCCAACAAATGCCCGAACCGAAGATGCTGGAAGGTGTGGTGGATGAGCAGTTCTATATGCTCGCGAACCTTTCGCCATCGTGCACTGAAGCCGCTGCTCGACGCCATTCGCAGGGTTCAGCAGCCGCCCACAGTGAAAGGGTTCGGTTATATGGACCAGGCGATGATTGTCGACGTCGCGCGATGGTGTAACCTCATCTTTTGTCCTCCCGCGAGACGGTAAGAGTTGGATCAGGGTAAGTCTGCGCCCCTGAGGAACCGGCCGAGATGCTGGAAGAGTTTCGGGTGGGTGAGTAGCATGATCTAGGGATCGCGGATCATCTATCCAATATTCCGGATAGCCTGAACGATGACGCCCTCAATTATACCGAAAAGCCATTCGGCATCGAGATAGCCGATGCCTTTGATTACGAGCAGCGCACACTCCAGCGGATTCATCGAACTATTGGATAATACCTGGGTATCAAATCCTCGGGGCGCGAAGGCGCACCCTATCGCGAAAGCTGCCACCGCAACAGCCGGCACGGGAAGAGGCACTTCCTCCGCTGAGCTGCAAGGCATGAAGAGAATGCTTTTACGCCCTTTTCAGAGATTCTGAACGCCACAGGTCGCTCCGAAAGGCTTCGGGTCAAACAATCTGTCGCTTTTTGCGTGTCATGTCTCACGATTGACGCACGCAAATGAGTGAGTCTCCGAGCACCATATGCCCGCCAGTTTTAGCTACGAGCCAATCCACTTGCATTGTGTTCTCATCTTTTTGGATGTAGGTGAATCTCTCGACTGACCCGGATTCCTTTCGGGTCCACGAAAGCCGCGATTCAGCGACGCCATCCGATGTGAACCATCTGATGCCGCTATAGGCATCCGCAATGCTGTTTCGAAGTTCTCCGGACTTTGATGGTCCCCACATCTCGATCGCGTGATACACGCTAGGGATTCTATCGTCATGACGTACCAGGAGTGTCTCAGTAGCCTCGCTCCAGTCGAAAATAATGGTTGCGCTGATCAGCTTTCCATTGGACGCAAATTTCCCATTGCAATCCCATTTGCCAACGAAATAGCGAAGCGGGCTACTGTTGGGGGTCCCGGCGCTGCTCCTCTCGGGAATAAAGGCAAGAACCATAGACATGGTGATAAGTACGTTTGCAACTCGAGCCATCCAATTCAGAAGCATTCCAATCCTCCAGTGCGACCGGTGCCGCGCCCCAAGCGCCAGATAAGAATGTGTCATCGGTTAGCAACCTCAATAGCGGGATCTGGTGACGTCATCCTGCCCGGTTGACCGTGAAATGAATGCCAATGAGCGCGAGCACCATTATGGGTATTAGAAAGGTGCTGCCCTCGGGTCCCGCGGCGCCCCCGCTTAAGAAGGCGTTGCCCATTGGATGCGATTCGACCAGGCGTCCGGCAATAACAATTCCACTGTCAGGGGTGCCGTAGAGGAAAGATTGCGACCAATCCCAGGCCGTATGAAATCCGATACCCCACCAAAGAGATCCCGTGCGCAGCAGACCGAAACAAAATACCGCGCCGCTGAGGACCACAACAATGATTCCCATGAGAACTTCTCCGCGGTTGCGCAGATGAACAAGGCCGAACAGCAACGACAGGATTGCCGCAGCCGGCCAGAATCCCACCAATCGTGTCAGCGCGGTTTGAAGATAGCCACGAAACAAGGTTTCTTCGGCAATGGCGACAATAAAACAGCATCCAAGCCACGCCGTTCCATATTTGAGGGCATCCAGGCTACCCAGAACCCGTTGATCAATCACCAACCCATGACTAAAAATCAGATACCCGATGAGAAGTGAAAGAAGAACGAATCCCGACGCTGCGCCTTGCCAGAAAAATTGGAGGCGCTTGGTACCTATCAATCCGAACGCCAGCGGGTTGCGTCTCTCAACCACGCTTACGACGCTTGTCGCAAGCATCACCACACCGAGGAGCAGACTTTCACGGAGGAAAGCAAACGAAGGCGAAACCTCGCCTTCAGTATCGGAAAAGTGCGGAAAAACTTGCTCGACCAGCATCATCAGCAGAATAACAAGAGTGACAAACAAAGCGATGCCGAGCAGCGTGCGAGTATTGCCTTTCCGCTCCGCGATCAAAGTATCGCTTTTGACGCCGGCGACGTTACTGGTGTTCATTTGTTTGCAATCAGCGTCCTCACAATCAGCCACCCAGCGACCAAGATGATCTAAGGGTAAAGCAGATCAATGAGCAGAACTTGTCCTTCTTGCCCCTAAAAACCCGCTGCGGCAGGTACAATCACCCGAGTTTTAAACTTTTGGGGATAATATGACCCACACGACTGATAAGACAGACCGAAACATCCTCAGCGCACTGCAGCGGCACGGCCGCCTCACCAATCTTGAACTAGCAGAACGCGTGCACCTTTCCCCCTCCCCGTGTCTGCGCCGAGTGCGGGCATTGGAAGCCACGGGTCTAATTGAGGGCTACGAGGCTCGAATTAATCGCAGGCAGCTGGGACTCGACGTTTTAGTGTTTGTATTTGCCGCTGTCGAACGACACGCAACTGCCGATTCGAAAGCAGTCCGTAAAGCCATTAATGATCTGCCGGAAGTTGTGGAATGCCACGTCGTCACGGGGGAGTTTGATCTTCTGCTTAAGGTTGCACTGCCCGATTTGGACGCTTACCGGACCTTTTCCCTTGAGCGATTGCTGCGGGTACCGGGAATTCGTGACATCCGAACCAGCATCGTGATTGATACCGTGGTCGACACGAGACCCTTACCACTGCTCCACATCCGCTAGCAGTATCTGTGCTAGCTCTTCAACGTTACCGCGGAAAACGGATTTTACCGCCAAAGAAGCCTGGCTTGCGCTAGACAGAGCAAACGTCAACAGCGATACACGTGCCTTCATTCTACGGACCAGCCTTATCGATGGCACGTCATTGACGGGCAAGAGGCCTCGTGGTGGTACAAAAACAGCTCGAGATGCGCGATCCAGAGAACGGCGAGCAGCGATCCGCCCCATAAAGAGCGTTGATGTCTTGGCTTCCCTCAGGACCAATCATGCAGCGTATCCCATCGGGGAATTACGCTTGTTGTTTGAAACTGCGGGGAGCCTCTGATATGTGCGCGCTCAATACGGCAGTTGACCCTACTTATCCTGCTAAGCTGAGCGCGTCATCGCGCCAATCAGCGTAACTTTTAAACGGGTACGAATTATTACAAACTCGCGGGCAACCCCGTAATACGATAAACCGCTAGTCCTCACTTGAGGAAAGCTCCATGAGATAAGCGCTCACATTTCATTTCCATCTACGAAGACGATGTCTTTTGCAAGAACGGAAATTGCCATCTGTGCTTCCGGGCGGATGTTCTCAACTCGAACCGACGCCTTGTTTTGACTTTTGTTTGGTATAGAGTGGAATCTTGGTTGCGGAGCCTAAATGGAAATGCCTTCGACCTTTTCTGGTGGTTGCCTTTGCGCAGCCATTCGCTATGCTTGCTCGGCGCAACCGATTTTTACTAGCGGCGCAGCGTACTTGCCCATAATCATTGTTCGATCCGAGTCGTTGAAGATTATAAAAGGCAATCCCAAAGCTCGCATGGGCATCACCGAGCGTGGCAATGAAGCCACCAGAATATTTTGTGCCGATAGCGGTTCTCAGCTTTTCGGATTGAATTCCAGCAAACCAGAATTCGCAGGGGTTAAAGCGGGTACCCTGGACCATCCTGGTTGTGATCTGATGGACCTCACTCTGCCAAAGATTTCTAAGGGGACCCCATAGCCTGGTGTATCTGCGCGGTGCCGACGGACCTGCGCAACCCCGTCGCATTTCTCGCGTTCGTTGTCAAGCAGGTTCTGAGTCGCGCCGTGTCTGCCCCCGCGCTGTATCAATCCAGTCATGCGCGGAGCGGCCGGGGGCAGAATACCGACCTCGCTCCACAACAGAGCTATCAGCGCGCCTCCGGTCAGCATGCTTTATAATGTGGTTCAATTAGGGGACGGTCGCGCCCTCGGCACCGTTGAGTCGGGCGATCCTCATGGGAAGCCGCTTTTCTTCTTTCCCGGTTTTGGCCTGTCAGCAAGCGCCATGCATCCGAATCCCAACCTGGCCACACTCGCAGGTGTTCGGTTGGTCGCGGTGGATCGTCCCGGAATCGGAATGTCCTCTCGACTTGCAAATCGATCACTGTCCAAATGGCCGGAGGACATCTCGGAGCTTGCCGACAAATTGGGATTCAACCGATTCGGGGTGCTGGGCTGGTCGGGCGGAGGCCCACACGCCTTAGCGTGTGCCTACCGACTAGGCGATCGGGTTTCCGCCACTGGCTTGTTTTCGTGCGCGCCACCGTTCGCCGACAAACAAGCGATCGCGTCCATGCCTACGGAGGTGAAACGTCTGGCGTTCATTGCCAGATATGCACCGGTGCTTCTGCAAGTGAGCTTCTGGAATCATTGCCGGCAGATCCGAGAGGATGCCGACGCCTACCTGCTGAAGTCGACCGACAAACTCAGTAAAGCAGACCAAGACATCGTTCGCGATCCGCGCTATTGCGACTCTCTGAAGAAAAGCATGATCGAAGCCTGTCATCAAGGGCCGCGTGGATTGCATGATGATATGCGCGCGATTGCGCGTCCATGGGGTTTTAGCTTAAAGGACGTGCGAGTTCCCGTTCTTCTTTGGCACGGTGAGATAGATAAGACGATTCCCGTCGAGGTTGGTCGGTACTTGGCTGGAACCCTCAGTAATAGCTCTGCGAAGTTTCTCCCAAATGCTGGCCATTTTTCCTATCTGACGCACTGGTCACAGATCCTGCACGCATTGGTAACATTAATGTGACGAGAATCGCGCGAGACCTCAAACCGGACGGGCATACGATCCTGTTACCAAATCGGCCAAGATATCTCGCCGGTTAGGTGACCACCCTAGCTGTTGCTGGGTCTTCGCCGAAGACAGCCGCTTATTTAAACTGAGGCTGATACCCGCCGCGAGGCTTGGCGGTGCGGGGCGCTGCAGTGATCTTAAGTAATTAGCTGGAATCCCTTTAGTGAGGAAAAACGCAATCCTCTCCGCCGCGTTCAAACCCAGCATGTCGTTCATAGTAACGCTTTCGACGCGATCGCCGATGAGGCCGCTCACTGCGATTGCCAGCTCACGCTGCGAAACCTCGTCGACAACCCCATGCAACACCGCCTGGCGCGGAGCCTTCTCAACGGCCAAACGAAAGAGGTCAGCGAGTTCATCTAAATGCACATAGCTCTGCGATGTGTGCCCTGCTCCGAGATAGGGTGCGTAGCCTCGGGACCGCGCCATAGTGATGAGCGCTGGGATATCGTAACTGCCGCCATAACCATAGACCAGACCAGGGCGAACGACGATACCGTTGACTCCATCGGCGGCAAGCACCGCTTTCTCCGTTTCGATCCGGGCCGCCATGGCCCTGCCAAATCCGTCGATCAACATCGGGTGAACTCCGGATCCAGGAGGTGCGAATGCGCTGGCGGCCAATGGCATAGTCGCGTCCTCATCGTAGATGACATCGGATCGGAGGCCGCCGTTAAACACCCCGGCGACGGCGGATCCGCTCGTGAAAATCAGAATTCTTCCCGACTTGCCAAGCGCCTTAAGCATTGCCCCAACGGCATCACGGTCTTTTGCGAACGTATTGGCATCTCCGCCGATCGTCCCTACACTGGCGGTGCTGATCAAGGCATCTGGCGCTGCGGCGGCGATCGCTTCCGTTAAGCTGACATGGTCGTTGAAATCCCCTGAGATCGGGGTGACGTTAACGGCACGAAGCTTTGCCGCAGAGGAAACTGATCGAGCGAGGCCGGACACTCTGTGGCCGCTGTCAACCAAGACCTTTGCGACTGCCTGTCCGATGTAGCCGCTAGCGCCGGTTATGAGAACTTTCATTGTTCGCTCCGCGGGTTGGCCGTCTGATTTAGTGAGTCATTTCCAAGTGGGTGCTGGGCGTCCGTCGGAGGCAGCATGCCATCATTTACATCGCCGTGTATTGCACGATCGTGTCGTCGCTGTCACTAACTTGTTATTCGCGGACGGGTTCAGACGTGAACGGTGCCGGCCGAGACGAGTTCGAACTGCGACTCAATGTGCCCGAAAGCTTTCGTAACGGCGCAATTGAAAAATTGAAGGAACCACAGTTATTGTCGACTGTGAGTTCTGTGAGGATTGTACAAGCCCCGCCGCCTTGTACAAGCCGGGGCGACAGCAATGTTCCATTGTTAACTCAACCATTGCGACGAGGGTGCGACCACGCGGTTATCGACTGCGACGCCCGACCCGCCACGGGGACCACGGGTTCCGGCTCGAACTTCTAAGTCGCCGCAAACATTCTACGGAAATGATCCATGACTGCCGCTCGTCCCCAAAAAACGATACGCACGCGCGATGAAGGTCACCGGCTCGGGTTGCCCGGGGGCGGCATGGCCGCTATCGCCGCAAGATCGTGTTCCGTTTCACCTGCGGCTTGACGAAGGAAGAGAGCGCGCGAGTTTTGTGAGTCGATGACCGTGAAAGCGTCGGTCGCGAAAGAGTGAGCGGCAGCAGAAAGCTTGCCAGTTCCCGTAAAGGCATCTCCCAGTCAGCGGCAGGACGCGGATCGACAGATTTAATCGACCATTGCATTCGCGAGCCCGGCTTCACGACTGAAGAAGAGGTCCCTCAGGCCGCTGTTTCGCTTCGGCGCAAATTGGCCACTCAAGGACACAAGATACTATGCAATGCTATATATTATGCGGTGAAGAAATTGCTCGAGGCGCCTACTGAACTTGATATCGCAAAGTGGGAGACCCAGCTCCGCAAGGGAAGCCTAGCATTGGCCGTTCTGGCGTCGCTATGGCGGGGAATGCTATGGGCTGGAACTACTGCGACACCTTGAGACCATCGCCGAGTTTACGGTTCCCGAAGGTACGATTTATCCGCTGCTAAGTCGCTTGAAAGCCTCAAACTTTGTTGAATCTCGGTGGGTGGAGACCGCCCCCGGCCATCCACGAAAGTATTTTCAGCTCACCATCAATGGCCGTCGTTATGTTCGTGGCATTTCTCAAACGTGGCTCGGGTTTGCCGAGGGCATGAATAAGTTGCTCGCGCCATAACAGGAGAAGGCGGGTGCCAAACGCCGGGCGGTCTAGAGGACTTGAATCATATTTACAGCGAGTCCGCGCCGAATTGCGTGGCTTGCCGTCGCGGCAAGTCTCGGAAATCATCTAGGAGCTGCGCAGCCATGTGTTGGACCGTGCTGACGGAGATTTGAGTGACGCAAACATAGAAGCAACGCTGGCGAGGCTCGGCGATCCTTATCGGCTTGCGCGCGCGAATCTGCAAATGCGAGCATCCTGGGACTTTGACGCCGAGAGCTATCGGCCTTCGAATGCTCGCAAAATCGCTGATCTGATAGTCAAGGGCATTGAGAGTTCGCTTGCCCTGATGGTTTCAATCCTTGGATATGGCTTTGCCGCTTCTTGGCTCTTCACGGCCATTCTAAAACCGATTGCGCCAAGTAGAGTTGGGCTCTGGGCCCTTCCGGACCCGACCGGCGACTTGTCGCTATCCCTAGGACGCCGTGGAACCAACGTAGTGGGTCACGATGTGTTCGGCTGGTGGATTATTCCCATTGGCCTCGCAATCGGTATTGGTGTCGGCCTCCTCACCTACCGGTTTAACACTCACGTCGTTCGAAAATCGATGCAAAATCGTTCGATTCCCCCGCAAAGCCCCATGTGATCAAAGCCGCGGTCTCAACCGCAATGTGGCGTGAAGGATTGCGGGCCAGCCGTTTTTGGATTTTGCTAGAGCTCGGTCTGGTCGGCGCGATTTTTTTTGCCGATGAGCACCATCATATCTACATCAGCAAAACTCCGTATCTGCTTACATTCGGTTGGATATTGCTGGCAGTGCGTGATATGCACTGGCGCGATTTGGGGTTTTGTTTGCCTGCAAAATGGCGCAGCTTCGTCTTCATCAGGATCAGCGCTGGGATGGTAATGGAAGCGCTCAAACTCTTCGTGACGCAACCGCTCCTCGTGTCTTTGACCGGCAAGTATCCCGACTTATCGGACTTTCGCGACGTTGTCGGTAATATTAAGTTGTTGCTGTTAATGGTTGGGGGTTCGTGGACTCTCGCTGCGCTGGGCGAGGAACTTGTATGACGCGGTTACTTTTTGAACCGAGTCGCTGGTCTGTTTGGCCGAGGCCGTTAGGGCTGGACGGCGTCTCTAGCTCTCGCAAGCATCGTCTTCGGACTAGCCCATAGCAATCAGGACTTCACCGGCGTCGTTGAGAACGCGGTCGATGGTCTGCTGCTGGGCGCATTATACCTCGCGTGTAGCCGCAATCTGCTTGCGCCCATCATTGCGCATGGAATGACCGACACTATAGATTCGGTGATTATTTTTTCGGGACACTACCCAGGAATGTCCTAGAGAACTTGTCCAAAGGTCGCCGGTTGATACAAACGTTGGATTTGGCCTACACTGCAAACGCAGTGGCCCTCCCGATTTGAGCTAAACCCAGCTGAGCGTGTTCGGATTGGACTTTTTTGCACGCGAGTGGGAGTTTAGTGGCTGCAGTTCCGTAAACACTAATCTTGAGCATCAGGCGGACGCCCTACTCTCAAAGGTGTTAAGTGCCTAGCAGCATACCGATGCCCGTGTAACCGCCGCCCAATACTAGTCGAACGGTGATTTTGTCAGTCCCATCCGGGTAGCATGCCGCGAGCGCATGTGCGATTGAGCGTTCCACAATGCCGCGTTCCAGCGGGGGAATGCTGGAACCAGCACTACAGCGACCCTTAGTCACGCGCGAAGGCTTTCGGCCGGTCGTCCTGTCATTGATGGGTCGTCGGGTATACAGCCAGGTCAGTCTAAGATTACAGCGTCTTTGCCGTGCTGCATTTACACAATGGCCAGTGGAAGATTGTAGCCCTGAGAGAGCAGATCAGTGCTCGAGCGATGAGAGAACGAGAGACGCAACCCGTCTTTTCTGGGGCGTCGCATGTTATCAACGCGAATGACGAATACATCTGTGCAATCTGGCGAGCTCATCTTTATTTCGCGCGCACCTCGCCTCACTGCCCCGGGAATCGGGGCGGCTTCTTGCACCGAGCTCGGCCCAAGTATGCGCCCCCATTTCTTAACTCACGCCAGCCGCTGCGCACATCCGCCGAAGAGTAGTCATAGTTTTGTCATTCTCATCCAATCATCGACGGCGCGTATGTTGCTAACGTGCGCAGGAGCTGAATATTTAAGGAGATCGAAATGAGTTCGTCAATGTTGGTCAAACAGTGGGCCCATCAAGTGTCCGCGGGGAACAAAACAATTCTCGCATTCCTTGCCGTCCTCACCATTACGGGGGCAGCGCCTGGATGCGCCGTCTTTCCACGCTCATCTAACCCGCTTGCCGACGAAAAGGTCACAGCAAATGTCGAGGCAAGATTTGGCCGCATGCCGGAGCTCGAAGCCCCAAATCTGCTTAGGGTACAGACAATAGACCGGGTCGTGTACCTCTCCGGGACGGTTGCAACTGGCCTACAGCGCAGGGACGCTGAAATCGCGGCCAACCAAGCTCAAGGGGTTGCAAAAGTCATCAATTCAATAGTCGTCGATCACTAGCGGATTTTGAGAGCTATAATCCCGCGCTTGAATTTTGGACGTCCTTGCGACTAATCATCGATGGTTCGTTGCATTGCTCGCCGCAGTCGTCATTATCGCGGCGATCCCCTGCGGCGTTTCAGGGCGACCCGAGAAAAGTAGGCAGCGATTAGGGGTGGTCGATGGGGATTCATATCTTGCCCGCCCCAGTAGAGGCGTTGGGAAAAGGCTATTTCTCACCATTCACGCCGAGCTGGGGTCGCCTTGATTTCCGTGCAAACGGTAATTTGCCCCCGATATTTTCGGGGAAATCGCATAGTTTGCCGGAACGTGCTGAATAACGGGCGTTCTATCCGCATGCGACGGGGCGTTTGGAGGCCACTTTTGTGTGTAACCATCAAAGGCTCGTGATTTTGCCGAAAGTGACTGTAACACTTGTGCCCGGTATTGCTCGATCGGGAAAGTAAACACACCGCGCAAATCAATACGCTCGGCACGAGTCGGAGCGACACGCCCGATCAACGCTGGCGGCACAGCCGTTGTAGCGACGGCATTCCATTGGTCCAGCACGGACTGCATTAAATCGTGCTCCAGGCCAGCACCAGCTTCGCCAACAGGCTCGGCGCATCGGGGACGCATAGCGTGTGCTGATGAGTTCGAACACCACCAGTACAGCTTGATTCTTGGTGACATAGGCGATGTCATCGAAAATCGAGAGATCGCGGTCCATTTCTCGATTGCCGCCTCGAGCACGAACTCGCTACGGCGTCAGCTTTTGCACGAGTCTGAGGTTTGGTTCAGAGCACCCGCCAGCCTTACTCGACCAAGGTCAAGCCGGTTGCCGAGCACAGGTGCGATTTCCGGCCTCCCGACGGTCCCGACAAGAGCAGGTTGGCTCCCTTGTCCAACCAGTTGTCGCCGGCGCACAGCGCGCACACTGATCCTTGGAGATCATGGGAACGGCTGCGAAGTTCTCAATGATCGTTGTGGCAAGAACAGAATCCTGCGACCGGTATCGGCAATTCACCTCAAACGATGGCCAACTTTTGCTTTAGTTTGCGAGATGCTCATATTTTTCGCTTGCGGCGCAGCTCATCTTCAATCCGGCGAATGTTCATCTCGCCTTGCGCGAGCGCAGTCTCACTCGTGTGCACGGAGTAGTAACCCATCACCAGACCATGCGGATGCTTGACGGCCGATCCGAGCACGAAGCCGGTATCAACTTCGGCTCGGAACGTGATGGGTGCTTGCGACTCATCAAAAATCGCGAGTTCCCCAGCTGGTATGGAGCCAGGCGTCAGAGCGTTGCCCTCGTGCACCGCCACCCATGCAACCTCGTGTCCCGGCGGGGGATCGTAACGCCAGGTATCACCAGCCCTGAGGCAAACATCGAGGTAGTTCATCGGTGAGGGCGAATTGATGGGGCTTCGAGCCTGGCCTAATTCACCCAAAATCAGACGTGCCGGCCCAATTTTGGGAAAACTGCCCTGGTCTAGGTATCTGCTTAGAGCCGAGGCCGCCTCCAACTCCGGCGGTAATGCTACCCAGAGCTGATAACCTCTTATGCGCTGACCGGTCCCACTGCCGGTATGCCATACTCCACCCCCCGCCTGCATCCATTCCACTGCGCCTTGGGTCATGGTTCCCGTCGCCCCTGTGCTGTCTTCGTAGTTGAATCCGCCTTCGAACAGGAGCGTCAGCGTTGCAATACCCGAGTGGGGATGCCATGAGAATCGCGGCGCGAACTTCATATCCACATCAAGCTGGTCGAGGAAAATGAATGGCTTGATAAGCTGACCGAGGTCGGATGGGCTCATCAGCCTGACGATCGGACCGTGCCGCTGACCGCGCGTGCGATGCGCGACGCGGCGGGATTTGATAGTCGCGCTCCCGGGGAATGAAATGGCGACTGATCCAAAGTAATTTTAATCTTTGCTGGCGCGTAATCGTCTCGTCGATCGCGGCAGAATTGTTACGAAACAGGCGCTGTGTGTGGGCGCCCATAGGAAAGTTCTCGGTGAATGTCATCGTCGCGAAAATTTTGTTGCGGCAGCCGCTAACAAGGCTAGACCATCGACTGCAAGGGCGCGATTTTCTTGCGAAAGCGTTTCCAAAAGTCCTGCGAGGCGGTCCGAATCCAGCACAGACGCCGCGGACGCCGCCGCGATCCCCTTGGGGGTCAATTCGAGACTGATGAGCCGGTGATCAGCCGGCGACCGCGATCGCTTGAGATAATTCAGGGCCTCCAGATGCTTGATGCGCGCCCAGAGGCTGGAGGCCGCAATGCCAAGGTGGCGGGCCAGCGCGCCGGGCGTCACCGTGGAGTCGAAGGTAAGATGCGCCAGGATCGAGGCGTCTGCCGAAGACAATTGCGACGCGCGCGTGCGTCGGCGTACGTGGTCGATGTGGCAGGCAAGATAGATTTGCGGGTATGCGCTTTGAATGGTTCAGACGAGCGCCAGCAGTTCTCCCGCGGGCCTGTGTCCGTCACGAGCCATGGAGATTGTTTCGCGCGCTTGCGGCAGCCGACAGCGCCGCCAGATATCGCTTCATAGTGGTGTCATAACCTAAGATGAAGCGCTGAACGGGCCTGAAAGGCGCGGCGGCGATCCAGCCTTTTTCTTCGATGCTCACCTGGGTTTCATTTCCCATCGCCTCCAGATTGATCGACCAGGTGCCACCAAACGTCCCGCTGGGATCGCGCACCGCGCGGATGTACAGGGAGGGAGCTTCGCGCCGCACTGTCACATAGGTCAGTGAATTTCCAGCCGCATCATCCACTTTCCAGACCTCATGATCACCTTCCTGCGGCACTCTGTGAACCGAAGCAGCCTCCTTGAACCAAGCTGGCATGTCCTGGGTATCGGAAACCAGCACCCAGACCAGGCTCCGCGGCGCGGGAATACGCATCGAGACACGCACCTGGTGATCGCGCGGCATCGCATAACCGCTGGCGAGAAACAGCAGACCAAGCCCCGTGACGACCAGCACGGGGTAGAGACCAAATTTGAATATGGCTATTGTCATTCCAGGGGCATTGGAACTTGAAAATAATACTTCGTCAAACCGAAGGATCACTAGCGTCGAGGCGACGGAGGATTTGCCAATTCGATAGGGAACTGAACGCCCGCTCGATCCGAATATAGTGTAGGGGTCACGTGCCCCCAGCGTCAGTGTTGGTGCATGATACAGCCATCATGGACCTCTTCTTTACTCGCTCGGGCGTGCGCCTGCGTCGACACTCGGCAAAGGCGGGCAAGTTAAACTGGCTTTTACTCCCCGGCGGTCCAGGAATTGGTTCCGAAAGCTTGCACGAACTCGCGGACTCGCTCCGCGTGCCCGGTTCGATATGGCTCGTGGACCTGCCCGGTGATGGCTCCAACCGCACTCCACCAGGCGCGTCGGCTAATCCGTTCTCCCGCTGGCCGAAAGTGCTGATCGAAGCTGCTCAGGCCTTGCCAAATGCGGTGTTTGCAGGGCACTCCACCGGCGGCATGTACCTTCTCGCTACCCCCAAGCTCGATGGGCACGTCTGCGGGCTCGCGCTTCTCGACACGGCGCCGGATGCCTCTTGGCATCCGCGTTTTGTGGAGATGACATTGAACCGGCCGCTCCCGGCGGTCGAAATTGCGACCGCAGTCTACGAGAAGGATCGCCGAGACGAACATATCGCCGCAATTGCCGTGGCCTCGGCTGAATGGAATTTCACGTCCGCGGGCATTTCCGCGGGCCGGGACCTTCTGGCCCGGATGCCCTACAACAGCGCTGCCGTCGAGTGGTCTGAAGCAAATTTCGACCATAGCTATCAAGCCGTCTGGTGGCCGCGCTCAATGCCTGTGCTGGTGCTAGCAGGAGCTGAAGACAGGATCGTTTGGCAGGGAGGATGGGCTTGCAATTGCTTCCGAACACCCAACGCCCTTTTTCGTACGGTCGCCGGAGGCGGGCACTTCCCTTGGATCGAAAACCCGGTGGCAGTCAGTGCGGCATTTCTGGAATTGACCGAAAGGATCCTAATGCGCTGAGCAAAGTTACCTTCGTTTTCGCAGCGGGCCCCAAAAAAAAGCGGCCCGACCCGAGTCGGCCAATACCGGTAATTCGCAATCGCAAAGCGCTATCGAATTTGCGCTCATTCGTGAGATATAGTTAATGGCGCTCCCTCGGTGGCAGATAGAAGGGCGGCCGCGTGTTGCGCAGACGCTTTATCAGCGGCATAAAGATGCACACGAAGGGGCGCCCACAAGTGCTCAGCCGAACGAGCCTCCCCCCGCTTCGAATCCGTACGACCATGGCGGCTCAGTCGGGCTGACCTGATGGCATTCGTCGGTCCACCGATAACCTAGGAAATCGCCTGCCGCCTGCATTGCCTTTTTCAGACAGCGCGTCGCTGAGACGCCTTAATATTTGCGATTGGCGTTGCGGCGGTCGTCATCGCCTGGTCTCATTGCAGGTGCCAGTATTTCTTTTGATCCGAGGACTCAAAGCTGACATCGCCAGTCACCATGGCTCTATTGTTAAGCAGCTAACGTTGAGCAGCGATCGCACAGCATCCACTGCCTTCGGGCGATGCCCCCCGCGTTCATCGCGGGGGTCATGCCCATCAACCATAAAACTTAAAAAACATCCAATTTATTAGGACGCGCGCCCTCAGGCACAAAGGCCTGCTTCAACGATTGCTTCTCGCGCCGGATCGAGTCTGCGACTGCCAATTGTCTGGCCGTGTTTGCGGGGGAGGAACGATAGCGGGGACGGATTTATTGATAACGTACCAACAAGCGTTGCACGGTTCGGGTTGAGCAGCCCGCTCTTTCGGCGGCTTCCTCGACGCTCGTCCGAAGTGCTGACTTCACGATTCGATCTTTTGCCTTAGCGATCGCCCAGTCAGCTTTCGGAATTGCCAATAGGTCGCCGTGAGCGCTACGCCATCAGAGTCGATCCGCGCGATAGATGCGAGACCGGAGGGACGCTTGCGCTTCTGCGTGGTTGCCATTCGCAGCCTTGTCGATTTCTGAGAGCATTGCGTGACAAAATTGACCGGCCACGGGCTTTACGCGCTTTAAAGAAATTGGCACGCGAGAACGCAAGTCCCGGAGCAGTCTGAGAAAACTAGCCTAGGGTGCGGTCAGCGAGCAGGGAAAAAGACAGTAATTAGGGCAATCCACAACTGGATCGATGCCACGCAAAATACGATAATCCCTTCGATCTTGATGAACTTCATATGTGCTTGAATGATGCGAAAGGCGCTTACGATGAATGTTTGGATGACTGCGCAACTTCAGTGCGGCAGCAAGGGGGCCGTGCGCTCACCAAGGCGGTAGGCGTTTAGGAATATTCTAGCCAGTAAATTCGGTAGGAGAATCAAATTGGACACCCGTTTTACTCGCCGCGAGTTCAGTGGTTTAGTGGTATCGAGTGCTGCAGCAATTAGCTTGGGCGCCTCGCTGTCAAAGGCCTCGCAAACTGCAGACGTCAGCTGGACCTCGGATGACCCTCACTTAAGCGGTAACTATCTACCGGTAGCTCGCGAGGTGGATTCAGCCAACCTACAGGTAATCTCGGGCCGCATCCCGCCCGAGCTGAGTGGCGCTTATATGCGCAATGGACCGAATCCACTTTTCGAGCCCATCTGGTACGCCTATCCCATGGATGGCGATGGGATGATCCACGGGGTCTATTTTGAGAACGGCCGGGCACGCTACCGCAACCGCTTTGTGCAGACTAAGGGCCTCGCGACCGAGCGTCGCGCAGGTCGCGCAATTTATGGCAGCTTTACGCATCCGGTTCCTATCGACACCGCGCTGATCGGCCCCGACGGACAAACCGGTCCATTCAAAAACGGCGCCTTCATCAGCGTCTTAAGTCACGGTGGTCACCTGCTGGCGCTCGACGAAGCGACCACTTGCTACGAAATGACGATGGACCTCGACACGATCGGGGAATGGAAGGCGGGCACTGACAAACCGATTAGGCTCGGCGCGCATAACCGCCGGCACCCAAAGACGGGCGCCCTGTTCACGCTCGCTTATTCAATCAAAGAACCTACGGTCGAGTTCCACCAAATCGATGCTTCGGGCAATCTTGCCAAGACTTTTTCGGTCGCCCTCGCGGCGCCGACAATGATTCATGACTTCGTACTAACCGAACGATACATCGTGCTGCTCGCTTGTCCGGCAATCTTCGATCTGAATGCGGCGCAATCGGGAAAACCTCTGATGCAATGGCAGCCTAGCCTCGGTACTCGCATCGGCCTCATCGCGCTCGATGGAAGCTCTGCAGAGTGGCTCGGCGCGGATCCTTTCTTCGTATTTCATTTCGGGAATGCCTATGAGCGTGGCGGCCAACTCTTCATCAACTATGTTCGCCATGAAAGTCTCATCCTCGGCTACGGAGCAGCTGGCCACAAATTTCCGACCCTGCATCAGATGGTCATCGATCTTAAAAGCCGCAAGATCACCGACGCAGAGATCGCGAATATGGTGGTCGAATTCCCTCGAGTGAATGACACGCTCAATGCGCTTCCGACTCGTTTTGTCTACCTGCCGACTCTAACCAATACGCTTAAGATTGCAAATGCGCCTTCAGCTACTTTTAATACGATGTTGAAAGTAAACACGGAGACCGGCGATATCGTTCGCCATGATTTTGGCAATCAGGTCGCGGGCGAGGCGACGTTTATTCCACGCAAACCAAATCGTCGCGAAGATGATGGTTACTTAGCGATATTCGCCTTCAATTCCGTCAACCGGACCAGTAATCTAGTCCTCCTCGATGCTGAGCATATCGACGCGGAGCCCGTGGCCGTCATCCGTCTTCCGCAGCGCGTCCCTCAAGGTCTACACGGAAATTGGATACCGATAGTCTAATTGTTCAGGGAATCCCTCGCTGACGGAGTGTGGCGATCAAACGCCAGATCGAACTCGTTGTCGAAGCCGGCGGCGCGGGCGAACATCAACTGGCTGAAGCCGAGCACGGCGACGAACACCCACGCTTGGTGGACTCTCCGGTTTTGAGATCGAACCACTCGATCGGATCGCCGGCGTAGTCGACTTCCTCGCGTTCGCCGGCCGCGAACTCGCGGACAGTAACGCTCGCCTGCCGGTATTGCGGGAACTTGCGGTAAAATGGCTTCCAGAAGTTTGAGTAAGTGGCAGGTGCTGGGCGCGTTCCTCCCACAGGAACTTCAACTGATGACCAAGCCCCAGATCGTGGATGAGCGGCCGCCAGTCGACCTGCAGCATCCACACCGGCTCCGGCAGCGACTTCGGTGCGTCGGGTGAGTGTCGTAGGCCGTCGCGGACCTCGCGCACCGTGTCGAGGGAACAGCCAAGAGCTCGGGCGATCTCCCGTAATCCGCGACCTTCCACCAGTCGGCGCCGGATCTCCTCGAACCGCCGCACCGTCATGCTGCGTACCCCCATGTCGTCAACTCCTTCGTATGGACCCACGAAGGTGGCCGGATCGGATTTGGCGACCGCCAATATCAGCCGTTGACGTCGCCAACCGCGGCAGCGGCGGCGACACAAAATCGACGGAAATCCGAGCATCGACGGACCTTTGGCGCCCTCCGGGCGCCTCAAAAAGCGCCCCGCAGGTGGTCCCCAACAGAGGGAATTCTGCAGACGACTTCGGCATGCTCGCACCCGGCAAGCGCGCGGATTTGATATTGTTCAAGGGCGATCCGGCCGCCCGCATTTCGGATAGCGAAAATGTGGATATCGTGTTCAAGAATGGCGTTGGGTACGACTCCGATCGCCTAATCGAGTCGGTGCGCGGACAGATACGCATCCGTTGAGATTCTTTCTCTGGGATTTTCTAGGGGTTTGGCGCCTCGACTTCCGCAGATCCTGTGAGAGTTTACGTCCCTTTGTTGGAATTTAACCTGATAGGAAATATTTCGATATGTGTGCTGTTCGGGCGGCGGCCCGGGCAGCCCGGTTAAGGCTGACCGTCGGGTTGTGCGCCCGAATATCCACTCACGACGAGCAGACGCTGCCTATGCAGTTGGCCCCATGCGCACCTATGCATGGCGGCGGGGTTGGAAGATTATTGTCGAAGAGCAATGCCGATGAGATACGGCGAGGAAGTGCTGGCAGCTCAAGGAGGCGTGGCGCCCGCCCAAGCACAGGGCGGGATCACGATAAGGAATGATTTCCTGTGCTAAAACTCTTGCCGCATGCGACTTTTTGTCGCTTCATTTTGGGACTGAATATTGGGACGCGTGAGTGCTACTTTTGTAGATTTTGGCATTTCGTCCCGAAACGTACCCTTTGCGCAACTAAAATCTGATAAGACGACGGTGAAAACACGGGAGTTAGATCAGGCATGGACAATTTTGCGGTGAAGAGAACTACCGTGACTTTCTTCAGAGTCATTTGGCTCATGCCCTTGGCTTTGGCGTTGCACAACACCGAGGAATAGGTCGGCAACTTTCCGGGCTGGGTGTCAAATGTGCTAGGGGAATCGATGGACCCAGATTCATCGCGCGTAACAGTGGACTTATGATTGGTCTTCTTGTGACGACAGCGTGGGCGTCAGCGGCTAGAAGTAAGCTTTCTGTGACCGTACTCATCGCCTGGGCGAGCGCAAATCTATTTCGGGATTTTGTATACCACGTTCTGACTGTCGCCGTTTTTTGATCGGTACTCACCCGGTTTGGTCACGGCGACCTTTCTTTATTTTCCGCTGTCGTGCGCCGCGGCGAGAATTTGTTTGCGAGATCGGATAATTGCGCCACCCGCATGCGCCGGCGCGACCGGGGTCGGTGCGCTGCTAATGGCTATCGTTATTTGGGAGGTCTTTACCAGTTCGCGCTTTGAACGTCATACCGGATTGTGAGTTTGATCTTTGTCACAAATCTACCCCTTGTGAGAACAAAGAGACAACAGCCGCAGCGCCGAGGAAAGACGGGGTGATCCTCAATTAGTGATCCTCTTAAACCTTCGCGCATCTCTCGATAACAACCTCGAGCATTCGCAAGCAGCATCTCGTGTTCACGGAACCAAATGCCGCGGTTCTCAACTCCTTTCCGCTTGCGCATCCTAAGCCTGGCAAGATCGTGCTCCTTGGAGAAGTCTGGGCGGATACCTCGTCCGCGAGCTGCCGCCTTCGACCCAACGCATCGATGGGTTCGTCTCCGTATGCAACCCAGCCCATAATTTTGCCGCGCCAGCGGCTGCCGGTTCGTATTATCCCTGCCCGGTGGCGGATCGCGCTTTGGCCTGTCGGGCCGTTGGGTTGGTCGATCGCCGCCGCTATCTGGCGCCGATCTATTAGGGCGCGACGCACCAGGTCGACCCGATGGCGGGCGCGCATCGGGAGGTGGGGATCGCGATGGCGGTTTTGGCTGCGGTTGCGCTGGTGTTTGAGGCGGTGACTGCGTGGGGGGCCTCCTTGACTGCGGTCTTGGACGAGTTGGTGGCCGAATCGGATGCGGGCGCCGCGGCGGCGGCTGGCGATGCAGCTAGCGGTCGCGCTGCCCGTACCAAGGCCGGCCCGCATAGTACCGGCCCCAATAGTCACCGACGCTAAACAGTTCGATCGTGAGCCCAAGCCGCGGCCCATACTCAATGATCGGTACACGCGAATTCTGATAGTCGTAGTAAAGACAGTTGGCGTACACCCCTCCGCGATTGCCTTCCGAGTCGACATCACACCAGGTCCAGTCCTCGACGCAGCCATTCAGTTTGGCGGCAGGCTTATCACCAGCGGATAGTCGCTGCTGGGTCCCGCGCGCAGGTGCACTTCGCTGTGAGCGTGCGTGTAGGCGCCGTCGGCCAATGCCACTGGCACACAGAAGACCAAGACCAGGCTCAAGAGGGAAATCGCGGTGCATTTGCGACTCATCGGCCTTTCCATCTAAAACCACTTCACCGCACCCGTCCTCATATCATGCATGGCTGATAAGGCTGTTCAGTTTGCCGTCCTTTACCAGCGCCGCCAAAACCGGGCTGTGCATCGTCAGTCCGGCCGCCGAATCCTTGGCGTTGCGGCGAGCCACATTTTGCACGAATTTCTTGTTCTTGGAATTGCGCGCGCCTTCGATATCCGTGACCTCTTTGACGACCGGTCGAATCTTGGCGAGCGCGCTGGTGAGGTGGCCGAGCTGCACATCGTCAATCGCACCTTTGATGGCGCCGCTATCGGAATGCCCAAGTACGACGATAAGCATGCGCCGGCCATCTGAGCGGTATACTCGAGGCTGCCAACAATATCCGTATTGACGAAATTGCCGGCCATCCGCACCGCAAAGATGTCGCCGAGGCGCTGATCGAACACGAGTTCTGGTGGCACCCGGCTATCCATGCAGCCCAGAACGGCGGCGAACGGGGCTTGCCCACTCGCAGTGTCCTTCACCTGTGCCCGCAGATCACAGTGAATCGTTAGACCCGTCAGGAAACGCGTGTTGCCTTCCTTGAGTCGAGGGAGCGCTTGCTCGGGTGTGGTCGCTGACTGTGTCGCCTTTGTGAATACAATGTAGGCTTCCTGCGGTTGGGCGCTGGCCGCACCTGAAGCCAGCACTCCGACTGTCGACAGAAAGTCTCGTCGCGTGGACATGTTACCTCCGCACTCAGTGCGACCGCGACATGCGCGATCTGATGTAACGCCGCCGAGGAAGACGTATACGCCGAAGTGTGCTTTGCGACGCACCCTTTATTTTTCTTCCGGAATCAATTTGCGATAGCCAGCTAGCCCGCAAATCACAACTTGGCTAAACCGTTCTTGCGGCTGCTGGCGACGGAATTGACACAGAAATCTCATTCATCTACCTCGAGTCGCTACCGCCGCCCTGGTCACCAATCTTTGTCACCGCGTACTGCGCCCAGGTCAAGGCCAGTAACGATTGTCGCAAAACCTGAGTCCGAATCGCGGCCGCGAAGGACGCGTTGGTCGTGTCAGCCCGTTGTTGCGCCGCCGCGGCGAAAAGTGAGCCAATAGCCGCCGGCCAAGGCGATGATAAGGACTGCCAATCCAATGATCGCGTTGGCTGGATATTCCTTTAAATTGACAGCTATAACTTTGCGCGCGACTGCGACCAGCGCTACGGACAGGATCACGTCTACGTGTACAGTATGATCCTGCTGATAAACCTTGACGGTATGAATCAGCTCTAGGCCGATTAATATTAGTAAAAGGTCCCCGAATATCTGAAATATCTGTTCGTTGGCCATGGAACCGACCAGGAACACCGAGACGTTGCGTGCAAGGTCAATGGCGAAACTGACCGTGAGCATCACTACGACCACCGCCATCATCAAAAGCACTAGCCAGTTGATCGCGGATTCGAACTTTTCAACCCATTTCAACATGCAATTACCTCTAACGGATTGCCGAGGCGCGTGCTCTGGTTGCCCCACGGCACAATCACCGCACTTGCAATTAGCAGATCGTACCGAGAATCTATCATTGTTCGACGCGGGGTGGGAATGCCGCCGAGCGCCCCTTCTGACCGAGCAACGAGGGAAACCAGCCCGGGATCGGTTCGCACAAGAGCACGGTCGCGGTCAGCGGGTCATCCGGTGCCTCAACAGGCCGGTCACAATATTTGGCTGCTCCAGTGGCGTGAAATGCGCCGCAGCGCCAATGCGGTAAGTTCTGATCCAGGACTCTCCTGCGCTAACAGCTCATGGGCTGCTGGCGTAGTGCGGCGATCCTTACGACCAACCAACAGGATGATCGGGCAGTGAATCTGCCCTAAACCCGTAAACGGTCCGTCTATCGCGAGGAGCGCTCGCATCTGCCATAGACCAGCGTCCTTGCCAACAGTTCTTGCCATCTCGAGGAAGCATCGCTTCAACACCGGATCGCGAGCGTGGTCAGCTGAGAAATAGGTCGGATAGCTGCCCTCGAGGTAACCGTCAAAACCTCCCCGCTCGATGGTCTCGATGGCACGGCGAAGGACGGTAGCTACGGGAAGAGGCAGGCCGCCATGCGTCGCGCTCAAAAGCGCCAACCGTTCAAGCCGTGCGCTGGAAGCGCTCATGATTTCGAGCGCCACCTGGCTACCCAGAGAAAAGCCCGGATGACAAAAGCGTTTAGGAATTCTTTCGATAACGGCCGAGGCCATCTCCGTTAAGGTTTTCCCTCCGTAAGCTCAGGTACGATGATGAGCGCATAACCCGCTAGATCCTCAATCTGACTTCTCCACAATTCCGATTGCATGCGCAAATCGATCACAGCAAGACTACTACTGATCCTCGCCGGCAAACTGTCTGTGCTTTTCGGCAACGCAGCGTCCGCCCAAAGTGCCTTCTACTCGGTCGATAATTCCGACATACGTCCTACGCGAATTGTGCGTTAATTTGTTCTGAGCCGATCTATGGCGTTCCAGAAGGCACTTCGCCTTATCGGGTGCTCTACCGCTCAGAGGGGCTGCATGGCGAACCTATCGCGGTTTCAGGCGTCGTGATCGTTCCTGCGGGATCGATTCCTCCGGCGGGCCGCCAAATTGTTGCGAGGGCGCACCCCACGACTGGAATCGTCTCCGAATGCGCCCCGTCGCTCACTTGCGTGTTTTTCTGGACGATTCAAGGTCTGCGCGACATGCTACAGCGTGGTTACGTAGTTGCGGCGACCGACTACCCGGGCCTCGGTACTGCTGGGCCGCACCCGTACCTGGTGGGAATCAGCGAGGGCCGAGCGGTGCTCGACTCCGTGCGTGTCGCGCGCCTCATGCGTGGTGCCGGTGGTGGCCGAGCGTTCGCCGTTTGGCGTCATTCCCAGCTCTCCGATGACCTTAACACGACCAGCGGAAAGAACGTCACTGCGATGGCCCTTTGGTCGTGGTCCCGTGTTTACGGAGCGCCCTTGTTCAATGTCGTCCGTCCGGCGGCGGTGCCAGCGATCAATGAATTGGCAGGAAAGTGCATTGAGCGCTTCTTCGATCTGATAGCACGTCGCGGTCCCTCAAAAAGAACTCGATCGCAGTTTTTGAAGGTGAACAATTTTCAGATGTCCAACCGTGGCGCGATCTGCTTGCGAGCACCACGGCCGAGAGCCTTCCGCCGAACATCCCAGTTTTCCTTGCTCAAGGCACCAAGGACAACCTGATTCTGCCGAAGGTGACACAGGCCTACATGTCCATCTTGTGCAAAGCTGGAAGTCCCGTCCAGTGGTATCTAGTGCCGGGCGTTGGACACCCCTTCGTGGCTCGTGACAGCGCCACAGCTGCGCCGTGAACTGAAAGTCGCGCCCTGAGCAGAAACGTAGCTCGATACACTCAACGCGCTGGGCATGATGAGGGCTGGATGTTATGCGCGCGGCTGAGGCCAGCCGCGACGTTGCCGTCATCGGTACGGATTCGGTGCAGCTCTTTGCTCTTTGAGCAGATCGATTCTCTCGTTCGTCAATCAACGCTACGCCTTTTACATCGGTATTTAGGACTGTTTGCCGCGCGGGTCACAAACACGGAGACGATTCCGTAAATGCCGGGTAGGGGGTCTCACCGGAGTCGCTCTACGAGCCACCGCGCGAGCGCAGCGCGTTGTGCACTTTCCACCTTAAGCCTGGCGGCCGGCTACCATTTATGTGGCTTTCGATCTCTCCTTCAGCCACTTCGGAAATCGCCACTCACTCAACATCCCGGTAGGCCCTGTCAAATCGTACCTAGGGCGTGCACCTGCCGCCCGTATCACGATGGCAGGACCTTATATCGTCCAAGCGTGCGGTTGTGCTTCCGACAAGCGTCCGGATTAAAACGTTGGAAGAGATCGCTAAGGAATTCCCCAACAGCAAGTGGATGCAGATGTCTGCTAGCGCATCGGCTAAAACCAGCAGTGAGGAACTACGGTGGCAGGGATTCGTGAGAAATAGAAAAGCTAGTTCTTTTCTTGGTCGTTCATGCTCCGTGAAGGTTTTGGCGAATAGCGCCCATGCTGCGGCCAAACACCGGCTCCGACCGTTCAGCCGCAATAACCGCGCCTCTGCCAGCGCTCCGCTTAAGATTCTGAGGTACGCGAGTTCTATGCCTTTGCAATTGGATTCACAGGTGAAACATTGCCGCGCCCATGTCTGGCGCAGAGACGTCCTATTCATCATGCGATCCCGGACCAGGCTGCAGCCCTGTCCCTGCCAGAATTGTTATTGTCCCCACCGAGTGCACGGCAAAAGCTTCTCAGGAGGGAACCCTTCCTAAGCTTGAATAGCAGTAATCCATACGCTGTGAACCACACTAGCTGCACTACTCCTGTAGAGCGTTGGTAAAACCGCTCGCAAATATTATGCCGCTGGAAAATGGCGTCAGCAGCACATAATCTCGTCGGTGACACCGGGAAAGACAAGGCGTGCAACCCAGTTCAGCGGTTCGCTGCTGCGCGAGCGCTGCATCTAGCGCCGCTTGATCCGCAAACATGGTTCGTCGTTATCCAATTTTGCGATTGCGCGATCGCCTATTTCTTGGCCAATCGCGTATCTCGCGCCACATTGAGTTTGGAATTGCCTAGATTGGCCACTGCGCGCCAGCCAACCTCGCCTTGGCTTGATCGAGGCCGGCGCATAGAGGCCGCGGGTCGATCTCAAAGAGAAGTTGGCCCTTAGTGACAAAATAGCCCTCCTTTGTAATTACGCTTGACGATTTAGCCGGACACTCTGGGCGAAATCTGCGCGTTCACGGGACCGTTCAATGCGCTATCCTTTCGCCACAGATCGCAACATCACGCTGTTCTACCGTCGTCACCAATACTGGCGGCGGCTTTTGCGCGCCCGGCACTTTGCTAGAGTGACAGCCCTCCGACAAAGCACCAGTGCGAACAATAGCGCGCCTGAGCTTCTCACCCTGGCGAGGGGGATCACTCGGCTATTATCTTCGCTTGATTGTCGAATGCGTGCATGTAAGTACTCCCTGAATGGGAGGAAAACAATGCTGAGATAAGCGAGGTCTAGGCCTCTCCGCTTCATGGCGCGGGTAGGCCCCGTCAAACTCATCTTCAATCTTGAAATATCAGCAATACATACGCCGCAAATAACACGATATGCACCCCGCCCTGCAGAACATTGGTACGACCGCTCGCAAATGTGATACCGCTGGAAAACAGTGTCAACAGCAACATCACGATGTCGGTATGCTCAAGACCTAAAACAAAATGCCTGCCAGTGAGATTTCCTATGATCAGCATGGCTGGAATGGTCAGACCAATGGTGGATAGCACCGAACCTAAAAATATATTCATTGACCGCTGCAGCTGATTGGCCATCGCCGCGCGGACAGCGCCGAGCCCCTCCGGCGTCGCTACGAGCACGGCTATGATCACTCCTCCGAGAGCGGTGGGCGCCTTTAAGTTCTCAATGACATAACTGATCGGCTGAGCGAGTAAGTCAGCCATGTAAATGATGGGAACTAGATAGCCCAGCAACAATAATCCGCTGATGGTGGCTGACCTGTCATCGCTGACCGATTTAAGCTGGGGAGCGGGTTCTCGGGTAGGAGTTTGATCAAATAGCTGATGATGCCGCCCGGTCTGAAGCGCTAGAAAAGCGCAGTACAGCCCGCTTGCAATCACAACCAGAAACATTTGCTGGTCGAAGGATAGAGTTGGACCTGGGGTCGTGCGCGTAAAATCCGGCATGATGAGGCTTAAGACCGCTAGCGGCACGATAACGCTCAAATAGGCATTGGCCCCTTGCAGGTTGTAGTCTTGTTCTTTGTGTATCCACCCTCCCAACAAGAGTGACATTCCAACCATCCCATTGAGAATGATCATGATGACGGCGAACAGGGTCTCGCGAACGAGAGTAGGGTTTCCCTCACCATGCAACATGACGGCCGATATGCTGGCCACTTCGATGGCTGTTACCGATAAGGTGAGTATCAGCGTACCGAAGGGCTCGCCGAGCCGATGGGCAAGGTGTTCTGCATGCCGAACTACCGCCACGGACGCAACGAGGATAAGACCAAATAGCCATACAAAAGTCAGGCTAATCCAAGGCACGCCCATGACGGTACGCGTGAGGGGCTCTCCCCCGCTCAAAAATACCAACGAAGTCGCGACGCTCAAAGCGAGCGGCCATTCTTTTTTCCATCGATTACCCCGGATCACCTGACCACCCCCGGGGAATGCGATTCATGTTCAGGGGCTCCAGCAACAGTGCAAATCGGCGGACAGCAGTGACCGCGAGCGAAACTCTACCAAGAGTTGAGAGCACGGCGCCGCGTTGTCCCTCGGCCTCCCTCGCGCCTCGATAACTCCGGTACCTAACTAAGGAGCGTCAAAACCATACCCTAGATCATCAATCTGCACGACCGTGCCATTTTCAATTCTAACTCGCTGCATTAACTGATTGGGGCCGAAGTTGTAGGTCCAGATCTGCGCGTCGGTATCCCCGGAGGAGCTCGATATATCACCCTCCCTCCCGGCTCGTTCGTCACGGCCGCCGTACGAGGAGCTTCTGCTAATCTGGACAGGGTCTCCGCAAAAAGCAGTAAGTTCGGCGCTGCTGCTGCCCCGCAGTATCAGGCGGCTGCCGCAGCGAATTCCCTCCGCCATCAGGATGGATGGTAAACACGCCAAAATAGCGAAAGCGGATAAGGTTTTCATCCGCCAGACACTAATAGATTGATTATCCACAATCAATCCCTTCTAGGCTTCTCTTCAGCCATTGCTCGCTGTTTAAGCCACCTTTATTATGCGGGACGCGGGCGCTGGCAAAAAGCCCCTAGAAATCTGCGTGATACGTAAGATAGCTGCCTCGTTTCAAGGAGATAGAGAGATGAAATTTTCAGTAGTATTGGCCGCAACTCTTGTAATGAGCAGCCTTGTAATGCGCGCCGCCGAGCCCCCGGCACCCTCGCCTCAAGAAGAGGAGGGCCTGGTGGCCGTCAAGGTTAGTGGTCTTGACCATGTCTACGCGCGGCCCGGTGCCAACTTAAGCGATTACGATAAAGTCATGCTCGATCCCGTTGAGGTTTCATTCAGAAAGGACTGGAAGCCCGACCGGGCCGGTGGCCCCATCACTGCCTCGGAAAGAGTGACAATCAAGGACGGTCTGGCAAAGATTTTTCGCGAGGAGCTAACAAAAGAAATCCAACAGTCCGCCGGCTATAAAATCGTTAGCAAACCAGATGCAAACGTGTTGCGAATCCGAGCTGAGATTCGGGATCTTTATATTAATGCCCCGGACGTGCCGCGGGCCGGCCCCACTCGAATGTATGCTCTGTCGGTGGGGGAGATGAGATTGGTCGCCGAGCTACGCGATGGCCCTACAGGCGCGTTAATTGCGCGCGTGGTTGACCTTAAGAGAGATCCCGATGCGCCTTGGCTCCATCTTACAACGCAAGTTGATAATGTTGCCGCGGCACGCAGAGCGATCGCCGATTGGGCGCAGATTTTGCGGCGACAATTAGACGCCGCACATGGTCTGAAGAATTAGTCGCACTGGACCTACTCTATATTTGATAACGTAAGTAACTCCATGCCGCGCACAGTTCTCACGCGAAATCTGGACGTCATCCTATGGTTAGTCTCATATCGAACCCGACCATTGCCATGTGAGAATAAATGAATGATAAAGGGCCTCGTGCTTGCCATGTCCGTGTTAACACCGTCTCTTGCAATCGCGAATTTTATCGAATGCGGCGGTCGCATGATCTCTCGGGGGTCCAGCAGCGCTGAGGTTGCCGCGCTTTGTGGGAAGCCTGCTCAGGTGGATGATAATTCGGTGTTAATCGGTGTAGCTGCTCCGACTGCGGGCGAACCTAATGCAATTGCGGGCTCGGTGTCTCGGCAAAAGATCGAAACCTGGACCTACAATTTTGGTCCCGACAGTCTCATGGAGCGAATCCATTTTGTCGACGGACGAGTTACCGAGATCGAAGATCTAGGATACGGGTACTGATGCTGTGCACGGTAACCGCTAGTGAGGTCCCGCCAACAGCGCATCAGCATTGGCGCGGCCCCTGTCTTTTCGAGCACGGTGAAAAAGGTCGGGATGACATCAGATTTCAGATTAGCCCTGAGCGCGCACCGGCGCTCGTGGATGTGTTAACCTGACACCGTGTCGGTAGCGAGTTATTCCGCCCTCTGATCGGTCACATACTCGTCTCTTCACGCGTTTGCGCCTCAGCGGGGCGAAACTGAATAGAATGCCCAAGACCCAGACGAGCGTCTGCACAAAATATAAGTGCCATGATCTTTCATGCCACCGGACTCGATATCCAGGCGCGTCTGCCGGCAACCCTTGTGACCACCGATGTCGAGGGTCTTCACAATGGTAATTGTCCCAGACGCCCGAGTCGCCGGATTCGTCCAGTTGCCATTCTGGCCCGCATCGAGCGCAGCAACGGCTGCGGCGGTGCCAATTTTGACGTCTTGGGGGGTGAGCTTTGCAACCACAGTGTGTGCAAGGAATCCGTAGCCGGCTGCATGCGCCGTCCAAGCAGCGATGGTGGCAAGGCCGAACACAAGCACTCTGGCGGTCTTTTTACCTTGCATGGAACATTCTCCCCGTTGGTATTTGGCAAAAGAGCGTACGTAATCGCAGTCAAAAAGAAAAGCATTCGCCGATAGCAGACGGGCGTTTGAACGCCCAGATAGATTTTCTCTTTCCGCCACATGGGAATTACCAGCGTGGAGCGGCAGCTGACGGTTGTGCCTTGGCAATGCTGCGTAGGTCAAGCGGGCGTAAACCCGCCCGGGTAACCGCCAGCCGAAATTTTCGTCTTCTGCCTGTGTCGAGTCATCAATAGGCGCTGTTCGAACTCACTTTTTTTTCAGGTGAGC
Source organism: Steroidobacteraceae bacterium (assembly GCA_036401515.1). GTDB lineage: Bacteria > Pseudomonadota > Gammaproteobacteria > Steroidobacterales > Steroidobacteraceae > Bog-1198. The sequence goes on from DASWUU010000155.1 coordinate 28,711, forward strand.
CTGGACGCTATACCGAAGACGTGTAGGGCTTTCCGAATGATGCGCTTGCTGTTCGTGGCCTTAAGCGTTCCGTCGCCCCGCTCCCGGCCAAGGCGTTTTTCGCCAATCCTGCCTCAGTTGCCTCAATCGCGGACCCTTGGGCTTCTGTGCCCGATATACGTCGTGACGTGCAAGAACCGCCCAAGCGGCCATTTTGGGACTCTTATACGCCCGGGATCGATCGGGCCCACCACGGCATGAGGAAGATAGCCGTATTCACCGCGAAACCCAAATTCCACAAGAGAGTTCTGATTGTCGGTCGATTCGCCAAATATGCGGCCGCGAATCCTACTCGAACTATGAGGAAGCTGACAGCTAGCTGGTCGACTAGATGCTGGGGTTGATTACGAAACTCCGCCAAAAGTACTGCCGCGGCAAAAAATGGAAACGTTTCGATGCCATTGACGTGAGCACCGAAGGCGCGGCTAGGAAGGCCGGACGTATAGAAGCTAGGATCGCGCGGATTAGAGTTATCGAACCGGCGATAGCCGAGAGCCTTCACGGGCGCGACTGTAAGCAAGTAGAGAATCACAGCTCCTAAAACCGCCATTTCAGCACTGGTCATTGGCGCACTGTCCCACAACATGCCCTTTATGGGAATGCCTTCCGAGTGCTTCAAATCTACTTTTCAAGGCGATGCCAATAGCTAAAATGCCGACCACTAAAACCAGCGTGCGCACGGTTCTAAAGGCCGAGTGGCCTCGAGTGTCAATTCGAGACCGGCCCCCAAGCGGACACGCGCCATATCAAATACATCGCTGTCGATGCACTTGTTCCACCGTTGCACCACTCCGGGAAGCACCGCTGGGTCATGAACGCTCTGCCACCCCAGACCTGCATCTCATTGAGCGTTGTGCCGGTGAATTCGTACGAACGACTGTTGTGCCAGAAGATCCATCCATCGGCCCCTGCCATCCAGCAGAGGGTTGGCACGAGCATCGCGAGCGTGTAGAACTGCTCAGCGATCGCGCCTTCCAGCAACCTCGGTTCAGGCATCTGGTCGCTTCGGTGGTATCTTGCGTGTCAGAGCTTTAAATTCCTCTGAGGAACACTCCAGGGTCGTAACGAGCTCATGTCGCAATTCCATTCCATTTAGCGCTACCATTTTGGGCCCACCTGTAGGGTACGAGCGCTTGAGTTTCTGTCGCTCAGCTCTCATTCAGCCTAACTTGGGCGAAAAATGTGAAGCCCCGCTGGCCCGGGATGGCTCAACGTGACGATTCCATCGATCGCCTCCAATCGGTGCCGCAAAAAACCTAGAGCCACATCGCCACGGCTGCCCTCTTCGGGTAACAAGGCAGCTCCATCCGCTTGCACACGCATGCTGAAAAGACTCTCGTGCACCGTAATTTCAAAATCCAGTTGAGTTGCGCCAGTTTGATTCTCCGCCACGATCAGAGCCTCTTGCCCCACTCTGAAAGCGTTATGGCAGTATTAGGCCGAAGTTTGAGCTCTTGTTCGGGCAAATAATCAGTGCAGACCGCCCGGGACCAATGACACATATGCTTAATTTGCCAGCGAAGGGCTGCAAAAAGTCCCACAGGGTCGGGTGTTGGGGGAGAGCGAGGCTGCACATCCGCCATTGCTGGGATCGTGGCTGCGCAGCTGAAGGTGGCGCCGGCGGCCTGGTCCTTCTATGCGACGCGCGATGAGACCCTCCGCGAGCATCTGCAGGAGCTGCTGGATCGATCGGTGTTGCGGCAATTCGCGCGGGGCGACTATCGCGGTCTCACCGAGTGGATGACGCCCCTAGCGATGCAAACCACCCAAGGCATGGTGCTGGCTCAGGCCCTCGCGGAGGAGCTCCGCGTGCGGCACGTGCTCCTGCCGCCGATCCAGGTAATTGAGCATCTGTGTGCGACCGCGCTGACTCGCGCCGAACGGGCGACCTTCGACCGACTGACGAAGCCGCTGACGGCAGCCCATCGTGCGGCCCTCGATTCGGTGCTCACCGTTCGCACAGGCGAGGCCACGAGCACGCTCGCGTGGTTGCGCCAGGCTCCGGGAAACCCGAGCGCCAACGCCGTCCTGGCGCATCTGGCTCGATTGCGTGCCGTGCGTGAACTCGCTCTGCCGGTCGAGCTCGGCCGCGACGTACACCAAAATCGGTTGCTGCGGCTCGCGCGCGAAGGGGCACAGACCGCGGTCTATCAGATCCAGGAATATGAGAAGTCCCGGCGGTACGCGATCTTGGTCGCAATATTGCTCGACACCATGGCAACGCTGACGGACGAAACGCTGGAACTGCATGATCGGCTGATTGGGACGTTCTTCAGCAAGGCACGGAGCAAGCACGACCGAGAGTTAGCGGCGGATGGACGCGCCGTCAACGAGAAAGTCCGGCTTTATGCGAAAGTCGGTAAAGCGCTGAGCGCCTCCAAGGAGGAGAAGTCGGACCCCTTCGCGGCCATCGAGGCAATCCTCCCATGGGAGGCGTTCACGGAATCCGTTGAGCAAGCCGACCAACTGTCGCGTGATGAGGCGTTCGACGCACTGGAACTGATCACCGATTACTTCTCGACCTTGCGTAAGTACTCCCCGTCCTTCCTGGAAATGTTCGAGTTCCGGGGTGCACCGGTCACCCAGCCCGTCTTGGAAGCGCTGGATGTTCTACGAAACATGAACAGAATCGGCGCCCGCAAGGTTCCCGCCGATGCACCCATGGCATTCGTCCCAACCCGCTGGTCCCGTAGCGTGGGCGTCGGCGACAGCGTTGACCGTCGATTCTATGAATTCTGCGCCCTCAGTGAACTCAAAAATCGCCTACGCGCCGGCGATCTGTACGTACCTGGCAGCCGACAGTTCCGCAACTTCGATGACTACCTCCTTCCGCGTTCGGCGTTCCGCTCGATGCACAGAGAGGGACGCCTCGGGATATCGGTGCCGACGACAGCGACGGCCTATATCGCGGACCGCCTTCAGATGCTGCGGAGCGCATTGGACGAGACGAACCGGTTAGCGGCGGCGGACGAACTCGTCGATGCGCGGTTGAATGACAAAGGGTTGAAAATCGCGCCGGTCGAAGACGACAATGGATACTGGATGCCCTCGACAATCACACCAGAATCACGGCGGCCGCCGCGCAGCTGTATTTCAAGTGGAGGCAATGTCGTCGCGAGAAAGTTCGGGTACCGGACTACGAGCAATAGAGCACCCAGTATTCAATTCGCCATGAAGACGCTGCAAGACTATCATTTGCTTGCGCAATTCCCGGCTTTCTAATCGCAACATGTAGCGTGCGTCGCCGGCGTTGTCGCCCAAACTTATCGCAGCGCGATCGCGCGATTCAGCGCGGCACCGTAACGAATTAATTTCCCCCGCTAGCATATCGCTCGCGTTTGCTGGGCTCGCTACTCTTCGGTGAAGACAACCTTCATTATCCAACTCCGAGTCATCGACGACCAGCTGCGTTTCCATGACAGGCTCACCGCGGCCACGAATGGCCTCCAAAGTAGCTCGGTAATTCGAAACGGCCATCGTGCCCGTCTGAGTGTCGAAGCGAGTGAACAAATAAATATAAGCGTCGCTCATAACACTCTCTGATGCAGGACCTACCACTGTAACTGTTACAAATGATTTCGTCCGTGCGGTGTCGCACATAGCCACACGCGGCAGGACCTCTGTTGTCGCGATTTGTCCCAGGTTATTCCTGCGCGCAAGGTTCGCACAGAGATTGCCCTGAAAAATGGTCTACACTCGGGGGCTTGATTTAAGTCAGGACTACTGATGCAAAAGAGCCCATCAGTCGATCGCTCATCGAAAGGCGCTGGTATAGCGCGCGTTCCCGCTCGGTCAGGAGCTGGCGCTTGGCCTCGAGCGGCCAGGGATTCGCGAATAAGCTGTCACCCGATTTGAGTTTCTTGGCGAAGGCGCCGAGGATTGCGGCAACCACCACGAGCACTATAAGAAGAACAAAAAGAGGGCTGTGCATGCGCCCTATCTTATATTGATAAAATATGAGGCTGTTGAGAAACGCCCAGTTCCGGGGCATTCGCGCCGCGATGCTATGCGCCAGGTCGGAGTGACTACACGGGTTTGGGAGTCATTACTAGGCTGTGAGTGCTTCGCGATTTCTGGATTCGCAATGTTTGACCAACCTTTTGATGTTTTGGGCGGTTGCGGCCATTAGCATTTGTTCTGAGACATGCCGTAGCCGACGTAGCCTAAGTCTACGAAGATTGATTTGCTCCTTAAGCTCGCCAAACAGCGATTCGATCCGTCGCCGCTCGCGCTGCGAGCATCTATACGCGTCGGTAGTCGCGAGCTCTCGTGCGCGGTCTCGGACCGGTTCAAGCCAATGTCGCAGGAGCGTTCGGCCCCTACCAGTCGTGCACTGTGTTTTAAGCGAACATCGACCACACCCATTCTTCGGCACACGGTATATGTCGGACTTCGACGGTCGCGTACTACCTACGCATACAAGCTGCTCGCCGGCAGGGCATATGTAACAGTTGTTCTCCGGGACAAAGCGGAAATCCTTTCGCGTGAACGCCCCCGTCGTTTGCTTATAGCGATCGAGAACAGGGATGTGAGGTTCTATGCCTTTGTCGAACACCCACGCTAGAAAGTCGCCCGTGCCATAGCTTGTGTCCGCCGCGAGAACACGAGGAGTGACGCCGAGGCGCGACTTGATCCGCTCGATCATCGTACGCGCGGCAACAATTTCTCGGCTGAGCCTCGCTGTAGTCGGTTCGACATCCAAGATTACACGGTGAGCATTGTCGATCAGATAATTATCAAAATAGCCTAAAATTGCGGCTCCGGTGCCTTTTGTCGTGTAACAAGCGTCTGGATCGGTGGTGGAGACGGTCGCTGTCGCGGCGCCCTTGTCTGTAGTATCAAAGCCGCTTGGTCCAGGGTCGAGCTCGTCCACCGGATTCAACGTCTCTACTTCCGTCAAGAATTCGCGAACCGTCTTAGAGACTTTCGCAGCTTCCGCGAGCTCACAGGCTTTCACGCGGCTTGTCCGGCTCAAGCACATCAACGACACGCGCGGCCACGCTTCGATCACGATTGGACATATATCCGATCGACGCAAGAGTTCCAGCGTCAACCGCGATGGCGCTCTCGTCTGTGGCAACTTGGCGTCCAGCCGATCCCACGGTTGGGCACTCGAAACCCAAAGTTCAACCACCGGTTTAAACCAACTAGGATCATTCAGCGTTCCCGCCTTAATCGCGGCGCATCCGGATCCCGCCCTGGCCACCCTCGCAGGCGTTCGGGTGATCTCGGTGGATCGCCCGGGAATCTGACAGTCCTCTCAACTCAGGAATCGAGCATTATTGAATTGGCCAAGGGACGTCTCTGAAATAGCAGACAAATTCGGAAGCAAGCGATTCGGGGTCCTAGGCCAGGCTAGCCGATCGGGTTTCCGTCGCACGCTTGTTTTCGTGAGCGCCTCGGTTCGCGACAAACAGGCGATTGCGTCCATGCCCACCGAAGTGAAACGCGTGGCGATCACTGCCCAATCTGCACCGGTCTTTCTGCAAGTGAGCTTCTGGAATCATTGCCGGCAGATCCGAGAGGATGCCGACTCTTTGCTGCTGAAGTCGATTGACGATACTGTGTCAGGCAGACCAAGATATCATTCGTGTTCCGGCGAGGTGGCGAATTTACCCAGACAGTGCGCTATGTAGTCTGCGTTATCTTGCGATTACACGGCTAAAGCTTCCGACATTGTCGAGGTCCAGCATGAAAGAATGGTCGAACACTTCTGAAGAGAGCCGTTCAAGTGGCAACAGTCCGCATCACCCCAGTACAGTTTTCGTAAGTCGAGCCTTTATTCGATTCTTGAACCTAGCTGCGCTTACTTGTGCTCTCTCGGTGTTAGCGACATTGACGGACGCACACTCTAGTCCATCCCTCTCTCACGGTGACCCGAGAACAAGTCCACAAGACGATGCCCCGTGTGAAATCTGCTTCTACGGTCCGGATAACATTGCGTTTGATGCCGACGAAAATGCTTACGTAACAGACGGAGACCAATCCGCACGCTTTCGCGTGCTAAAGATATCTGCGTCCGGCAAGAAGCTTATGGATTGGCACGCATTCATGGTGGCACCGAATCGGCGAAATGGTCCGGAAGGCATTGCGGTGTCAAATCAAAACGAGATATTTGTCACCGACGGTGGGGCCCTGCAAGTCATAAAGTTTTCAGCGCACGGGAGGCCAATGATGCGCATTGGAGATAAGGCGCCCGTATTCCAAGATTTAGGTCACGTCGCCGTGGACAAAGCCGGTAATATTTTTGTCGCAGAAGGCGGCGTTAATCGAATCCAGCAATTTTCACCTCGCGGTAAGAGGCTCACAGTTTGGCAAAAACCTAAAGGCCATGGCGAGAATGAGTGGAACATGCCCGAAGGCATCGGTTTACAACCTAATGGCAACATTGTGGTTGAGGACGCGGGGAATCAGCGAGTCCTGATCGTGAACGCAAATGGCGACACTGTTTCTTCAATTGATCTGAAACACCTAACTCCGCACTTTTCTGCTGGGTTGGCGGTGGATGCGATAGGGAACATCTATGTTGCCGACGATAAATTGCACAGTGTGCAGATGTTTGATCCTAAAGGATCTTGGATTCGCAATATTGCAAACGGCGACCACGACTTACTGTTTCGCAGCGGGCCTACCAGCATTAGTGTCGGCCCCCACGATATTCTCTATGCAGCCGACGGCCGGACCGTAGTGAAATTTACCGTGGACGGTGAACTGCTGGGCCGCTGGCGATAGAAGAGGCCTCACTACACCGGGCGCTTTCGGATAGATCACCTTTTAGAACCGATAGTTCGCCATCGGCTACGTTCGAACGGATTACTTCGTTTGCGAGAACAGACAAACAATGATCTGGCGGGAGCAAAGATGTTGGTGCGCAGCCTGCACGGCGTTTCGACACCGTTTTTGGTATCAGGCTAGAGAGTACCGCTGCTTCGAGAAGGGGTTTTACCGATTTCCACGACGATGTGGAACACGGGTCGCAGGAGTTTGGGGTAGGAGTAATTTACGCGCCGCTCAGGCAGCGCCTTCCGCTCACTTCTGCCGCACAGTATTTATACGATTCGTTCAATTGTGACGGCGCGGAAGAAACCGATCAACAAAACCAGCGAGGCGACAGGGAATAGAACCGACGCCCGTCGAAGTCACAAAGATTAGTCAGCAGTCGAGTTTTGATGCGACGTACAGGAAGGTTTACCGACTGCGGACAATTGTGCAGCGAGCTCGGTTAGCAGTTGTTGGAAAGTTTCCAGTTCTGAGTTACTGAACGTTTCCATGACCATATAGAATTTATCCTTGCCGCTCTGCAAGGAAGTTGCAACTCAACCTTTTCTTTGGTTCCGATCTCGACGCACACGTTCCAACAAACCACGTCCGTTAACTGATCTATCACGCGGGTGAGCGCTCCGCAACTTCGTAATGCGGCTTCGGCATTGGCCAAAACTCTTGAAAATCGGTCAGTTCCGTGAAGCTGCGAATGAGTCGATACGCGGCCGCTGAAAAGTCACCTTAAGGGCGTATACCAGTGAGTGAAGAATGGTTAGCTCACCCGAGTAGCCTGAAATCCGCATTGAGCCCATCCATCTCGCTGCTTCACCCAAATCTGAGTTGCCACCGCATGCATTTCGACCGTGTCACCCGTTTGCACGATACGAATAAGCTGCTTGAGTGGACCCGTAACGATGGCTGTTGCACCGATCATGCGTATATCCAAGGAGGGACGTTCCACCTCGATAATCTCGAACTTCGTGGCCATCGTTGCCATATAAGAGGCCTTGTCTTCCACAGTGCCGTTGGCATGCACGTGAACTAGATCGTCGCTCAGAAGCGATTTCAGTGTGGGCCAATCTTTGGACACCAAGGCCCTGATGCGCCTGTCCTCCAGTTGCCGGATCACAGTGTCGGTATCTTCAGCCACAGTGTCGCCGTCCGATGCAGCCGCAGTCAGAGTGCCCGAAGCCTGCGCCAACAAGGCATCGCAATGTGCCGGCAAATTATCGCCCCTCCAGGCCACATGCTGATCGGGTCGTATGAGTGCGAATCGAGCCTGGTACCGCGCGCGTAAGCGCGAATCAGGAGGCAAAATCACCGCGAGAGGAATGTTTTGGGTCTCGGCAGCGGCGATCATCGGCGCAGCGTCGGATCGCGGCTCACTGGTGACTAACAGTGTAAAGCCCGGCCCAAAGTGGTCGTAAAGCGAGGATCCGTCGTCGAGCCAGAGATGCGGAGCCAGACATCCGGGATACGCTGACGGAACGTACAGCGTTGGATTTTCCGCCGGCGGCGAGGCGTCATCGGGCAAAATTAGAGGTGATTCGTAACGCGAACCCAGGACGACGCCGAGCGTCTTGAACTCTCGTATCTTGATTGCGAGGATGAGCTCGGATACCTCGTTGCGGGTTGCATCCCCAGCAATGCCCACGTCTTCCAGGCCTGGTCGGACGAGCTGATTGCCGACTGCGCCGTAGTTATGCACCGCCTCGGCAATCGTGCGCTGGTGTACCGCACGCCGCTCTTGCGCGTACGAGGGCAATAATGCGGGTCCTCCCCAGCCTTGCAGGGTGGCGGCGATCTTCCAGCCCAGATCCACCGCATCACCGATGCCCATGTTCATGCCAAAGCCGCCAAAAGGCGGATGCAGATGACAAGCGTCTCCCGCAAGCATCACGCGAAGCGTCGCATATCGGTCTGCGATTAACTGCTGAGCAGTCCAAGGAAAGTTTGCGACCACCTCGATTTCAAGATCGCTCAATCCGGAAGAGCGTCTGATAAGATCGACGGGATTGAGCGTCGCCGGGTCGACATTGTTGGCCAACTTGGTGGCGATAAAAGACCACAAGCCGTTCTCATCGAGGGGGCTCAATACCGAAGGGACATCATCGTTAACCATCCAGTACATAATTGCGGGACCGTGCGCATGTCGAGCGGACAGAGTCGGGGCACGGAATATGGTGTTGTAGTTGCGAAATGTGCCGCGATCTCCCTGCATCGTGGCGCCGATTCCTTCCCGTACCGTGCTGCGCGCGCCGTCCGCGCCGACCAAATAGCGGGCGCTCATCGTACGCGACTCGCCGGTGCTCACATTCCTGAGTACGGCGGAGACGCTTTCGTCAGATTCGACGAATGACAGGAGTTCCGTATTGAAGGCCAATGTCACCCCGGGGAGCGAAGTCGCGTGGGTTCGCAGTACTTCCTCCAAGACGTACTGCGGTACCCACTGCGCCTCCTCTGAATACAAATTGTTGCGCTCGCGGGAGCCGTTCAAGGCATTTTCAAAGCGCGCCAATTCAGGGCCGTTCATTCGCGTGGCAAAAATGATGGTCGACGGATAGTCAGGAGACATCGGGGAAGCGGCGCGCAGAGCGTCGGCTATTCCCCAACGTCGCAGATGCTCACGAGTCCTGACATTAGTGGTTTTTGCTCGCGGGCTATATCCAACCCGATCATTGCGTTCGACCACCACGCACTTGATGTTGCGCTGACCCAATTCAATGGCAGCGGCGAGGCCCACCGGACCGGCCCCGGCAATCAGTACATCGACTTGACTGTCAGTCACGGGATTGCAAAGAGCAAGTTTGGGGGCCCGACGGCTTTCAATTCGCGAAGCATCAAACGAAGTTCGCTTGCGAAAGTTGCGGCGTCCGCCTGATAGGACAGATGGTGTCCGGAAATTACTCGGTGGACGCATCCCACCACGTCGCTGACTATTTTTGCTGTCCGCGCATAGTAGGCATCCTTGCTGTCGCGCCCCGAAACCGCAAACATAGGAATCTTGGTGTGCTTGATGCGCTGTAGATCGGGAGCATAGCGGCTGAAATTGTGTATCTCATGGGCAAAGAAGAAATTCCAACTCACTTCCACCGCCTTAGCCGCATCTGAGCCCGTCGGTGGTCGGCTTGGGGGTGTGACTCCCACCAGCGCGCTGGCAAACTTACCGAGGGCTGGCCCAAATCCGCGAGCTCGAAAAATCGTCTCCGCCTCGTCGCCAAAGATAAACCACTCCTGAGCGTCGGGCAGAACCCAAAGAACAGGGGGCTCGTGCGCAACCAAGCCGGCGATATACTGCGGCGTGTCCTCCGCCATCTTCAGGGCAATATTTGCCCGCGAGCTGCTCCCGAAAACTAGTGCTTGCTTCGCATTCATTGCCTTGATCACTGCGACCGCATCGCGCGCTTGTTGCGCGATATCCCCGTCGAGTGAACGATCGCCCGTGCTGCGCGAATTGCAACGGCGGTCATAGCAAACAACCGTGTATTCGTCCTTTAAAATTGTCGATACGGCTGCATAGCGCTGCCCCGAGCCGCCGGCACCAGGAATGAGCAGAAGCAGCGGCCCTTCGCCTTCATAGTCAATGTGAATTTCCGCGCCTTCGTTCTCCACTGTCGCGTTCGTCATGTGCCGTCTCCTGACGAAGGTCTTTCCACTGCGCATTGTAGAGCGAAGCCCAACTGCTGCAGCTGCAAAGCAGGGCCGACAGCGTGCAACTCCATACAGTGACCGGTATTGCGGATCATGGCGGCGTCCACGCGGGGTGCAGCAGAGAAACGCCGCGCGAACGCTTCAACTTCGTCTTTATCTACGATCCACAGTCGGTCCTGCTCCGCCTGCCGGTAATGCACGGGAACGCGCACGCTGGAGCAGATCGCTGCGGCTTGCGCCTGCCATCCGCCGACGATGTCGATAAGCTCTGCTTTGGGCACTGGTGCATCGGTGGCGTGGCTTGCTGCCGCTACGGCAGGGTCAAAACTGCCCGGGGGCCCGAACATCAGCTGGTCCTTAACTGCCGCAGGCATCTCAACGGTAGGCAAATCCGGGAGTGAGTTCCACATCGCAGAGTGCGCGGCGGGCGTTCGTACGCCGATTCCTGACACGGCAATGCCCAATAAAGGGAGTTCTCCGGGATTGCCGGCCACGCCGAGAGCGATAGCAGCGCCGATCGAATGACCGATCAAGACAACGCCATTCGCATCGGCGCGGTACTGAGTCCAAACGTCGTTGAGTGCGCCGCTGAGGAGTGCCGCCTGCCCGAGAATGCTCATGTCGTCGATGAACGGCGTCTTGCCATATCCGTACCGATCAATTGCGATTGCCGTGATTCCATTTCTTTCAGCCTGATCCAGCAGCGAATGACCGTCGACATCGAAGTACGCGGAGGTATAAGTTCCACCGTGAATAGCGATAACCAGTGGTCGCGTACCTCCCGACGCCTGTGAGATGGAAGCGCGGCCGCTAAAGACGCCGAATCGTCCTGTCGCTCTCATGGCAGACTGTCCTGTGCGCGGGTTTCGAGCGCATCAAGGTCGGCCCGGCTGAGATAACGTCCGGCACGGACCACTGCAGATACCCGGTGCAGGTTCGCAATAGCCTTGGTCGGATCGGCGTCGAGGAGTACCAAATCAGCGTTTTTCCCGCGCTCGACCGTGCCCATGGTTGTTTCGCGCTGCAGAAACCTCGCCGGATCAACCGTCGTCATCTGCAAAACGCGAAGGGGTGAGACCCCTGCTCGGGCGAGCAGATCGAATTCGTGATGCAACGAGAATCCCGAAACGATCCACTGACCGCCGAAGTCGGTGCCGGTCAACATTTTGACACCAGCTTTATCGAAGAGCCCAGTGAGTCGCAATTGGGTCTCGAACAACTCTGCCAGCAGCTTGCGCTGATCCGGCGTCAGCTTTTCGTCGAATTCGTTGCCGACATCCCGCCAAAGTGCACGCGACTCGGTAGGCGCGTAACGCTGATCCGGATTGTCCCTGAGAGCAGGCGTGTTGCCCAATTCCATCGCCTCCAGGCGTGTTAGCGTCGGCACCATCCAGGTTGAGCTCGCCGCCACTTCTGCGGCAAAGGCACGACACTTCTCTCCATCGTAGGTCTCAAGCACGCGGTGCATGAGCGCGAAGCCTTGGGGCGGAGTGAGCAGAAGCGGGTTCGCGAGCATCCGCCGCACCTGTTCAGGTTCGGCGTTGAAGTGTGAACCGCCGCCTGAACCCAACGGAATCGCGGCAATCATTGATCGGAGGGCAGCATCGTCGCGCGAGCAGTTGAGCAGCAGGGTAATGCCGGGTCCGAGATGTTCCACTGAGTTCATTCCGCGACGAATGGCCTCCCGCGCATCTAAGGCCAAGGGAAGATGCCCGGAAATGGGCAGCCCGTTTTCTCGCGCGGCGTCCTCCGCGGCAAAGAAAGCGGCCGGAGGCACATCGATCACCTTGATGAAATCCGCGCCTTGCGCTTTCTGGCGGCCGATCTCCGCAACCGCCGCGGCGGGATCGGCGAATGCCGCGCCGGCGAGGATGGTCCCCGGCATGGCGAGCAGGGCCGGAGAGTCGGGCGGCATCCGGGTTTTGCGGGCTGCGCGCTTCGCCAACAGTTCCGGTGAACCTGCCATCTGGCGAAAGCCTGTGACGCCGTTCGCGAGCATCAGCGGCAGGCTCGTCTCGGGGCTCTCGGTATTGAGGTTGTGCGCATGCATGTCATTGAAGCCGGGAACGACGAAGCGACCATTGCCTTCTATGAGTCGTCCCGCGCCGGTCACCCGGACGGTGCCGCCGCGCGCTACCTCGACAATCTTGCCGTCAGCAACGACCAGGGCGCGATCCCGCACCAGTTGTCCGGTGCGGACGTCGACGACGACCACGTGGTCGAGTACAAGGCCTGTGCGAACGGTTTCCGGCTGCGCGGCGCCCGCGCGGCCGACGTTCAGTGCCACTAGAAGACCCAGCGCTCCCAGGTCACGCGGTCGCAAGTGTGACTTCATTCGAAACTCTCCTGCGTACAAACACGGCACCTTGCTCGCGCTGCCGCGATCTTGTCAGCGTCCAAACCGTGCAGAGACACGGAGGCCAAATGTGCGTGGCGCCGTGGTACCCACGGTGAGAAAATTCGCAGTCGGATGGGTCGAGTTGAACACCTGGACACGGTTGTCTTCGATGTTCTGGACGTAAGCGGCAATGGTCCAATGTTCGCTCGTCGGGCCGAATGATAGTTGGGCATTGGTTACCCAGTCCGCGGCAGCGACCTGCTCAGGTAAGTAGGCAAAGCCAATCGCGCGACTGCTCTTGTATTGCGTATCGACTCCGGCGATGAGCCGGTAGTTGCCGAGCGGTATCGTCTGCTGGCCGGCGAGGTTCACTGTCCATCTTGGAGAGTTATAGGAGGGTTGCCCCGCGCAGTTGATCAAGTAGGGTGAAGCGTTGGCGACGGCATAGGTGACCTGGCAGCCCGTAAGCGGCGGGGTGCCAGGGCCCGCGAGATAGCTGAACTGCAGCTGCTTGGCGTCGAGATACTGAAGGTCGGCGCTGAGAAGTGTCGTCGGTGTGGCCAGAAACCGAGCTTCGACTTCGCTGCCCTCAATGCGTGACTTGCCGACATTCTGCGTGTAGTTCGCGGTCTGTCCGTGGATATCGAGACCGACGTGATTGACCTGCTGGTTGGTGTAGTTCCACAGAAACGCTTCGAGGTTCAATTGAACACGATTGTCGACGAAGCGGTTTTTCGCTCCAAGCGTGTAGGCTGTGATGTACTCCGGCTGATAGGTCTCGAATCCTGCTGCGGCCGAGAAGCCGCCAGAACGGTAGCCTGACTCGACACTCGCATAGAGAAGCGAACTTGGCGTGAGATCGAACTCCGCAGCCCCGCGATACGTCGTTCGACTGCTGGAGAGATTCCGGTTGATCCTGCTGTCAGTACGGATAATGAGATAGTTCGGAGGACCTGGCGATGTAAAGACTGGGATCGGAGGCGCGCCGGCAGCAGGAAAGGGAAAGCCTAGCTGTGCCGATTGGTTGAACAGCGGTACGTACGGCGCCGTCGGACAATTGGGTGCGCCGAACGCGTTTACCGCGAGACAGTCCACGATAGCAGTGATTGCAGAATAGTTGAAGCTCTTGTCGTCCTTCGTATAGCGCAGACCGCCCACGAGTCGAAACCGGTCAGTCAGGTTCGCGACCAAGCGGCCAAAGCCCGCATAGGACTTCGTGCCCAAATCCTGATCGATGTAGTTGCCCAGGTTGGAGAGGGACAGCGATACGCGCTCATGAATCGTTTCATTGTAGAAGAATCCGCCGACGGTGAAATCGAAGATGCCCACGCGAGTTGCAGCGAAGCGGGCTTCGAGGCTGGTCTGATCGTCGGTCTCAAGGTCCTGATAGGCGAACGCAGCTGCGGGCGCGAGATAGTTCAATTCAGCGTGCCGGAATGCGGGAATGACAGTCACCGTGCCGGCAGCGGAATTTTGCTCGATATCGGCGTTGAAGCCATAGAAGCTGTTGTCCTGATAGGGATATGGCGCAAGAGCATTCAGCGTGCTTCCGTAGGGTCCAAACGGTGTCGCTTGACGATAGGCTTGAGACGCAGCGCCGAAAACTCCACCATCGTTGGGAAGTCCCGATGGCAGGAAGGTGTAATAGTTGGTGCCTGGCACGGGAGTCGCTGAGCGCGGGACCCGCGGGTTAAATGCATAGCGTCCGTCGTAGTTGACGCTGTTACCGACGCCGCCGTCGTGAGAGTAATCACCGGCCACACGTACCGTCAGATCGGGCGTGAATTCCGCCTTCGCTTGCAGACGCACTGCCCAGGTTTTTTGGTCATCGGTCCCGTCTCTGAAGTATGCATCATGATTTGCCGTCGTGGCGGACGCCCGCAGGGCAATCTTGTCTCCTACAGGAACGTTGATCGCGCCTTCCGCGTTAATAGTGTTGTAGTTTCCGTAGGTTAATGTGGCGTAGCCGGACGCTTCCCCCAGCTTTGGCTGGGCGGGCAGCACGTTGATCGCACCGCCCGTCGCGTTGCGGCCGTACAAAATGCCTTGGGGGCCTTTGAGCACCTCGATGCGATCGAGATCATAGAACACGCCGGTGGTGGAGGTGGGTCTGCCGACATAGACACCGTCGTAGTTAAATGCGACTGCAGGATCGCTTGTTGCGACCAAGGTGAAATTGCCGACCCCACGGATAAAAATCAAATTGCCGGTGCTGCTGGGCTCGATCGACAGTGCGGGTACGAGTTGGTTTAGGCGATCCGCCTGGGTAACCCCGGCGTTCGTCAGAGCAGCGCCATCAACGATCGACAGCGGTATCGCGGCGTGCTGCGCACTTTCGGACTTACGCTGGGCTGTTACAATGATCTCTTCGAGCTGATTCCCGCCATTCGTGGTCGCGCTCGTCTGGGCGTTGGGCACCGTCTGCGCGAACCCCGTTGCCATAAAAAGCGCGAGTGAGGCGGCGATGGGGATTAAGTGAAGTCGCGTAAACATGGATTTCTCTCCCAAGTGTCTTTTATTCGGCTCGCCAGTTCGCTGGTGGAACGCCGTTCTTTATGAATCGTGCCAGCAAGCAAAATTTCCTTTCCTGTGGATTGGCATGCGATGCCAATGAGGAAGACCCGGACCATTGGGGTTTTTGCGAGCGGCGGCGCCGTGTAAGGAATATTCTCGAAAACCAGAGCGCCATCAGCATTCCGGTCCGCACCCACAATGTAGCCTTGCGGTTACCAGCGCTCGGCGGTCGAGCGCCGCAGGCTCGGCTAGTGCCGTCAACGCGGACATGATCGTCAGCGAAGCTGCCAGCATGATCCGCGGCATCGATGTCATCACCAAGCCGACCCCCATTTTTTTAATCGCCGAGCCAACTACGAAAAAGTATCACCAGGTGTTGGCGGCGAGGAGATAGCATCATTGCGCGTGCGATGCTCAGAACACATCGCCCCCAAAATATAGGCTACCTGTACACTCCAACCATACGTCGCCTTGCGCAGAGCCTGTACTGCAGATTGAAGGGGGAGTAGTGATGAGTCTCGACAACATTTACTTTACCCGCTGGGGCGATACCGGTCCGCGCGTCGTTTTGGTTCATGGCAGTGCCCAGGGCAGCAAGGTCGGAGGTGCTAGGCACTTCGCGCGCCAAGCGCATCTTGGCGTACAAGGTTGGCAGTTGATTGTTCCCGACCGACCCGGCCATGGCCGCAGCCCGTCACCCGGGCGCCCTGATGATGCTGAGGCCGATGCGGTGTGGGTTGCACAATTGCTCGGAGACGGTGCCCATCTCGTCGGCCATTCATTCGGCGGCACAGTGGCGCTCGCGGCCGCGGCGCGCAGGCCCGAGGCAGTACGCTCACTGACCGTGATCGAGCCGGCGATGCTGCCGCTCGCGATAAAAAGTCCGCATGTACGCCGCGTGATCTTGAGCATGATCTCGATGCAAATCTTCTCGCTGTCGGACGCGTCGCGCGCGCGCAAGATCTCTCGGCTGCTGGGTATACCCGACGAAATCCGGGGCGAATCGGACCATGCCGAGCTGACCGCGGTAGGGCGTAGCCTGAGGAAGCTTAAGGTACCTGCGAAGGCTGACATTCAGCGCGAATTAATTCTTATCCGCGACGCCAACATTCCGCTGATGGTCGTGACCGGCGGCTGGAGCCCGGCGTTCGAAGCGACCAGCGATGCCGTGGCGGCGTTGGGAGGCGGTCGCCGCGTCGTCATCCAGTCTCCGCATCACTTTCCGCAAAATATCTCAGAAGAATTCAATGCGACTCTTGTCGCTTTCATGCGCGAAGCTGATGCGAGTCGTGCAGTCGCGGTGGTCTGAAGGGATTGAAGGCCGACTCTTAAGCCACCACGTTTTCAATGACTCCGATGCCCTCAATTTCGCAACGGACTACATCGCCTTTTTTTGGAAATTGAGGAGGCTTCATGCCAATCCTAGCGCCATCCGGTGTACCGGTAGCGATAAGATCCCCTGTTTCAAGAGTGAATGCGGTTGATAGGTAGCTGGTTTGTTGCCAGATGTTGTAGATCAATTCGGCCGTAGTGCTTTCTTGGCGCTTGACGCCGTTTACCAGGCAGCGCAGTGCGAGATCATGCGGGTTGGGCACTTCGTCCGCAGTCACAATCCATGGGCCCTGGGTCCGTGAGTATCGAATGATTTGCCCACTGTGAACGTCGGTGAATGGAACTGCCAGTCACGGGCGGTAGACATCGTTCGCCACGAAGTAGCCGAATACATGGCTGCTAGCGTCGGCTTCTTGGACGTGTTTCGCAGGCGCGCCAATCATGCCGCCGAGCTCGACCTCGTAATCGAGCTTCTCGGTGACACCGGGCCCAATCGGGTCGAAGGGGCCCGAGATGCAAGAAGTCTGCTTTGTTGAATCACAGCTGCTGCTTCGGGGCCGGTACGCCGAGACCCACCGCTTCCTCGAGGTGCTTGCGATAATTCATGCCGATGGCGAGGTACTTACCTGGTCGCTCGATGGGTGCAAGCAGCCGGACCGAAGCGAGTGGAATGCTGGCTTGGGTCGTTGAGATGTGCGCCGCCAACCGCTCCAGCGCGGGAGCGCCCCCAGACACGACGGCTTGAATGGTCGGGAATTCACGGTTCAAGGCATCTAGGGGTACGATGCTTTCACCCTTCAGTGCGCCCAAGTAAATTCTACTGGCTTGCTCGTATCTCAAAAATCGCATGAATCTTTTTCTCCTACGGGAGACTGGGTGGACAAAAGCAGCAGTCTGGCGGATCCGGAATTTACCGAACAGACGGCTTTTCCAGTAATCCGACACCGAAGTAGGATCGGCTCGACCCCCAGAATGCCAGCAGCAGAGTGATGCTCAATGAGCATCGCGCGAATGCTTTCACCATCGTGGCGGACTGGGGACGCGGCCTTATCCTACTGAGATAGAAAGGGGAGAAGCAACTTCATGCCGCACGTCAAACCGATCAAATTCGCGCATGTCGTCTATCGCACGCGACGTTTTGAGCAGATGGTGCACTGGTACAAAACGGTGTTCGATGCCAAGGAGCAATTCAAGAACGAAATGCTGGCCTTTGTCACCTACGATGATGAACACCACCGCGTCGCCTTGGTCAATCTTGGGGTGTTGGACCCGGGAGGCGCGCCGACGGAACGGCGTGGCAAGATCGGTGTTGATCACGTGGCATACACCTACCAAACCTTGCGCGATTTGCTCGAGAACTATGCGCACTTGAAAGCTCTCGGGATCGAGCCTTACTGGGCTATTCACCATGGCGTCACCGTATCACTCTACTACGCCGATCCCGACGGCAATCAGATGGAATTTCAAGTCGATAGCTTTCCAACCAACGAAAAAGCCAATGCTTATATGTATGGCCCCAATTACGCCGCAAATTCGCTGGGAGTGGAGTACAACCCCGATGAATGGCTCACGCGCCTTCGCGCTGGCGAACCGGAATTGGGAATGCTTTTGCGCAGTAGGGATGAGCCGATATCGCCGTTCCGAGGCTCGTTGGTCCAGTAATCGTTCGCAGAGTTTCATGATCTGCTGCGTCGTGAACGCCGACTAACTGCAAGTTCGTACGACCCCAGTCGGGCGTTATCGGTGTGTTGGTTCTAGGACCGTCGAGCGGATATCCTACCAGTCATCCGCAATCTGCAATCTTTGCTGAGGAGCTCGAATTGGCATGCGCTTGATCGCCGTGGAAGAAGCATTCGCAACCCAGGAATACTTCGACGAATACTTGAAGCTGGCGGAACGCATCGACTCGCCGGCCACGCGCTACCTCAAGATGTACTACCGCGGTCCTTTGGTACGTCAATTGACGGACCTCGAGTATCGGCTGAAAGACATGGATGAGCATGGGGTGGACATGCAAGTCTTGTCCTTTACGGCGCCGGGCGTGCAAGCGTTCGACGCTGCATTGGGCAGTGAGATGGCGGTGCGTGTGAACGATTGTCTGGCGGCCGCCATCAGGGCTCATCCAAAACGTTTCGCCGGGCTCGGAGCTATTGCGCCGCAATCACCAGAGCGAGCCGCCCGGGAAATTGGCCGCATCATGCAGGACCTTAAATTGAGCGGGGTTATCGTCAACTCGCACACCCAGGGGGAGTTCCTGGACGATGAGAAGTTCGCGCCGATACTGGCCGCTGCGGTGGAACACGACGCTCCGATATATCTGCACCCAAATTTCCCAGCCGATGCGATGATTGAGCCCTATGCGCGCTACGGAATGATGGGAGCGCTGTGGGGGTTTGCCGCGGAGTGTTCACTCCATGCGGTCAGAATGATTTTGGCTGGAGTTTTCGATCAGTTTCCAAGCCTTAAAATCGTGCTTGGGCATCTTGGTGAGGGATTGCCATTCTGGCTAGACCGCCTCGATAACCGCTACGCAAATATTCTGCGCCGCGGCGGTCTCGAGCCGCTCGGTATGAAACGCCTTAAGCGTCAGCCGAGCGAGTACTTCCGTTCCAATTTCTGGGTCAGTACCAGTGGAATGAACACACATCCGCCGCTCGAGTTCGTTCTATCGCGACTCGGCGCGGAGCGCATTATGTTCGCCGTTGACTACCCGTATGAACAGAGCGCCGAAGCAACCGCCTTCATCCGCTCTGCGCCCTTGACCGCAGACGTCCTGAAAAAGGTCGCCCATGAAAATGCCGAGCGTCTGTTCAGAATTCCAACTTAAACATGGGGGAGAGGGAGGGCGTCTGGCTTTCGGCGATACAGCAATCACATCGCCGCTCTTCTCAGGCGATGCAACTCAGGCATCGCCGTAACGCTTTGGGTTCTATCCCCTCGAGACGGACGAATTATGCTGTCGGCTTCCGGGCCTTTTGTCCCGTCGAGGAGCAATCGAGATGATCGCTGCGCTGAGCCTACCCCGCCTCGTATTCGGTACCGGTTCGCTGTCACAACTGACGGCGGAACTGTTGGAACTTGGGGTGCACAGGCCGTTGTTGATCAGCGACCGGGGTCTAAAGCGCGCCGGAATAGTTGACAAAGTGTTGGCGGCGATGCCCGCGCATACCAGCACCTTTCTCGACGTGCCCGAGAATCCCACCACGGGCGGTGCCGATGCTGCGCTTCAGTATTATCGAACGAACGATGCGGACGGTGTTGTGGCTCTGGGCGGCGGCTCGGTGCTCGACAGCGCCAAGTTTGTTGCGGCGCTTGCGCATCTTCGCGTCGAGGCGCGATCGCTGGTCGGGAAGCCGGAACTCATCGTGCAGTTAGCGCCATTGGTTGCCATTCCCACCACGCTCGGAACAGGTAGTGAAAGCTCACCGGTCGCCGCCTTGCATATCGAAATTGGGGGCACCGCCCTCGGCACCCGCAGCCACCTTCTGGTGCCGAAGGTTGCCCTGTGTGATCCTGACCTGGCGCGAACTTTGCCCCGCCGACTCATCGCGGCTACCGGCATCGATGCGCTGTCGCATTGTATCGAAGGGTTCTTCGCCGAACCGGAAAATTCTTTCATCGATGCGCTGGCCTTGGATGGCATCGCGCGCGTGTTCGATAGCCTGCATGCCGCCTTGGCGAGCGACGGAGATGCCGCACGCACCTCCCTCATGGCCGCTGCCTATGCGGGTGGAATTGCCATCAACAAAGGATTGGGTCCTGCGCACGCCGTTGCACTCGCCTGCAGCGACCAAGAATTGCACCACGGCACACTCATCGCGGTGGCGTTGCCAGCGGCGGTCTCGTTGGTGACTCCTCATCTTCCGCACAAGGCGGCGCGCTTGGCTGCCGCGCTCGGCGCTCGGGATTCGGCCGAAGTGGCGATTATGTTGCGAAAGCTAACTGCCGCAGTCGGCCTGCCGCACTCCCTCAAACACGCAGGCTACCACGGCGAGGTGCAAGCATTAACGGACAGACTGATCGTGAGCCCGTTCAATCGCACCAGTCCTTACGTGCCCTCGGCAGTGGAGTATCGGCAGATGGCGGTTGAACTGCTGGCGTGAGCCGCGATGCGCTTCCGGTATCGCCACGATAAACTTCGCATCTGGCCGCTTCCTGCGCCATCTGCCAGCTTTACATCGACAAGGGGACTCTTCTCATGACGCAGTCGACGGCGGTCCCGCCGCTCAATACACCGCTGAAAACTACGCATTTTATCAACGGCAAATGGTCCGCGGCCGGCGGCCGCACCTTCCCCGACTACAACCCGTTCGATGACGAGTTGCTATTCCAAGTAGCTGCGGGTGGCCGTGCCGAATCCGAGTCGGCCGTAGCCGCCGCGACCCAGGCATTTCCCGCCTGGGCGGCCCTGCCGCCCACTGAGCGGCAGCGATTATTTCTGAAGGCGGCTGACATCATTGACCGGCGCTTGCCGCAGATTGTGCACACCATGGCCGTAGAGAGCGGCTCGTGTCATGCCTTCGCGACGTTCCAGGTGCGATGGTCGTCGAATCTGATGCGACAGGCCGCCAGCTGGGGATACCTGCCGGCCGGCGACTATCTGCCTAGCGATACACCAGGCCGCATCGCTCTGGCAGTTCGCAAACCACTCGGCGTCGTGGCCGGCTTCACACCATGGAACGGCGCGTTCAGTCTGGCGTGGCGCACCATCGCCTTGCCCATGGCTTTCGGCAACACCGTCGTGATCAAGCCCTCGGAACTTGCGCCCATTTCCGCAGGCCTTCTGCACGCGGAGATCCTCGAGGAAGCCGGCTTTCCAGCCGGAACGATTAACGTGGTGACCCACGCGCCGGGAGAAGCAGGCGCGATTGCAGATGTGTTCTTTGAAAGCCGAGCCGTGCGGTGTATCAACTTCACGGGCTCCGCGGCCACGGCGCGCATGCTGGGCGCGAAGGCCGGGCAGGCATTGAAGCGCACCGTATTCGAACTCGGCGGCTTCAATCCAATGCTGGTGCTTCGAGACGCCAATATCGCCGAGGCAGTCAACGCCACTGCATTCGGCGCCTTCTTTCATCAGGGTCAGATCTGCATGAATACCCGCAAGGTTTATGTCGAGCGGCAGGTGCACGATGAATTTGTCGAAAAGCTTGCGCTCAAGGTGCGCGGCATCAAGTCCGGCAATCCGACCGATCCGTCCAGCGTCATCGGCCCGCTCATCTCGGAAAAAGCGTTACAGCAATGTCAGGAACGCGTGAAAGATGCTCTGGATCGCGGCGCCAAGCTGGTGATCGGCGGCACCTCGCAGGGGAGGATCTATGCGCCCACTATACTTACGCACGTGCCGAAGGAAGCGATTTGTACCACCGGCAGCGAAGAGACATTCGGCCCTGTGCTGATCATCGAAGCGGTCGACAGTGCCGAGGAAGCGCTGCGGCGAGCGCAGGACACCCCATATGGCTTAAGTGCCGCCATCATGACGGGGGATCAAGACAAAGGACTGGCGCTTGCGCAGCAGTTCGACGTCGGCATTATCCACATTAACGCCTCGACCATGGCGAGCGAGCCGTCCTTGCCCAATGGAGGCGTGAAGGACAGTGGCTGGGGACGCTCCGGCCTCTACGCGGTCGAAGACTTCACGGAAGTGCGGCTGACGACATTGAACAGCGGCGCAAGTCGCTACCCCTTCTGACTCGCGCAACAGTCTAGAGCCGCGTGCCGAAAAAAACTGAAGCCCGAGAAGTCACGCTGACCGATCTCATCGACGGTCAGAAGATTGGCCTGCGTCTGAGCTTGTTAGTGCTCGTCGCTATGCTCGTGCTGATCAGCGATGGCTTCGATCTGGCCAGTATTGGTTACGTGGTCCCTGAGCTGCTGAAGCATTGGCACATCAAACGCGAGGCGCTTACGCCGGCATTGACCGCGGGCACAGTCGGTTTGCTTTTGGGCGCGCCACTCTTGAGTTTCGCGGGCGATCGCTACGGTCGAAAGGTTGCGATACTTTCCGGGCTGGCCTTCTTTGGCCTCATGTCGCTGCTCACGGGTTTTGCCATGACGCTTACGCAGATCACCGCGTTGCGCTTTCTGACCGGCATCGGCTTGGGCGGGGTCATCCCGAACATTGTGGCGCTGGTATCGGAGTTCGCGCCACGAAGGTTACGCGGCCGCTGTCTCGTGCTGGTCACCTTCGGGGTGGCCCTAGGCATCGCGCTCGCCGGCCGCGTCGCTGCCGCATTTGTACCCGAATTCGGCTGGCAAGTGCTAATGGTGGTGGGCGGGGTGTCCCCGCTTCTGCTGATCGTGATCGTGCATTTTGCGGTGCCCGAGTCCATCAAATATCTCGCCGAGCGCGGCGACAAGGATGCACAAGTGAGGCGCCTCGCCTCGGACCTACGCCCCGACATGGACATCGACGACAACACGCAGCTCATCGTGCCTACCGTGAGCGCACCGTCTGTCCGCGGATCGCCCAAGCAATTGTTCGAGGGTGGTTTATTGGTGATCACTCCGTTGTTGTGGATCGCGCAGGCGACCAATCAGGTCGCCAATTTCTTTTCGCTCACCTGGCTGCCCACGCTTTTGCAGGCCACTGGCTCAAGCACTCAACAAGCCGGCGCGATCAACTCGTGGTTTTCATTCGGAGGAATGATCGGCGGCCTCTGCCTGATGTTCACGATCGATCGAGTCGGCACCTTACCGCTGGTCATCCTGTTTGTATTGGGTACGCCGCTCGTTGGCATTTTGACCCTGGGCGGGCTGTCATCGTCTGAGCAGACCCTGGTGTTCGCAGGCGCCGGCTTCTGTGTTGTGGGCCTCCAAATGGGCATCACCGCTGTGCAGGGGATGATTTATCCCACTCCCGTTCGTTCCACGGGAGCCGGCTGGTGCCAGGCGGCGGGTCGCATCGGCGCAATCGTGGCGCCATTGGGTGGGGGCGCGCTGTTGGCGGCTAGAGTCCCCATTCCGCAGTTATCGCATTATGCGGCAGCGCTAATGGGAATCGGCGCGGTAGCTTGTATAACGCTCGCTTTGCTTTGCATTCGCCGCCTCGGCGGCTACCAGTTGAAAGAGTTTCACACTCGAGTGGAAGGCGCGCCCCGAGTAGCGGCATCGCGGTCCCCACTTAGCACATCGCCTCCAGCCGCAGAATCCCGCTGAATCTGTCATGAGCGCGCTCGACGCGCGCTGATACCTGCAACACATCGCTCAGTGCCTTTTGCCATCTCTGTCGTTGTTCGGCCCACGCTTAGACTTCTTCACATTCTCGGTAAAAGGGAAGGGTGATGTCCGCGGTTCCAAACATTAAGCCAAGAGTGGTCATCGTCGGCGCGGGCCCCGTGGGCATCGCGACTGCGATTGAGTTGGGACAAAGATCCATCTCTTGTGTAGTAATTGAGCGCAACAATCGCGCCGGGAACGCGCCGCGCGCCAAGACTACGCATACGCGAACGCGTGAACATCTGCGGCGGTGGGGAATCGCGCAGCGGCTGGCAGAGGCCGCGCCCTTCGGTATCGAATATCCGCCCAATGTCGTGTTTGTTACACGACTGGCCGGTCCTGAAATTACGCGCTTCGAGGGATCACTGTATTGCTCTCCAAAGCGCGATGAGCGCTACTCGGAACACAGTCAGTGGATTCCGCAGTACAAGCTCGAAGCGGTTTTGCGGGACCACGCTAAGACATTACCCTGTGTCGACATTCAGTTCGGAAAAGAGTACCTATCTTGCGAACAGGATGAGCGCGGAGTGCACGTGCACGTGCGCGACTGTGCCAGCGGCAGTGAACAGCGCCTCGATGCGGAATATCTGGTAGGCGCTGATGGCAGCCGCAGCGCGGTGCGAGAATCCATTGGCGCAAAAATGGTCGGCACCTATGGCCTGTCTCGCAACTATAACACGATTTTCAAGGCGCCGGGCCTTGCCGGGGCGCACCGGCACGGACCCGGCATCATGTATTGGCAGTGCAACTCGGAGGTTCCAAGTCTAATCGGTCCGATGGACAGCGACGATGTCTGGTTCTTCATGCCCATGCAGCTGGGCCCCGGCGTGACATTTACGCCAGAGCAGACGGTGGAGCGAATCCGCACAGCTACCGGCATCGATCTGCCTTATCAGATATTGAGCTCCGATGAATGGGTGGCGAATAAACTGCTCGCTAACCGCTACCGCAAAGGGCGCGCATTCCTGGTGGGCGATGCCTGTCATCTGCATCCGCCGTTCGGCGGATTTGGCATGAACATGGGCATCTCAGACGGCGTCGACATCGGCTGGAAACTGGCGGCGGTGTTGCAGGGTTGGGGCGGCGAGATCTTGCTCGACAGTTACGAAGTCGAGCGGCGTGCGGCGCATGAAGTCGTTCTGGAGGAATCCGATGCCAATCATTCGCAGCTGCCGGGACAGCTGGCGCGCGAGGGCATCGAGGAACTCACGCCTAGGGGGGATGAGGTGCGTCGCGAAGTCGCCGAGCTGGTGAAGCGTACCAAACACCGAGAGTTCTTCGCGCTCGGGGTCATGCTTGGCTACAGCTACAAAGGTTCGCCCATTGTGGTGAGCGACGGCCGGCCGAGCGGCTGGTGCCGCTCGCTCGACTATGTGCCGACGGCGGAGCCTGGCTGCCTCGCACCACATCGGTGGCTCTCGGACGACAAGTCCTTGTACGATCTCTTCGGCTTAGGTTTTACGCTGCTGGCGCTCGATGATGTCGATGCGCGGGACTTGGACGTCGCGGTCAGTGAGGCGCGCGCTGCAGGAGTGCCGATGGATGTCCTTCGCCTACCAGACCCTGCGCTACGGGAGCTGTATCAAGCCAAACGCGCGCTGATCCGGCCGGATCAGCATGTGGCATGGCGCGGCGATGCCTGGCCTGCCAATGAGGTACTCGCCGTCGCCTGTGGGCTATCGCGCCGGCATTCGGTACCGGAAGTCGCCAGTCTCGCTTGAGCAAATGAAGTTGATGCAAGAACCGGTACCTGATCACGATCCGTTTGCAGAGCCGCAACCATTCGAATCGCTCGAGGACAGCGACGCCGAAGAGACTGAGGAGTGGAAGGCCGCGATTGAAAGTGTAGTGCAGCACGTCGGCACGAAACGCGCCGCATTTCTCATCAAGCAGGTCACCGACCACGCCCTGCAGCTCGGCGTAGCGGGACTCGCTCAGCCGTACTCTGCCTACCACAATACGATCCCGCTCGCGCGGCAGGCCGCGCATCCTGGAAATGTGGCGCTCGAAGAGCGCCTTACCGCCGTCATCCGCTGGAATGCGCTGGCGATGGTCATGCGCGCCAACCGCGCCTACGGCGATCTCGGCGGTCATGTCGCCAGCTATGCTTCGGCGGCTGAGATCTTCGAAGTCGGATTCAATCATTTCTTTCGCGGAGCCAGCGACGAGTCGCGCGGCGATCTGGTGTTCTTTCAGGCGCATTCGGCGCCGGGCGTATATGCACGCGCCTACCTTGAAGGGCGGCTGCCAGAGGAGAGATTGGCGAACTACCGGCAAGAAGTGAGCGGTGGGGGCCTTTGCTCCTATCCTCATCCTTGGCTAATGCCGGACTTCTGGCAATTTCCCACCGGCTCCATGGGGCTCGGGCCCCTCATGTCCATCCAACAAGCGCGCTTCATGCGCTACTTGCAGCACCGTGAGGTGGCCGCACCTTCTGCACGTCATGTGTGGGGTGTGTTTGGCGACGGCGAAATGGACGAGCCCGAGTCCATTAGCGCCTTGACGCTGGCGGCTCGCGAAAAGCTCGACAATTTGACCTTCATCGTCAACTGCAATCTTCAGCGGCTCGATGGTCCGGTGCGCGGCAATGGCCAGATCGTTCAAGAGCTCGAAGCGTTGTTCACCGGTGCAGGGTGGAATGTCATCAAAGTTTTGTGGGGATCGGACTGGGACCCTTTGTTCGCGCGCGATCGGCACGGCGCACTGCTGAAACAATTTGCGCATACCGTGGATGGACAGTACCAGACGCTGGGCGCGAATGATGGCGCGTACAACCAGAGTCATTTCTTTGCTCTCGACCCCGATCTGCGCGGGCTGGTCGCGCACATGTCCTACCAGGAGATCGATGCGCTCAAGCGCGGCGGCCATGACTTTCGCAAATTGTATGCGGCCTTCAGCGCCGCGCGCGCACATCGTAATCGTCCCACCGTGATTCTCGCGAAGACC
Source organism: Steroidobacteraceae bacterium (assembly GCA_036401515.1). Taxonomy (GTDB): domain Bacteria; phylum Pseudomonadota; class Gammaproteobacteria; order Steroidobacterales; family Steroidobacteraceae; genus Bog-1198. The sequence continues at coordinate 55,508 of DASWUU010000155.1, forward strand.
AAAAAGGGCTACGGAATGGGTCGCGCAGGCGAATCACGCATGACCGCCCATCAAGACAAAAAGCTTGATGTCCGTGCGCTGCAGGCCTTTCGGGACCGTTTCAATCTTTCGCTGAGCGATGAAGATTTGGTACATATGCGCTTCCTCAAACCGGCGGATGATAGCGAGGAGATGCGCTATTTGAAGGAGCGGCGCGCCTTGCTCGGCGGCTATCTGCCTGTCCGCATCAGCGCGGCGCCCGCCGTGGCGGTGCCACCTATCGGCAGCTACGCGACATTTGCACTTGCGGCGGAGCAAAAGGAAATGTCCACCACGATGGCGTTCGTGCGAATGCTGAGCGCGCTCCTACGGGACAAGACCCTCGGGCCGCGAGTCGTACCGATCGTGGCCGACGAGGCGCGCACATTCGGCATGGCAAGCCTGTTCCGTCAGATCGGTATTTATTCACCGAGCGGTCAGCTGTACGAGCCTGAGGACTCCAGTTCGTTGCTTGCGTATCGCGAGTCACGGCAGGGCCAACTCATGGAGGAGGGGATAACCGAGGCAGGCGCGCTGTCGACGTGGATCTCCGCGGCCACTTCCTACAGCGTGCATGGCATCGCCATGCTGCCGTTTTACATCTACTACTCTATGTTTGGCTTCCAGCGGGTCGGCGATTTGATTTGGGCCGCTGCCGATCAGAGAGCTCGCGGCTTCTTGATCGGCGCCACTGCTGGACGCACTACCCTGGGCGGCGAAGGATTGCAGCACCAAGACGGTACCAGTCATCTTATCGCAGCGACCATTCCCAATTGTCGTGCTTTCGATCCCGCCTTCGCCTTTGAGTTGGCGGTGATCGTCGATCATGGCATGCGACGCATGCTTGAAGAGCAAGTGGACGAGTTCTACTACGTCACCGCGATGAACGAGAACTATGCACAGCCCTCGATGCAGCCTGGCGTTGCTGCAGACATCATCAAGGGACTGTATCGATTTCAGGCGGCGACGCGGGACGCACAGGTCAGACTGGTGGGCTCCGGCGCAATCCTGCGCGAGGTGATCGAGGCGGCCGAGCTGTTGCAGACCGATTTCGGTGTCGCGGCGGAGGTCTTCAGCGCGACGAGTTTCAGCGAACTCGCCCGCAACGCGCGCGAGATCGAACGTCTGAACCGATTGCATCCTGAAGCGCCGCGGCGCCAAAGCCATCTTGAGCTGAATCTTGCTGGCGACGTGCCGATTATTGCGGCAAGCGACTATGTGCGCGCCTATGCCCAAATGATCGTCCCGTACCTATCCGCCCGCTGTATGGTGCTCGGAACCGATGGTTTTGGCCGAAGCGACACCCGCACCGAATTGCGGCGATTCTTCGAGGTCGACCGATATCAAATTGTAGTGGCGGCCCTGTTATCACTGGCGGAGCTTGGCAGACTGGAAAGGTCGGTCGTTACGCACGCCATCGAACGCTACCGGATCAACGCAGACGCAGAAGCACCCTGGTTGCTTTGAGTTTGACCTCAGCTGATGAAGGTAGTTCGCCGGCCGCCTTTCTCGCAGCCGCCTCGGCGTGCGCTATTGCGCAGAGGGCATTTAAGGTCCGCCCGACCCATAAGTGGCGGCAGGTTCCCAAAATTCTAAATTTGGTGGCAAAATGGCCTATCCGATAACAAATAGGCATCACCATGAAACTGACTCAACTACGGGACGTGGTCACCGTTGGCGAGCGCGGCAGTCTTCGCGGAGCGGCTCGTCATTTAGGCCTGGCTCAACCGGCCATCACCCGCAGTATCCGCGAAATCGAACGTGAACTCGGCGTGCCGCTGTTCGAGCGGCAGGCGAAGGGAATGGTGTTGACCCCAATGGGGGAGCGCTTCGTGCTACGCGCCCGCACCGTTCAAGATGAGCTGCGGCGCGCTCGCGAAGAAATCGATCAGCTGCGCGGTCAAACCACCGGTAGGGTGACCGTAGGTCTGTCCACGGTTTCGCACATTGCGCTCCTGCCTCGCTCGCTGCAAACGTTTCGTACGCGCTATCCGGACGTACTGCTCGACATCGAAGAGTCGCTTTACCCCAATATCGAAATCGCCTTGATCACGGGCAAGCTGGACTTCTACGTAGGACCTTTGCCGGAGACGCCGTTACCGAAGGATCTGGCAGCCGAAAAGCTGTTCGACAACAAGCGTGTCGTGTTGGCGCGCAAAGGACATGCGCTATCCGGCGCGCGTTCGTTACGTGAACTCGTGGACGCCAACTGGATTACCACGTCGGTAACCACGCAAAGGAGTGCAGAACTCGGCCCGCTATTTGAGCATCACGGGCTGGCCGCCCCGAAGGTGCGCATGCAGGCACACTCTGCGCTCACGATGATCATGGCAGCTGCGCATTCGGACCTTTTGGCGATGATGCCGCAGCAGTGGCGCGACTCGCCTTGGTCAAACGAGCTGTTGCAAGTCATCGAGGTGGAGGAGTTGCTCACCGCTGCGGCCATGCACATCGTGAAGCGCACACGTCTGCCCCTGACGCCCGCGGCAGAGTACTTGTGCGACTTGTTACGTCGGGCCAAACCGCCCGAGGCAGCACCTTTACGCGCCCTCACCCAAGCAAAGGATCGCAAGTTGGGCCGACGTAAATAGGCAAACCAAACCTTACGCGATTTGCTCGGCCGTTCTGTAGGGGTTCACATCTACCTCATAGTTGTGAACGAAGTCCTGCGGAAGATCAGGTCCCCAATTGTCGAGCGAGTCTTCCATGCCGTAGTTGGTAGGAGACCATGTCGCGTAGTCCGCGATGTAGTCGATGTCAGAGTAGTATTCGAACCAGCTTCCCCAGGGATCCTGGATGTAATGGAAGAAATTCGAGCCGATGGTGTGGCGGCCGAAACCCCAATGCCCGCGTTTGGCCAACTGCGAAAGGCGGCGGCCACCGCGGCCCACATCATCCGGTGTTGGCACCAGAAAGCTGGCGTGATGAAAACCGATGCCCGGAGATTTTGCAAAAGCCACCACATGATGGTCACTTCCATGTCGCGCGCACATGAAAGCGATCACGTCCTGCGCACGATCGGCAAGCCCCATGCCGAGCGCGTCGCTGAAGAACCGCACGCTGCGGGAGACATCCGGAGAAAAAAGCAAAACGTGTCCAAGGCGTACCGGCCTGACATCGGCTGTCTTTGCTTTGCCCAACATGGCGGATCGGTTTTCGCGAACGACCCGGCCAGGACCGTTTATCGAGAACGGCTCAGGGCACGTCGGTTCGTTCTCACGCAGCGCATCTACCAAGTGAACACGCAAGCCGTGCGGATCCTCCAGCCAGACACCATCGGCGGAGAATCCTTTGGGTGCAGCGATTAACTGGCCACCCTGGGCTGGTACTGCGCGCCTAACCTCGTTGAAAAGCTCAGGATCTGCACGCAACGTTAAATGATGCAGGCGCTTGCGTGCTGCGCCCCCTAACAGAGTGATGCATTCGTGCGTACCGGCATCGCAGCTTAACCGAGCTAGATTGCCATCGACCTTCGCCTGTAGGCCGGCCGCCGAGTAATATTGGACCCCCGGCTCAATGTCGGGCACCTCTAGGGTGACGCCATACGGTCCCAGGACTGCCATTTACGCTCTCCGCGGATTCGATGTCCCGATTATCCGCATCGGTGCCCCTGCAGTGGATGCCGAAAGCAACTGCACGATGCCGGAATGGCATCAGCCGCAGAACTTAAGTGATGCCTTTCGAGCATCGATACCGCCATCTCGACATCATCCCAACTGCTTCTCGATGCCTTATGTTGCACGTCACAACTGACAACTCCGGGAGGCCCATGCACGACGTAATCCTGATTCGCCAACTCATCGAGAACTGGGCAGTATACCATGGAAGGTGCTAGCGTCGATGTCATTGGTCCGCGAGCGGTATCGATCAGTCGGATGGAAATCACACAGCGGGCAGTGGTCGACGGCGTCTTCGTGGCCGTGAATTGTGGCGGCCGGCTCTGGGACGCGTTACAGAAAAGCGATGGAAAATTTGAATTGATGCTGCGTCAACCGATCTACGAAATGGACCGAATGACAGTGGTTGAGCCGGCGATCACACTCAGACTCGATCCAGACCTTCTGGCCGCCTATCCAGAAGGATATCGTCATCTTGCTTATTTGCAGACTCGGCTGGGTCTAAAAGTTAAAGATAAATTGCCCGGCACGCGTGGACCCGAGATCGAGGCCTTAATGGCGCGTGGCATGCGCTGGCTACAAGGTGATGATCCGACCTGCCTCGAATAGCTTGGCGACAAGGATTGTATAAACGCGGACCGCATTTTGGTGGAGAGCATTCACATGTTAGCAACCGTTGAGACTTTGACGGCAGAACTTTGTACTGCGCTCGGTGCTCCCGGAACAATCGTCGGGCCGCCCAATGGCACGGAAGAACCGCGTTTCTCTTTGTTTCATGCCGCCAATTCGATTTGCTCACAAAAGGTTCGCCTCGTGCTAGCGCAGCATCGGCTGCTCTACACATCTCACACGTTAAATATTTTCAGCGGACAAACCTATCTGCCCAGTTACGTTCGCCTAAGGCTGATCGGTTGTAACCGAATCGGACTGCCGTTGGTGGTTACCCACACGGGTAGCACGTCAGTCACCTCCGGCGGGTGCGACCCCGCAGTGGTCCCCACGCTAATTGATCGGCAGACGAATCAGGTGATCGTCGATTCGAAACTCATCTGTCTTTATCTCGATGGGCTTGTACCCGAACCTCAACGATTGCGTCCGGCATTTCTCGCGAGGGCAGTCGACGAGGAACTCCAAATCGTCGACAATTTGCCTAATTACCAGATGGTCTTTGGCCGACCGACCGCCGCGGATTTACGGCCTGAGCAACTTAGACTTAACGATGGTGCAGATTTTTCGATGAGTAAGGTGAAGCGTTGCGATCAGTACTTAGCGGAATTCGCCGACGATAGGGCGCTGGTAGTCGCCTACCAGGCGAAGCGATCAAAGGAGCGCGAGGCGGCAAGAAGCCTTTTTTCCGATGAGGCGATGCAGGCTGCTTATGCAAAAGCCGCACAAGCCTGTGCCCTCTTGAATCTCAGGTTGCAGACTCGTGACTCTACGTGGCTGACGGGAACTTCGGTAACAATGGCGGATTTATTCTGGGCAGTGGAATTGCTTAGGATGAAAAATCTCGGCGCGGCATACCTGTGGGAGCATAGAAAATTCCCTGCGGTCGAAAAATTTCTCGCGGCGGCTGAACGTCTCGCGTCCGTCCGTTCGGCTGTGCTTGAGTGGCCTGGAGCGCAATTTTGAGTGCTTGGCGGCGAGTAAGGTCGCAACGGTAAAAGCGCCCGTCGGAGAGGCTGACACTCCAACGACATCCACCTGAAGCCAATCATGTTTCGGGTAAGAGTAGGGGCATCAACTTAAGCTACATGAGCGATTTTCACTGAGAACAAGGACTTATGTAAAGTTCGCCCTGGCCAGCCGTCCCACCAATTTCAATGTCTTGCAGACATTATCAGATCTAGGTTATTGAACTGATGATGAACAGCGCAACTCATTATGAACAGCTGCCGGACTGCGTAATGCAACTCAGGCCCGACACTAAGAATCAACTGGAGCAGGGGTGGGAGCAACTGGGCATCGCGCCGCGTGTTGCTGCGGTTGCGCCCGGCTACGCGGTATTGGTTCTAACTTCTAGGTACGGGGATGATGGCGAGCGCTCCAAGACGGCTTGCACAGATCTTTGCCCGCTCGCTAACCTGCGGGAGTTCGAATGCCCTATCCCGCTCGAGCCCTTTCATCAAGAACTGCGCTGGCATCAACGCCACAATGCCGATCCCGCGCATACTTATCTCCGCTCGCTGCTGCTGCGAGTAGCCAAGCAGCAAGATGACCGCATCATTGCCTAGGCGTCTCATCGACGCAAGCATCGGCAGGCCAGCTAGACGCCTACATGGGCGTCGCTGAAGATGTTGCCCGACCGCGTACGGACCAGATCCTCGCCCGAGCGAAAGGCGACATTGATCGGATCCATACGCACACCGACAAACTTGATCTCGCGGCGCAGAACACGGCGCTGAATCCCGATGCCAATGTCGGCGCGCACCAGATGTTCTTGCGATCTGCTCGGCACGCCATTTGGCGCCTGGTTAGCCGGAGCTTCGTAGTCGTTCGGCGCGTCTTGGCGTTCCTCGATCGTCCTTTGCGACCAGGGCGTGCCGGCACCGATCGCTTTTCCGTCGAACGTACACCCCGCATTGGACTCGGTCGCGGGTGCACCTGTGTTAGCGGTCGAGAATAACATTGGGCATCGAACGATCGCTTCTCAAACATTGCGATGCTATTTTGCGATCGCTGCACAACATCTGCTGTCTTACCCGTTCGTCACGACAGCAATACCATTGCTCGGAACCCCACCTTGTTATTTGTCCTGAAGATGACCCCGACCAGCAAAAAAGTCTGCGCTATCACCGGTTCCTCCTCGGGTATCGGCGCGGCAAGCGCCGAGCTATTCGCACAGCGCGGCTGGGATATCTGCATCAACTATTCGCGTCATCGCGAACGGGCAGAGGCGGTGGCGAGAATCTGCCGCGCGCACGGCGCGGAGGTCGTCGTCGAGTGCGCCGACGTGTCGGACAATGCCCAGTGCCTGGCGATGGCGGCTCAAGTTGAGCAGCGTTTCGGTCGTTGCGATGCGCTCGTCAATAACGCCGGCACCACGAAATTTGTGGACATCAAGGATCTCGATGGCTTGAGCGCCGAGGATTTCCAGCATGTCTTTGCCATCAATGTGATCGGCGCCTATCAAATGACGCGCGCGTTCGCACCCATGCTCAAACGCCAGCCGGGGGCCGGGGTCATCATGGTCTCTTCGGTCGCCTCGCTGCTCGCGGCGGGCTCAAGCACAGCCTATATCGTCTCGAAAGGGGCGCTCAATACCTTGACCCAGGTGTTGGCAAGGGCCTTGGGCCCGCAAGTGCGGGTGAACGCCGTCGCGCCAGGCATGGTCAACTCTACGTGGCTGCAACAAGGCCTCGGACCGGAGCGCTTTGCGATGGCGAAACAGTCCTATGAGACAGCGGCGGCCTTAGCCTCATTGGTAATGCCGCACGATGTGGCGGAAATGATTTTCTGGCTCGCCGCGGGCGCGCTCAAAACCACCGGTGAGATTCAGGTGGTCGATGCGGGACGGCGGATTGGCCGCTAGAATACCGCGGGTGCATGACGAGCCGATGATCTAGAAATGTGATCACCCGAGCTTATTTGTCCTCTGTGTGCCTCCTCGAAGGAGGGCTATCGTAGCGGGGCTGGCTTTGCGGCTTCTTCGCATCCCTGCCGTGGGGAAGCATTCATAATAAGGCGCAACAATGGCTTGTGTTTCGACGGCATTAATCGTCGGCGGTGGTATCGCCGGTCTCTCCGCTTCCATCGCTCTGTCACGCGTCGGCGTAAGCTGCCTGGTGGTGGAGTTGGCCGATGCTCCGCTCGGATCATCACTCGGCATCTCCGGCCGCGCCGCGGAAGCCTTGAATGAGTTGGGCGTCTACGATGAGTGTTACGCCACGGGCACGCCGTTCACCAGTGCGACGACGGCGCTGCACATCATGAACGCCAAAGGCGAGCTGATTAGCGCCGGCCCCAAGCGCCCTGAATGGCCGGGTTCCAAGACACCGATCGGCGTTTACCGGCCGGTGCTGCTGCAGGTGTTGAATGACGCCGCGCGACGTTCGGGTGTCGAAGTGCGCCGTGGCGTGACCGCCGCGAAGATCGAGGAGGGCGACGCGGCATGCGCCGTGACGTTAAGCACCGGGGAGCAGCGACAGTTCGATTTTTTGGTGGGTGCGGATGGCATCTCCTCGCATACCCGCGAGATGATTTTTCCGGAGGCGCCGAAGCCTGAGTATTCCGGGCAAATGAGCATGCGCTGGATCGTGCCGGGTCCGCCGCTCACGGGTGAGGGCTGGTATGTCGGTCCGCTCGGACGGGTCGGTTTCTATCACTTGCCGCAGGGCATCTACGTGCCCGCGGTTCTAGATGAGCGTGAGTGGGTCCGCAAGACCGAAGAGCAGGTACACGCACTGTTTGCACGGCTGCTCGATTCGTTTACCGCGCCCGCGGTGGTCGAGCTGCGGCGGCGCTTGACCCCGGACTCGGAGGTCATCTGCCGACCGTTCGAATGGATTTTGTTGCCGAATCCCTGGCATCGCGGCCGAACGCTACTGATCGGCGATGCGGCGCACGCCACCACTGCGCACATGGGCATGGGGGGAGGGATGGCGCTCGAAGACGCAGTGGTGTTGGGTCAGTGCATCGGTGCCGCCAAGACGTTGCCTGAGGCGCTCGATGCCTTCATGGCGCGCCGTTTTGCGCGGGTCAGCATCGTGGTTGCGACCAGCGTGGAGTTGTCGCGTCTCGAACAAGCCAAGGCCCCGCAATCTGAGAATGTCGCGTTGCTGAGCGCCGCCTTCAAGAGCATTGCCCAACCGTATTGAATCGCACGCCAGTTGCCATCACCGTGAGGTGTGACGAAATAAGGGGCCCCATGATGAACGTCTCTGACACCGTCGCCACGATGCGCCGATCCTTGGATGACTCGCCCATGATGGCCGGGCGAATCCTCATCGTAGCCTTGGTAGTGCTCATCGCCGGTCTTGATGGCTACGACGTGCAATCGATGTCTTTTGTCGCGCCGGTGGTCAGTAAAGCCTGGGGAGTTAACAAGGCTATGCTGGGAATTACCCTCGGTAGCAGCTTGTTCGGCATGGCCGCGGGCTCTTTGGGGCTCTCGCCACTCGCCGATGTGTTCGGACGCCGGCCGATAGTACTCGGCGGAATTTTTCTGATGACTTTGGGATCCCTCTTTTCGGCGCTCTCCCATACCGTTCGCGAGCTCGCGTCCAGCCGTGCCTTAACCGGTGTGGGGATCGGCGTACTGGTGCCGCTTACCACGGCGATGGCTGCGGAGTTTTCGAATGCGCGACGCCGGGGTCTGTCGGTGGCAGCGACCACGACCGGCTTCGCTTTCGGCGGCGTGAGCGGCGGGCTGATTGCCGCCGCACTGTTGAAGACCCAGGCCTGGGTTTGGGTGTTCTACGTCGGTGCCTCAGTGGGCGCAGTCTTATTCCTGCTGACGACGATTGCTCTTCCGGAATCTCCCGCCTACCTCAGCAAGCGCCAACCCGTGAACGCCTTGTCGCGCTTAAATCGCGTGCTGCAACGGTTGGGCCAGGCGCCCGTCGCGGCGTTGCCGCAGCCTGCGGGACGTCAACGCGTCTCGTATCGCGGATTGTTTACGCCCGGAGTCGCCGGCATGACCATCCGCTTCGCGGCGGTCTACATGCTGGTCGTGACCGCGGCCTACTATCTCCTCTCCTGGCTGCCGCAGCTGATAGCCGATGCGGGCTTCCCCGCTTCAACGGCCGCGATGGTATCGGCCATCACCGCCCTGGTCGGCGTGCCCGCGGGGCTCATCTTCGGTGCGCTGTCCGCACGCGTGGGCCCCTTGCGTCTCACCAGCATCGCCATGATCGGCTTCGGCGCAGCGATCGCTGGGATTGGCTTCGCACCGCCCAGCTTGCCCGCGTTGCTCACGGCCGCGTCGGCGTGCGGATTTTTCCTCGCCGCCACAACCGCTGTTTTTTACACCAGCATGACGGCATCCTATCCTCCGTTGGTGCGAGTCTCTGGGATGGGTCTGGTGATGGGACTGGGCAGGTTGGCGAGCGGCCTCGGTCCAACCCTGGCCGGCGCCATGTTCGCAGCCGGTTTGACCCGAAGCGCGGTGTCGCTCAGCTTCGCAGCGCTGGCCTGCTTGGGTGGATTGATCCTCGCCTTCGGGATTCGCCGATCGCCGCAAGGCTTGGTGAAACCAGCTTAAAAACCTCGGACGCCGATCTTTCGCTTCAGGCACGTAGATGCAGGTCAAAGAACGCGCGGATGCGCCGTTTGGCATCCTGCGCCGAAGGGTCGTGATAGCCCACCCGCAAAATGGCCTTGATCGCGACCAACGCCCAAGGCAGTTTGTCGCGTGAATGATCATCGAGAAAGCCGTGACTGCTCGCCGGGTATTCTTTGACGTCGTGTACGATGTGATTGAGCGTGAGTGCGCGTTCAAGTTTTCTGGCGGCACCGCGTAACGTCGGATCACGACCGCCGAAACTGCCCACCACCGGGCAAGCGCCGGCAAAATACGTATGGGCATCCTTCGGTACCTCGCCGTAATTCGGTGCCGCAGCGGCATAGTGACCACCCGGTGCCAGTAGCATTGCAATTGCACCGCCCATGCAAAAGCCCATGACGCCGATGCGCCCGGTGCAGTCCGCTTGGCCTTTGAGCCAGCACCTCGCCGCCTCGATGTCATCGAAGCTGCGCCCGCGGCGGGCCGCAATATCGCGCATCACGGCGCGTAAGCAGGTGAATTTTTTGTTCCAGTGAAGAAGATTGGGGGCGATGACGAAGTAGCCGCAGCTGGCCAGCCAGTCGGTATGTCGCCACAGATTCTCTCCCGCGCCGTAAGCATCATGAATCACGACCACCCCGGGCCACGGTCCTTCGCCCGCCGGTCGCGCGATATACGCGGGCATCTCGCCTGCAACTGTTGGAATGTGGATGTCCGTCATCGCATGGGGGTTGGTTCGCTTCAAGACATCTGCGCTACGGCCGTGTCAGTTCTTGGTAAGTGGTTTCGGTAAAGGTGGGAAAGAGCGCCGCTTCGGACGTCGGCGGCGGATCATTGAGTGCGGCTTTTACCTCCTCCAAGCTCTTGTGCTGCTCCACCAAGACCTTGATTTGCGCGCGCCGCGCCTCAGCGCTCTCGATCCGCGCGGCAATTTCATCTCTCGTTTGCGGCTCGCCATGTCCTGAGATAAAGGTGTCGGCATCCAGGGTCAGCATCGCCTTGGTGGACGCGATCCAACCCAGCGAGGAGCCGTGCTTGTTCAAATGGATACCGGGATAGGGCCCCACGCTCGGCGTCCACAGGTCGCCGGCAAAAACGATCTTTTGGGCCGGAAGATACACGATGAGATCGCCGTCGGTATGCGCCGGTGCGCTGTGCAAGAGAATCACGCGCACGCCATCCAGATTCAAAGTGGCTTCGCTCGTGACCAATCGCGACGGCAGATAGTCCTTGAGCGCTTGGGATGCGACGGCGAATGGCGAGTGAGGATCAGCGATCGCCTCCAACATGTCTTTTTTGGTGTTCTCCTGCGCGATGATCTCAAGCCCGCGCGGGTAGGCCGGCAGCCCATTGACGTGATCCGGATCGCTGTGAGTCAGGATGATTTCGTTGACGGGATAAGGCGTGATCTTGGCGATTTCCGCTAACACTTTTTCGGCGATCGGCACGAACATCTGTGCATCGATAACAATCACGCCCGTGTCGCCGACGATGAAACCGGTATTGCTGACCCCGCCGGAAACCCAGTAAACGCCCCCACGCAACGGCTGGACCAAGATCGGGTGGTTGGCGAGCGCTCGCAGCATGGCGGCGCGGTCCGGTGGCGGATCCGCGAAGACCGGCGCAACTAAGACGAGCGCGAGCGAAATGATGAATAAGGTTTTTTTCGTGGGGCTCCCCGTGTAATCGAATATGCTAATGCAAGCCAAAACGATCGACTAGAGCTAGGTTTGTTCGCAGCGTTCGAAAATTTGCATCACTCAGGGTGCGCTCGTACTTGTCAACGCTTTGCCGAAGCGCCGCGGCGCGTGGCGCCTTCTTGCGCCAAAGTCCGTGAAGCCGCCTTTTTCTTGAGTGCGGCGGCCCGCCCCAGAAGCGGATCTTGCGTCTCGGCAGGGTAAATGTTGGCGCTCGCGCGGCGCGCCAGATCGCAAAAGTACTCAGCGGCAGGCGTCATCGGAATATCCGTGCGCCGCAAGATGGAAATGGAGGGCGCGGGAAGTTTTTCGATCACATTGATTTTCTGCAACGCGTCGCGCGTGAAGGGAAACTCGGTCCATTGCCGCGGCAGCATAATCAAAAGATCGGAATAGGCAACCGAAACAAACACCGTCAATGTCGATTGCGCCTGAACCGCGACGAGCGGCGGCGGCAGCCCATACTTCTCGAACATGGGCGCCAGTTCGTTCTCCGCCTTGTCGGTGATCGAGGTCGTGACCCATTTGGCGTTGACCAAATCGCGCAACGAGCGCGCACCAGCCAGCGGATGGCCGCGCCTGGCGAGGATGAAGCGAGTGTTATCGAATAATTTCTCCGATTGCAGACCATCCATCACCAACAATTCCGGAAGGGGACCGACGTAGAAATCGAGAACGCCGTCGCGCAGTTCCATCTCCACGTTGCGAAACGTGGTATCCCGGATTTTTAGCTGCAGGTCGGGATAACGGGCGCGAAACAGAGGCAGCACCGTCGGCAAGATGACGAAATGCGGAACGTTGGACAGGGCGATATTAATGGACCCTTGAGTACCTCCCTGGAGTTGGTGCATCTCCTCGCGCGCCCGGCGCATCTCCGCGCGTATCGTATGCGCGCGCCGCACGAAGCGTTCGCCCAAGCCCGTCAGTTTGGTTCCCTTGGCACCGCGTTCGAACAGCAGCGCGCCTAGTTCCTTTTCCAGTTCGCGGATGCTGCGCGTCAATGCGGATTGCGCAACGCCCAATCCGCGGGCCGCTGCGCGGACGCTGCCGCGCTCGGTAACTGCCAAAACATCCCGCAGGTGATTCAGTTTCATGCCGATGCCGTGTTTAGATCACATCAGCCTAGTCCCTTTCATGACCAAGTGAAACTGGTCGGCTGCCGTTCCGGTCTTGCCGTCGCGAAACCACTATTCTGGTTAATCCGCGATCCAGCTCAGATCTAATGAAGCCGAAGGATCGCCGGCCAACCAGCGCTGGCCGTGCGCTTGCAATGTCTCGATCTGCGGCCCGCGGGTGCCAGGCAGGCTTTTGTTCACCTTGAAACCGATCTGTGACTGCAGATACCCCAGGTGCCGATAGCCCTCGGGAAAAGATGCCAACAAATTCGGGTCCAGTTCCACTCTGGCCGACGGACTCACCGTCGACATGCGATCCATTTCATAGATCGGCTGCCGCAGCAAAAGGCGCCAGTGACCGTTGCGTTTCTCCAATGCGTCCCAGAAGCGTCCACTGCAAATCACTTCCACGGGCACTTCATGCACCTGCGCGCGTTGGATGATTTGCATTTTCGTTTGCGCAATCGCGCGTGAATCCTGAACCTCGATACTGCTGCCGCCCAAAAAGTGATATGCCGTTGAGCCCTGGTCCCAGGCGGCCCTTGCTCGCGCGATGAAATCCGTGGCGCTCGCCTGAAACCACGTCGCAATCATGCGCCCTTCGGGGTGCCACAGCGTCGCAAAGCGATCCCAATCGCCCGAGTCGCGCCAGATGACCCAGTTGTCGAGCAGCTGGCGTATTTCCTCCTGATCGCTCATGGATGACTTGACCCTCGTGCTGCTGAGAGAGGGAGACAGCAGGCTTCCCCCGATCTGTGGTCGGCGTTTAAATATCGAGCCCTCGCCCGCGAAAGGCCTACAGAAGATATCGGCGGAGAGCAAGTCGGCTTCATACTTAAACCCCGGTCAGAAATTAGCCGTCAGAGTTACGCCGTAGGTTCGCGGCGGCTCAATCTCATAGAGGTGGAAGGTCTGTCCCTCCCCGTAAACGTTGACGGGAGAATTTTCGAGATTCTTGCCCCACAGCCGCACCACGAATTTGTCGTGCGGCCAGTGATACGCCAGGCTCGTATCGGTCATGGTGTACGCGTTCTGAGTATCGGGCGGGTCGTTCGAGCCAATGACAACCAGGTATTTGCTGGAGATCTTGCTGTTTGCCGACGCTGTAATGCTCGCACCTGAATTCAAGCGCCAGGTGTGTTCGTAGCTGACCAGGCCGGTCCAATCCGGATCGTTGGTCAAAGGCTTACCAGAAGTCACATGGATGGTGGAAGAAGGGCCGAACGGCGGTGTGAAGGTGTCCAAGGAAATAGTGCCGAACCTTGCATGCGTCCAGCCGACCGATGCCGAAACCCTGTCGTTTGAAGTCAATGCGAACACCGAGCTTAACTCCACGCCATAGGAGGTCGCTGTGGCGGCGTTCTGAATATTGAGGGCCTCATGCCCGCTCGGGCCGCCCTGAATGAGGGAGGGATACAAGTACTGATAGTTCTTGAAATCGTAATAATAGAGGTCGCCGTTCAGTTGCAGGCGCTGACTCAAGAAGCGGTTCTTCGAACCTATTTCATAGGCAGTAATCGTTTCCGGTTCGAACACCGACGGCGTGACGTTTCGCGGCAAGGGCACGGAGGCGTTACCGCCGTTAGCGCCGCCGGACACATAGCCCGTCGAGACATCAGCGTACAGCATCTTGTCGGATGCTAGATCGTATTCGACGCCACCCTTGTAAATTACTTTGTCGCCGGAATAACTGCTGGTCCCGGTGATGGGCGGCGCCAAATGGGTAAAGGTCGGCGGCGCGTAGCTCTCGAAGCCATAATCGATTTCTTTGAAATCATTGATGTAGCGCAAGCCCGCGGTGATGCGCAAGCGATCGGTCACGCCATACGTCGTCTGCGCATACGCGGCCTGCGATGACTGCGGAATCTTGTTGAAAGTAAAGGTGCCCGTTGGGGGAAAATTCGAGCCCGGCACCTGCACGCCGGAATAATAGTCGCCCGTGCTGTCGAAGAAGTATGCTCCTACCTGCCAAGCAAAACCGCCCTGCTGACCGGCGCTATCTCGGCCTGCGAGACGAATCTCCTCGGAGTAATCTAGATTGTCGATCTTCACGGTGTTGAGAAATGCCGAGCCGTTCGGCGAGTTGTACAACCTTTCGTGCGTCCCGACAAAGCCGGTGATCGAGGTGAGGGTCGCCCAACTAAATTGATAGTCCACCTGCAGCAAATCGCTGGCGACAAAGCTGCCTTCGCTCCCCGTCAACGGGGCGGTGCCGCTGCGCAGTCCCCGAGGAGGGCAGGCGGTCGGCACCACCAACGACCAGGCCACCGACCCGTCACAGGGGTAGGAGCCGGTAAAAGAGCCGTGACCGCCAATCCTCGTGTAGTTCGTCTCGAAGTACACGCTGAGAGCGCCGGGGGTCCAGAGTGCGGAAAGCCTGCCGGAATCATTGTTGATGTCGTCGTAGTAACCGCTGATGTAGCCCTTGCGCCGGTCGCGATCGCCGGCAATGCGGAGGGCGAAATCATCGGTGATGGGTAGGTTCAATACTGCGGTGAAGTAATTCGCACCGAGATTCCCGCCCGAGGCACTGAAACTGCCGCCAAATTCTCGCGTGGGCCGATTGGTAACGATGTTGATCGCGCCGGCCGCGCTATTGCGGCCGTAAAGAGTGCCCTGTGGCCCTTCCAGAACTTCCACTCGGGACACATCCAGAAAGCCAAAGCCTATCGGCAACGGCCGCGCGTAGAACAAACCATTGATGCTCGCAGCAACCACCGGATCGGCGCGCGGATCGATGAACGACGATCCAATCCCGCGGATATAGAACTGCGTTGCGGTGCCGATGGGCACAATCTGCGTGCCGGTGAGGACGCTGTTCAGATCGGTGATTTCGACGATGTTCTGCCGTTGCAAGGTATCGCTGCTCACCACCTCGATGTTGGCGGGAGTGCGCTGCGCGGTTGACTGGACCTTTTCAGCGGTCACAATGATTTCCTCGAGCTGATCGCCGCGCGAAGCGCTTTGTGCCCAGGCGCTGCCTTGCGCGACGAGCGCAGCGCTCAAAACTAAATATTTATAGTGTGCCTGCGCACAGAAACCCAGGTTTTGCACTTTCTTTCCCCCGTTGCGGACGTTCTATGGTCGCGATTGCGGTATGAGAAGTCCGATTACTGACGTGAGCGTTGACCAGCAACCTGCACCTCGACCGATTTGTTGTTCTCGTCAAATGCCAACCGCCGGTCGCATGTTAAGGCCATGGGTTGGCATGCGGCAGTCCACAGATACTTCTGAGTGATCTAAAAACAGCATCGCGTGGCGGCAGTTGCTTTACACCTCGCTGGTTAAGACGTGAGACAAAAACAGTGTCACTGGGGGTAATTTGTTATCTAGGCAGACAGCTCAAGCACTGCCACACTGAATTAGAGCCACCAATGCAGGCAACGGCTCCTTCGGGGAATGGGGCCACCGTTGAGCGTCAACGACAAGTATATAAAGGACGGAAATACTTAAGTGGAACATACCGAAGATTATGACGTCGTCGTAGTCGGGGCCGGCCCCGTTGGGCTCGCTCTAGCGATCGAGTTGGGAAGTCGGGGAGTAAGCTGCCTGATCGTGGAGCGCAACGATCGGGTGGGGTACGCGCCGCGAGCGAAGACAACCAATGTGCGCACGCGTACGCACTTGCGCCGATGGGGCATCGCCGAGCAGTTGGCCGCAGCCTCGCCGTTCGGCATCGATTACCCCTCCAACGTCGTTTTTACGACACGCATTTCCGGCGTCGAGCTTGCTCGCTTCACTGATGCATTCAATACCGCGCCCACCCGCAGCCCTCTCTACCCTGAACATGCGCAGTGGATTCCGCAATACAAGCTCGAGGAGGTGTTGCGCGCGCATGCGGCGAGCCTGCCGTCTGTGACCATTAGCTTCAATACGGAGTTCGAGTCCTTCGCACAGGATTACGAGCACGTGATCGCGTGCTTTCACGATACCAGCAACTCAGCCTCGTTCACCGCTCGCGCTCGATATTTGGTCGGTGCCGATGGCGCGCGCAGCAAGACGCGCGAGCTCATTGGCGCGACGATGTCCGGCAAGCATGGCTTGTCGTTCAACTACAACGTCATCTTCCGAGCACCAGGCCTTGCCCAGGCCCATCGCCACGGACCGGCGATTTTCTACTGGCAGGTCAACGCGGATGCGCCGAGTGCGCTCGGACCCATGGACCGTGACGATATCTGGTTCATCGGTTTGGTGGGCCTGCCTCGCGACATCAATCTCACGCCCGAGCAGGCTCGGGCCCATATCGTGAAAGCCACCGGCATCGATTTACCGTACGAGATCTTGAGTTCCGATCAGTGGACCGCCAGCCGGCTGATCGCGAACAAATATCGACAGGGACGCGTATTTCTTGCGGGCGATGCCTGCCATCTCCATCCGCCTTACGGCGGTTATGGCATGAACATGGGTATCGGGGATGGCGCCGATCTCGGTTGGAAACTGGCCGCCGTATTACAAGGGTGGGGCGGCGAGCCGCTGCTCGATAGTTATGAGGAAGAACGCAAGCCTGTGCACCTGTGGATAATGGATGAGGCAGAAGCCAACCATGCGGTGCTCGGGAAACAGCTGTTCCAACCGGGCGTCGAGGATGAGGGCGCAGCCGGCGACGCGGTACGCCGCGAGGTGAGCGAGAACATCCTGGCGACCAAGAAGCGCGAGTTTCACACCATCGGTGCCGTGCTCGGCTACTGCTACCAAAACTCACCGATTATCGCAAACGAGGACGCCGAGGTATCCGTCGATGCCGGTCACTATGAACCTTGCTCTCGCCCGGGATGCCTCGCGCCGCATCTGTGGCTGTCGGATGATCAGTCGCTTTATGACCGCTTCGGCGCCGGATTTTCAGTGCTAACACGACGGCCTAAAGAGAGCGAAGCGGCCGTGCGCCAAGCCCGCGACCTCAATGTTCCGCTCACCGTTGTGACGCTCCCCGAGCGGGAGTCACAGCGTTTGTACCCGTCCGAATTCACGCTGGTGCGGCCTGATCAACACGTTTGCTGGCGCGGTGACACCTGGGACCCCGGTATCCTGGCCATCGCAACCGGCAGAGTCACGACAATGAACTCTGCGACTCAGTCCTCGGCGGCACCGCTGCGCACAGTGCCCTGAGATGACTCACCACCGTTGGCTCGCGTGGAAGGAGGGGTTGCAGCCATGAGTGCAATCATGGCGTCGGTGCCCGAACTCGACATCGATTTATTCGCCGAGGCGAGTCTCAAAGCGCCGTTCGACGACTATCGTCGACTGCGCGACGCCGGCGCCCTGGTGAAACTGCAACGGCCTGATGTGTATGCTATGGGCCGCTTCGCACACGTTCAGGCGGCGCTGCGGGCGCCGGACCTTCTCAAGAGCGGCGAAGGGGTCGGCTTCAGCGAGGCCTTCAATGCGCCCCGCGGTATGAATGTGCTGCAATCCGATGGCGAATTACATCGACGTATGCGGGCCGTCGTGATGCGTCCCTTGTGGCCGGCGAAGCTCAAGGAAGCGCGCGGCAATCTCAAGGCGATGATGACGGCTCGTGTGGCGGCACTCATCGGCAAAGGTCGTTTCGATGCCATGCAAGGGCTGGCCTCTTTCCTGCCCATCGAGGCCATCGCTCACTTGGTCGGGTTGCCGACCGTGGGACGTGAACGCATGCTCGAATGGGCCGCAGCGACCTTCAACCTCATCGGACCCGAGCAGGACAGCCGCGACTTGGCGCTACTCGCCGGCGCCCGTAGTTTTATGATGGGTTTGAATGAACAAAGCGTGCGCGAGGGCAGCTGGGCGGGCGAGCTCTTTGCAGCGGCGCGAAGCGGCGAGCTCACGCTCGTGGAGGCGATGGCGGCGATCAGCGCCTACATCATCCCCAGTCTCGACACGACCATCCTCGCCAAGGGTCATCTGCTTCATAATTTGGCGAAGCATCCCGATCAATGGGCCCTCTTGCTGGCAAGGCCGGAACTCATTCCTTCCGCGGTGTTGGAAGGTGTCCGCCATGATTCCGTCATCCGCTGGTTTTCCCGAGTCGCCGTCAGTGATTATCGCTGTGAGGAGAGCATCGTGCCGCAAGGCGCTCGGATCATGCTGCTCTACGGGTGTGCCAATCGCGATGAGCGCCGTTACGCCGCGCCGGACAATTTCGATGTCAGCCGAGACTCGCGCGATCACCTGGCGTGGGGCACCGGCACTCATATGTGCGCCGGCATGCATCTTGCCCGGATCGAGATGGAAGTATTGCTCGAGGCATTGGTCGAGACCCGCGTCGCTTTGACGGCAGGCGAGCCGGTGCGAGGGGCCAATCGTGGGCTCTTTGGCTTCACCGAGTTGCCGTTTCAAATTGATCCGCAAACGTCATCGTCACGATCCAATAATTTAGTCACGGGAGATGGGCCACATGGGCATCATTAAAGTTCAAGACGTCGAATACGTAACCTTCAGCGCGCCCGATCTTGCACGTATGCGCGAGTTCTTGAGTGATTTCGGGATGACCGACAGCGACCAGTCCGATCGGGGCGTGCTGCGGATGCGCGGCAGCGGCGAAGCGCCGTTCATCCACAAAACCATCCTCGGGACGGCGGGGTTCGTCGGATTGGCGTTACGCGCGCGATCGGTCGAAGATTTGGAGACGCTGGCCAAATCACAAGGCCTTGCCGTGAATGACTTGCCGGCCCCGGAGCAGGGCCGGGTCGTGTCATTGACCGATCCGAACGGATTTCGAATCGACGTCGTGGCCGGCCTCAAGCGGGTTACGCGCGCACCCCTGCCCCCTAAGACGGGCTGGAATACCACCGAGAACAGGTCGCGTCCGAATGTGCCCAAGCGCGTGGCATCCGGTCCTTCGTCCGTGCTGCGAATTGGGCATGTGGTCTTGGGCGTCAATGATGTTGCAGAGAGTTGGAAGTGGTGGAGCGAGCGCTTCGGCTTGCTCATGTCGGATGAGGTCCGTGCGCCGAATGGCGCAATGGCTGCGGTTTTCATCCGCTGCGACCGCGATTCGGAACCCGCGGATCACCATTCGCTGAATTTCGCGCAGATGCCGGGAAAGAGGGCGGCCTTTCATCACGCCGCGTTCGAAGTGGCCGACCTCGATGACTTGATGGTGGGACATGAGCTTCTAAAGGAGCGCGGCTACACCCACAGTTGGGGCATCGGCCGGCATATTCTCGGCAGCCAAGTGTTCGATTACTGGCGAGATCCCTGGGGTCATTTGATTGAACATTGGACCGACGGCGATGTTTTCGCCGCCGACGTGCCGGCCAGCGTCACGGATATCCCCACCATGCTTGGTCGCCAGTGGGGACCGCCGGCTCCCGCAGACTTTGTCTGAAACCATCGCCGGCTCGCCACGGCAACCGATCCCGTCAATCAGTCCTCATCAGAGATGTAAACCATGAAACTTCTGCGTTATAGCGTAAATGGCAAGCCCACCCTGGGCGTCGTTAAAAACGATTCGATCGTCGACTTAAGCCCTCTGGGTTTTCCGTCTATGCTGGCTCTCATGGAGAGCGGAACGGCGGGGCTCACCAAGGTCGGTGAACTCCTCGCCAAAGCATCACCTCAACTTTCCCTCCAGCAGGCCAAGCTCCTGGCGCCAATCGAGAAGCCCGGAAAATATCTGGCAATCGGCATGAATTATCGCAAGCACGCCG
The DNA here is from genome assembly GCA_036401515.1 of Steroidobacteraceae bacterium. Taxonomy (GTDB): domain Bacteria; phylum Pseudomonadota; class Gammaproteobacteria; order Steroidobacterales; family Steroidobacteraceae; genus Bog-1198. Next base: position 75,806 of record DASWUU010000155.1, read on the forward strand.
AGGAAGCGCGCCGACTCGGCGTGACCGTACCCGAGAAGCAACTCTGGTTCAACAAGCAAACCTCCTGTCTCGCGGGGCCTTACGATGACATCCATCCGGGCGTCACTGAAAAGCTCGACTATGAAGTGGAGCTCGGCGTCGTCATCGGGCCGCGCGCCGCGAAAAGCGTCACCGAGGCAGACGCTCGCAAGTTCGTCTACGGCTATTTCGTCGCCAATGATGTTTCCGCTCGCGACTGGCAGATGCACACGCCGACCTTCACCGTCGGCAAGTCGTTCGATACGCACGGGCCCATCGGACCTTGGATCGTGACCGCCGATGAGATCGCCGACCCGCACAAACTGGCATTGCGGTGCTTCGTGAACGGGCAATTGCGCCAGCAGAGCAACACCAGCGAACTCATCTTCAACATTTGGCAACAAATTGCCTATCTATCGACGGCCTTCACGCTCGAACCCGGGGATCTGCTTGCGACCGGCACACCGGAAGGGGTCGGCGTTGGCATGTCGCCGCCTCAATTCATGAAGCCCGGGGACGTGGTTCGCTGTGAGGTCGATGGCATTGGCGCAATTGAGAACAAGGTGGTTAACTAGTCATGGCCGAGAAGACAATTATTTCGTGTGCGGTGACCGGTTCTATTCATACGCCCTCGATGTCCGACGCGCTGCCGCTGACCCCCCAGGACATTGCGCGACAATCAATCGATGCAATCAAGGCCGGCGCGGCAATCGCGCACCTACACGCCCGCAATCCGAGCGACGGCGCGCCGACCGGGGACCCTGAGGTGTTCGGTGAATTTCTGCCGCTGATCGAGCAAGAGACCGACGCAGTGATCAACATCACCACCGGCGGTGGTCCTACCATGAGCATCGAAGAGCGGATGCGCGCCGCGGTGCGTTTCAAACCCGAATTATGTTCGCTGAATATGGGCAGCATGAATTTTGCCTTCTTTCCTGCCGCGAAACGCGTATCAAGGTGGAAGTACGACTGGGAACGCCATTACATTGAAAGCTCGGAACAGAATATATTCCGCAACTCCTTTCGCGATATCCGCTACATTCTGGATACCCTAAGTGCTGATGGCGCCAAATTTGAGCACGAGTGCTACGACGTGGGGCACCTCTATAATCTTGCGCACTTTGTGGAGAGTGGACGAGTCAAGCCGCCGTTCTTCGTGCAAATGGTGTTTGGCATACTCGGTGGTATCGGTCCGGATCTGGACAATTTGGTATTCATGAAGCGCACCGCGGACCGGCTATTTGGCGGGGCGAATTTTCAATGGTCCGTTCTTGCTGCAGGTAAGCACCAGATGCCCTTTGTGACCCAAGCAGCGCTCATGGGTGGGCATGTCAGGGTCGGACTCGAGGACAGTCTTCTGATCTCGCGTGGACGGCTCGCGAAGTCCAATGCAGAACAGGTCGCAAAGATTGTCCGCATCTTGCGCGAGATGGGTAAAGAGCCGGCGACGCCTCATGAAGCGCGCAGTATGCTCGGTCTGAAAGGCAGAGAATACCGAAAAAGCGCGAGCAGGGTGGCTTAGCATCCAGAGTGTTTGTCGTTGATCGCAAGTGAGCCCCGCTCCGTTGGTGTTGCTAGAAGTGAACGATTCCACCGTTCCGGTGCGATCGCACTTCAAGCCCATCGCCCTGCTTCTTCGAAAGACAGTCGCGGGTTACGCGGAAATGGGGTGCCAGGCTTCCCATAGCCTAAGCAGCAGACAAAATTGGATTGGATGCGAGTCCCCGCGAAAAATTCGCGGTCAACCGCCGCATTGTCGAACCCAGACATCGGCCCGCAGTCCAACCCGAGCGCTCGCGCGGCGATAATCAGATAGGCGCCCTGCAAGGTAGAATTACGCATGGCTGTGATCTCCGTCATTGCCGGCTGAAGAAATGTTTGGCGCAACATTTCGCCGCGGGCTGGAAACAATTTCGGCATGAACTCCGGGAAATCGAGGTCTTTGCCGATGATCACGGTCAAAGGCGCCGTCAGGATTTTCGGCCGGTTGGACTGCGAAGCGTGTCCGGCGAGCGTCGCTCTTCCCGATTCGCTCTTCACCCAGACGAAGCGCGCGGGGCAGCTGTTAGCTGACGTGGGACCCCACTTGAGCAGTTCGTAAAGCTCGTGGATGGTCGCATCGTCGACGTCTTTATTACTCCACTCGTTATAAGTTCTTGCGTGGCGAAAAAGCTGGTCAAGGGCCGCTGAGCGCAGGGGAGTGTTCATGATACTTGCGATTCCATAGCTATTTAAAGGAGTTAGAGCCGCTCTTCTCGATTGCAGAGTATCGCGTGATGACAAACGAGATATGCGCGGGGCTCGGCCCACAATCAACAGACGCTGCCGAATGCTACTCGCTGCGATGCACATGTACGCGAAAGTTGCGGTTGGAAGTCGGGGTCAGTTCAAATTCGGATCTTTACGTTCGCCAAGCACTGGGAAGTTACCGATTACTATTATACTTGTCGCCGCACATTCTCTGAGCCAAACCACGTCGCCATCGCCATCAGAGACCTCACCGTCTCGACCGCCAAGTCGATGCCATGGCGCTCTCTGAGCTTCTCAGCCGCCAATGTTGGTCCAAAATCTGCGTACGTTGACCTTATGATCCCGAATGCGTGTTCGGCGGCCTCAGGCTTTAGCTTCCGGTTACTTGGACGATCGCGTAGCCTCGAGATCAATCCTACGGGGCCCTGTTGCTCGTACCGACGAACGAGACGGCGCACTCGACGCGTGGTAGGCCCCAGCCGAGCCGCCACAGCATGTTGCTTGAGTTGGCCGTGAATTAATCCTTGAATACACTTCAGTCGATCCAGTTCCCGCATTGTCATCGTCACCTTTGGTATGTAGATCATGATCAATCTCCAAGTGCCCAAGGGCAGACGGCGGAGAGTGAATCACAGGAACCAAAGCGGACATTTCTACTTAGCGGAAAGCGGACATTTGAACTTGGCTCCTGGCTTATGCCGACTTGGACGAGATTGCTACGCCCTCCTCGACATTGCAGTTTATCGACGCGCTTGCTAAAGCGCACAAACGCTATGACCTGATATACATGGCCAATGGCAACCACGGATTCGGTATAGCTCCCTAATTGGAGGTGCCTATTCGCCAGTCGTGCGGAGACACGCCGGTCCATCGACGGCAGGCTCGGGTGAAACTGCTGGTGCAGGAAAAGCCCAGAATATAGGCTATCTCACGCACGCTTCGCTCTGGAGTGCCCAAATAAACAAGCGCTAAAGAGTGACGCGCCTCGTCTAGAATTTTCTCGTATGTTGAGCCGCCTTGGACCAATCGTCGCTGCAGGGTGCGAGTCGTCATATTCAGCGTTGCCGCAACCTCGGCTTGTGAAAGATCTCGGGTTGACAGCTTTCGAGACAGCATCTTACGTACGCGTGCCTCAATATTGAGCCGCTCGATGCGTGCAAGGTATTGCGCGCAAATGGAATCGCTGTGCCGAGCCACTTCCGGATTGCCGCTCAGAAGGTGCCGCTCCATGCTGCGTTGGTCGAACCGCAATCGGTTTTGAGGCGAGTTGAACTTAAGCGGCGCGCGCCATTGTTGCTGAAAATACTCGAGCCCTTGCGGACAAGAGCGCTGCAATTCAATCGATAGAGGAGAATAATCGCGCCCGATAAGGGATCGGCACATTCGAAGGTATGTCCCGACCAAGGCATCGATACACTCTGGCGGCACGCTTACAACCGGTACTAGGTGCAAATGGTACTCACTGCCTTGAGGTAGGAACCGATACTCCACAGCGTCGCTCACGACGTGAGAAAAACGTTGCAACCGCTCGAAGGCCTCTTTCAACGTGGAACTAGCCGTAATGCCGTATCCGAGCGCATGAAAGGTCGTGTGCGTATAGTATTTCGCGAGCTTTACACCAAAGGCTGGATCTTGAGCCGCATCCAGCGCGATGCGCCATAGACGGCCCATCTTTACAAGGGAACAACGGGCATCGGATGCGCCCCAATCCTTTTTACGAAACCCGGCCTTGCTTAAGAGCGCCGGACTGTCGAAACCCGCCGCATCGAGCGCGTTACCGATAGCGCGGACATGAGTCCCAAGAATAGAGTTCTGGCGTGTCGAAGCCAGTATTTTCCTCGGTTTTTTCCCCATCCTCGATTGTTTCAATTTTAGCCCTATCGAAACTCGGATTATCTGTTTATTGGTCCCCACCTCGCAGAGGCGTTGCATGAACGCGACAACAGCAACTTGTCGCTCAGCGAAAACTAGTTGTCGTACACGGTTGAGCGAGGGGTGCCACTATTAAGCTCCGCAGGTTCGCTGTGGTCAAGAAATCATAACAGGACTTGTTTTCGTTGCCGTCAGGGGAGGGATTTTGATGAGCAGCAAGTTTAGCTTTTGCCAATGGCCGATTCTAATAGTGGGTACATTCGCTCTTGCCGCCCCATATTTGGGACGGGCTGCCGTCGATACCAGCACTGCTGTCGCGCCTAACGCAGCGCTTGAAGAAATCGTGGTGACAGCACAAAAGCGCTCCGAGAATCTGCAAAGTGTACCGGTAGCGGTCACTGCATTCACTGCCGAGACGCGCGATCTGATCGGTATCGAATC
>DASWUU010000156.1:0-31156 GCA_036401515.1 Steroidobacteraceae bacterium
CTCCGCTTTTTCCAGCAGCTTTTTCGCCCGTTCGACGTCGGCCCCTGCCGGAATGTGCAACACGGCGTGGGTGTCGAATCGTGTGAAGCGCATTTTGCCGTCGATACGATCCAGCGTGCCTTGAGTGCGCGCTTCGAGGCGCTGCCAGGAATATTTGGAAGCCGTGGCGATCGCTCGGAAGCTCAAGACGAAGCAGTCAGCTACCGATGCCGTCAACAGCCCTTCGGGCGACCATTGATTGCCCGGGCCATCAAACTCCTTGGGCGATGAGGATTCAATAATCCTGACACCTTCCGTGGACAGCGGCACGTCGCCATCCGGGCGTATGGAAGCATTGACCGTGTAGTGGTGAGGAAAGGGATGCATAGGATAGCTCCGAGAGAGTGCGATTAATAAATGCCGGGAATCAGCCGCTTAGTTCTATCCCTGTAGACGCGATACTGATCTCCTAAGCCTTGCAACAGTGCCGTTTCTTCGATGCGCACTCGATGCAAAAAAACCAACAGGATCGGCGCGAGGAGAATTGCCAGCGACAGCCAATTGCCGATACACAGCCCCAGGCCCAGGAACGCCATTAAAGCACCTGTGTAGGAAGGATGCCGGATAAAGCGATAGGGCCCTGTATCAATTAACTTATGGTCGCTCGCAATCGCGACATTCACCGTGAAGAAGCGGCCCAGGTACACGATAGCGAACCATCGAAGCGCCAGCCCTGAGGCAAATAAAACCATTCCCAAAACTCCCGCCGCTGCGCTGAAAGCTCCGAAGGCGGCTTGAGGCATTGCGAAGCTTACATAAAAGGCACAGAAAACGCTGATGCAGATGACGATCCAGATCAGACTCAGCGAACCGCGATCGGCTATCCGCGCGCCGCGTTGCGCGCGCTTGAATACGCCCAGCGCGATTTCGGACAGCACGAAAAACATCCCCAATATCGAGGCGAGGTGGTTCAAGCGGGCGACCCCGCTGATACAAGCGAGAAAAGTCTGAGCTCGGGGCTATGATCAACTAAGCGCACCGTTCGCTCGAATTTGAATCCGCTTTTATGCAACACCGCAATCGATTGGGCGTTGTCCGGCGATGTGATCGCGACGATACGTTGCAGGCTGAGCACGTCCCGGGCGTGGCTCAGAACCGCGGCGGCCGATTCAACCGCATAGCCCTTGGACCAATAGCGCGATAAAAATGCGAAGCCTAAGTCAGGATCGTTTAAGCCTTGGCGCTTGACCAGTCCGCAAATTCCGATCGGCGTGCCGTCCCGCTCTGGGTGGGCTTGACCCGGGCGTAAGCAGACGGCGTAAAGGCCAAAGCCGTTGCGTGCATAGCTGTCTATGGGACCTTGCGACAGGTAATCGCGAGCGGAGGGCACATCCCTCACACCCTTGTCGCCGATAAACCGGATGAAGCCGGCTTCGTTCAATAACTCCAAAATGAACTCGGCATCATCCAAGTTGAGTTCGCGCAATCCGAGCCGATCTGTCTGGATCAGAGTCACGGTGAATTCCGCGAAGCCAGCATGTCCGCGATCTCACGCGAATCCGCATCGTCTGCTTCTTGCAAATTCTGGATCACGCCCTGCCGGTCCACGAGCGTGCGGTTCTGGCTCACTTTCCATTTGCCGTTGAGGCTCTCGATCGAAAATTCGAATCCGACGATCAAGCCCAACATCTTGTCGATGTAGGCCGCGGGCGCATCCTCGATCTTCCAAGGCTGATCGCGCGACCTTTCATGGACGCGGGTCAAGCCTGCTACAAAGCTTCGCAGCCACTCGTGATCTTCGATGAAGCGCAGGGTCCCGGTGGCATGCACGACGGCGTAATCCCATGTCGGTACCACCTCGCCGGTTGTGGCTTTCGACGGATAGAACGAGGGTGAGATATATACATGCGGTCCTTGGAAAATAGCGAGTGCCTCGGTACCGCTTCGATACTCGCGCCACAGAAGATTGGCACGCGCAATATGCCCGCGAATGCTTCCGAAGGGAGCGGGCTCATCCAATGTCTGCACCGGCAAATGGTTGGCGACGAGTCCCGACTCCACCGTGGTGACCAAGGTACACAGGGGCCGAGCGCGCATGAGCGCCCGCAGCACATCGATCCGAGTCTCGTTGAATTGCGTGGGCAGGTACACAATCCATCCTACCGCTCCCTTGGGAGCTTGACAAACAAAGCGGCCGACGCGGATGATTTCTGCATCATGTGCCGAAGCATAAAAACTCTGTTCAATTTCGAGCCCCCGGTCAGCGATGATGAAATCCGTGCCGCTTCGCTGCAGTTTGTGCGCAAGGTCAGCGGCTTTCACAGCCCATCGAAGTCCAACGAAGCTGCTTTTTTGACCGCGATCGATGAAATCGAGGCGGCATCGCGCAAGCTTCTGACCTCGCTGCAGACCAGCGCTCCAGCAAGAAATCGAGAAGAAGAAGCGGCAAAAGCGAAAACGCGCAGCGCTTTGCGGTTTTCCAGAGTCAGTTAACCAAGTCCAAACATAGGCTGAGACGACCATGACAGATCAGGCTCAGGCTGATGTGCTCATCGTCGGCGCCGGGCCGACGGGGCTGGTATTGGCGCTGTGGCTGACGACGCTGGGTGTGCGGATCAGAATCATCGACAAAGCCGCCACGCCGGGAACGACATCTCGGGCGCTGGCCGTCCAGGCACGGACGTTGGAATTTTATCAACAGATCGGCCTCGCGCAGCCGGTGGTGGATCTGGGCCACAAGGTGCAGGGTGTCAATCTTTGGGTAAAGGGTGCCCGGGCCGCCCGCATCCCGATAGGCAATTTAGGACAGGGGCTAACGGCCTTCCCCTTTCCCCTTATTTTTCCTCAAGACCAACATGAGCAACTGCTGATCGACCGTTTGCGCGATCTCGGGGTGGAGGTTGAGCGTCCCGTCGAACTTACTGCCTTTGAAGAGAGAGGCGGTAACATCGTGGCGACCCTCAATAAAGCCGGCGCAGCGGATTCGAACACCTACGCCTATCTCGCGGGCTGCGATGGTGCCCGCTCCAAGGTGCGCGAGGTCATGAACCCAGGATTCCCGGGCGGCACCTACGATCATCTCTTCTACGTCGCGGATGTCGAAGCGACGGGCCCATCCATGGACGGTGAGCTGCATGTGGACCTTGAGGATGCGGATTTTCTCGCGGTATTTCCGCTGCACGATCCGGGTCGTGCGCGACTGATCGGCTCGGTACGCGAACAGGCTGCACAAGATCACGAGCACCTTGAGTTTGAAGATGTGCGCGACCGCGCGCTGCAAAATCTCAAAATCGACGTGCAGCGCGTTAATTGGTTTTCGACATACCGGGTTCATCATCGCGTGGCACTGAGCTTCCGCAAAGGCCGGGCGTTCCTGCTGGGCGATGCCGCGCACATCCACAGTCCGGTGGGTGGCCAGGGGATGAATACCGGCATCGGCGATGCGGTCAATCTGGCTTGGAAATTGGCTGCCTCCCTGAAGCAGCCTGCCAGTAGTAACTTGCTCGACAGCTACGAACCGGAACGCATCGCCTTTGCACGTCGGCTCGTGGCGACGACCGACCGTGTTTTCACGGGCGTCATCAGCGCAAGCGCCTTCGCGCGATTCCTGCGCACCAAGGTCATTCCGGCGTTGGCGCCGCTGTTGCTCAGGGTACCGGGAATTCGCAGATTCCTTTTTCACACCGTTTCGCAGATCGCAGTCAATTATCGTGGCAACATCCTGAGCGCCGGCGCGGCCGGCCGCATTCACGGCGGCGATCGTCTGCCGTGGATACGGACCGGGCGCCAAGGCGCCGACGAGTTCAATTTTGCGCCATTGAAGTCGCTCGATTGGCAGATCCATATTTACGGCGATGCGGCCGCCGATGTGCGGGCCTTGTCGGATCGAGAAAAAATCCCGTTGCATGTTTTTGCGTGGCAATCTGGCATGAACGATTCCGGCCTGCAGCGTGACGCCGCTTATCTCGTGCGCCCCGACGGTTATGTGGCGCTCGCGAGCGCCGATAGCAATGCCGCCGCCATCGAGCAATACTTGAGGGAACGAAACATCAAAGCACTGCACCAGGTTTGACCTAGTGACAGCGCCAGGGGAATTCCGTGAACAATCGGCGCACGTTCTTAAAATATTTGGCCGCAAGCCCGCTCTACGCGGGTGTGCCTTATTTGCGAAGTTTTGCACAAAGCGTTTCGCCGCAAGCCCTCGATGCCCTCATCGGCCGTTCGGAGGATGCGCTGGACGTTTTCGACTTTGAACCCGTTGCGCGCAAGAACATTCCGCCCGCTCATTGGGGTTACCTGACCAGCGGAGTGGATGGCGAGGAGACGCTGAGAGCGAACCGAGCAGCCTTTGCGCGCTACCAGCTGCGCGCGCGACGCTTCGTCGACGTCAGCCATATCGACATGAGCGTCGAGTTGTTCGGCACCCGATTCAACAGTCCCATCATTCTTTGCCCGTTGGGGGCGCAGAAGGCTTTCCATCCCGAGGGTGAGGTCGCCGTCGCGAGAGCGGCCAAGGCCCGCGGGCATCTGCAAATTCTGTCCACCGTGACCTCCACCGGCGTCGAGGAAGTCGCCGCGGCTCGCGGCGCGCCGGGGCTTTGGTTTCAACTCTATACGACGTCGGACTTGGATGTGGCTTTCAAGCTCGTAAAGCGAGCTGAAGCAGCCGGCTGCCCGGCTGTCGCCGTGACTGTCGATCTGCCTGCAGGCAGGAATTTAGAAACCGCGGGCCGGTGGCTCCGTACCGATACCCGAGTCTGCACGGCGTGCCATGGACCCACCGGATCGGTAGTCTTCACGCGTCCCATGTTTTCGCAGCTCGACACCACCGGCTTAAGCATCACTTCGGCGTCGCTGACCTGGGATTTCATCAAGCGTCTCAAGGACGTGACCAAGATGAAAGTGCTCATCAAGGGCCTGGAGTCCGGAGAGGACGCGGCGCTCGCGGTGTCCCACGGAGCCGATGGAATCATCGTATCCAACCATGGCGGAAGAGCGACCGATACCGCACGGGGGACATTGGAGTGCCTGCCGGAAGTCGTGGCCCAAGTGCGCGGCCGAGTCCCTGTCATTGTCGATGGCGGTATTCGTCGCGGTGCCGATGCGCTCAAGGCGCTGGCGCTCGGTGCGACCGCGGTGGGAATCGGGCGACCCTATATTTGGGGACTGGGCGCTTATGGCCAGGGCGGAGTGGATCGGGTGCTCGAACTGCTCGACAACGAGCTGAGGCTTGCCATGGTGGGTGTGGGTGCTCGGAACCTGCGCGAGATCACCCAAGCATCCATCATACCGCAGCAATTGAGGGCTCCGTATTGAGATACCGTCAACGCTTTCGCACTTGAAGGCTGGCGCACGGGTTGAAAAGCCCAGCATACTTGTACGGATCACGGAGGATTGCACTTGGAACAAGACCAGTCTGCGACGGCGACTTCCGTGAAGGGCATCTGGCGCGCGCAGCACTCTTTCCGAATCACCGTTTTCGTGCTCTGCATTGTTTTGGCCGGCGCGATATTGGCGTGTGTCATCAACCCGCCTGTGGCACCCCCACCGGCACAGACACAGATACAACCGACAATCACAGTTCCAGCGCGAACGACTCCCGAGAGGTATGCCCCGCCTGATGCTGCACTCGCCCGCTGTCACCCCCATTTACTAAGGGCTGGCGCCGCGATGCCGCCCATCGACGTGGCGCAAATGGCTGACCCCAGCGTGGGCCATCTGAAAGTTCATTTCTGGGTCGATGGAAAGGGTCTCGTGACTCGAGACATCGTAACGGGCGCCAATTTTGGCTCTGACGAGGAACGGCATGCCGCGGTGCTCTACACCAGGGACCTTACGTTTACGGTTCCACAGACACCCGAATGCAATAGCCGAGAGATGGAGATGGTCGCTGACTTCTTTGTACAGCAATCATCATCCGGACAGTGGGCCACCTACGTGAGGCTATATCCGCGGCTTTCTTTGGACGGCACCGGTGCGGTGCGGACTGTGGAGTAGAAGGCCGTATGGATCCGATCGCGCGCATTGTCTTAATCGGCCTCGGCGGCGTCATCGGTGCCGTCTTGTCGGGTTCGGCCGCGCGCGGTTTTGGCGCTCTCCTCGGTGCCGCCATGGCTTACGTCATGACCGAAGTGATCGCGTTAAGAGCGCAGCAGGAAAAGTTGCGCGATGACATCCGCCGAGTGAGTGCTGCTATTCGTCTCTCTCGGGACTCACGAGCAGAATCTGCGCCACCGGTCGCACCGACTGAAGATCCGGCTGCAACAACCGTTGTAGCCATGGCGGACCCGATAGTCCAGAAGCCTGCTGCACCGATTGACCAGCCATGGCGAGAACGAGAATTACCGAGGAAATCGCCAGTCCCCGCCGAGGAAAGAGCGACTACTCCCCCTGCCCCTGAGCCTTCGCCGCTGACCATCATTAGCTGGATTGGGCGGTTTTTCTCAGGCGGGAACTCCCTGGTTCGAGTTGGCGTCGTCATCCTATTTTTTGGCGTGGCCTTCTTGCTACGCTACATGGCTGAACATTCGCACATTTCAATTCAGGTCCGTCTTACGGGAATTGCGGTCTTCGCCATCGTGCTCTTGATCTTAGGCTGGCGGCTAAGAACCTCGCGCTCCGGCTATGCGCTCGCGCTCCAGGGCGGCGCCGTTGGAATCCTTTACTTGACGGTTTTCGCAGCACTGCGTCTTTACTCAATTCTGCCTGCCGCAGTTGCTTTTCCATTATTGGCCGTCATTGCAGCGCTGTCGGCCGTCTTAGCCATCCTGCAGGATTCCATGTGGTTTGCGCTGCTGTCGGTGACGGGCGGCTTTCTTGCGCCGGTGCTTGCCTCCAGCGGCGAGGGAAGTCACGTTGTACTGTTCAGTTATTACGCGGTGCTGAATGCCGGCATTTTGGCCATGGCTTGGTTCAAAGCGTGGCGTCCATTGAATATCGCGGGATTCGCATTCACTTTCGCGATTGGTACGGCCTGGGGGGTGCTGCGATATCGCCCGGATGAATTTGCCAGCACAGAGCCTTTTCTCATTGCATTTTTTCTTTTCTACCTGGCGATTACCATTTTGTTCAGTCTGCGCCAGCCCAATAGCCTCAAAGCCTTCATCGACGGCACGCTGGTCTTCGGCACGCCGATCATCGCATTCGCACTGCAATCTGCAATGCTGCACGATCGATTAATGGCGTTGGCATTTAGCGCAGTGGCTGTCAGCGCGGTGTATCTCGTCATTGCTTGGGGATTAAAGCATCTTCGTGATGGCTCCCAAGAGCTACTAGCCGAGGCCTTCATTGCCTTGGGCGTGGCCTTTTTAACCTTGGCTGTGCCGCTGGCTTTGGATGCACGTTGGAGCGCCGCCTCCTGGGCATTCGAAGGCGCCTCGTTGGTGTGGATAGGCTGCCGTCAGAGCCGAGTCTTGGCGCGTATTTTCGGAGCATTGCTGATTCTGGCATCGGGATGTATCACGACGACGCAGTTTGACTTTAGGAGTGGTCATCCGGTATTGGCGTTGAACGCCTACTTCGGAGTGATCCTCCAAGCCGCGGCGGCGATTTTCGCGGCGCTGACGGTCAACGCATACCGCACGCGTCTGAAGACATTCGAACGCGTGCTGCCGGCCGCGTTATTTTGGCTGGGCTTGTGGTGGTGGGCGGCCGGGGGCATCAGCGAGATTTTCCAATACTGGCCCGCACACTCGCTGGCCCACACCTTGATCTTCGCGACCATCACGGCGCTGGCTTGCAGCGCCGTCAACCAACTCACCCAACTGAACGCTGCTAAGGTCGCTGCACTGCTGCAGTTTCCTGTGATGGTCTTGTTCGCGTTGATTGCAGCGGAACATGGGCGACGTCCGTTCGCCGACGGCGGATGGCTGGGGTGGTCCCTGGCGTTCGTGGGCCTGTATTCAATTTTGTATAGCCACGAAGGACTCCCGCGAAAAGGCCTTGCCAATTTGTTGAACAGCGGATCCGCTTGGCTCGTGTGTAGTTTGCTTTCCTGGGAATTGGCATGGGACACCGAACACCACATTGCCCGGGGCGAATCCTGGCCGGCGACCGCGTGGGTGCTGGTACCGGCCGCGCTCCTATTGTTTTTACCTCGGTTGGTGACTCGGGTGAAGTGGCCTTTCGCTAAAAATCGTGACGCGTACTTGTTCATCGCCGGCGTCGGATTGGCGCTGTACCTAGCCGTCTGGAGCCTGGCCACGAATGTCTCACAGCTTGGCGATTCCTCACCGTTACCCTATGCCCCGTTCTTGAATCCCCTGGATGTGGGGCAAGCATTTGTGTTGCTCGTTCTGTGGCGCTATTGGCGCTTCTTGCGCGCGGTTCGTTCACCGGGGTTTGAGCGAATCGACCAGCGGCTACCCATTCCCATCTTGGTTGGGCTCGGATTTATCTGGCTGAATGCCGTGCTTTTAAGGACGCTGCATCAGTGGTTCCACATTAACCTCGATCTCGACCGCATTTTTTCATCGACCCTGGTTCAGACCTCGCTGACTATTTTCTGGACTGTGTTGGCTCTCATTACCATGCTGATTGCGGCGCGTCAGCGCCGCCGTGCAGTGTGGCTCACCGGTGCGGTGCTCTTGGCCATTGTGGTAGCAAAGTTATTCTTGGTGGATCTGTCGAGAATTGGATCGATCGAACGCATCATTTCCTTTGTGGGCGTGGGGATGCTCATGCTGGTGGTGGGATATTTTTCGCCCATGCCACCGGCTAAAGAGGCTCCTCGATGAAGCAACTGGGTGGGGTTTTGTGCGCCATGCTCGGGCCGCTCGCGCTCCACGGCGCAGAGTTGTCGCCGAACGACTTTGCGTTCGGCTCGCCCGTCATCGCCGCCAAAGAAGCCTCGGCCTACCGAATAGCACTTCCGCTCGCGCTCTATCAAAATACGTATCGAGACGACCTCGCCGACATCCGGATTTTCAACGCCGCGGGGCAGGTGGTGCCCTACTCCTCGAAGCGAAAGGCCGCCGTTCAGGCGCCGGTGACGCCGGTTCGCTTGCCCCTGTTTTCACTCGCCACCGGAGCTCGTGCCGTAATCGAAGGGGTGCGGGTCACCATTGTAGGACCGGCCTCCGCTCTGAACTGGCAGGTGCCACCTAAAGAGACCGGCTTGCCCGCCATCCAATACATTTTGGATGGCCGGGAGTTTAATTTTGCGGTCGCCGGGCTGCAGCTGGACTGGCCGGAGACAGACCTGGATTATTCGGGGCGGATAAAAATTGAAACGAGCGATGACTTAAACGCGTGGAGCACGATCGTCGCTGGGGCGCCGATTGTCAACCTGCGAGAGGGCGGCCGGGCCATCATCCTGAATCGTGTCACGTTTCCTCGGACCCAGGCGAAATTCTGGCGTTTATCTTGGGTCGGGGCACCGCCACCCTTCGTCGTCGCGTCGATCTTTGCGGATCCAGCGGGTAATCGGGTGGCTCCCGATCATGCGTTCCTCGATGCGTTAGCGGTGCGCGACACCGCCAGCCCTCAGGATGTGTTCTTTGATCTAGGAGCCCATCCACCGGTGGATCGGGTCAACTTACTGTTGCCGGAAGTGAATACCATTGTGAATGTCGAATTGTTATCGCGTCGACAAGCAAACGATCCTTGGCGCACCATTGCCCGCGCAGCTCTATTCAGGGTAGCCGCCGCCGATGGCGATATCCAAAACGCACCGATAGAGGTCGCGGTTGATCGAGATCGTTACTGGAGGGTGCGGCTGATCTCCGGCGGCAGCTTTTCTCAAGAACCACTGCATCTTCGCGCCCAGTGGATTCCCGACGAACTGACTTTTCTCGCGCGCGGCAGCGGCCCATTCCTATTGGCATACGGCAGCTCGGCCGCAATCGGCGCGGAAGTCGATTTGAGTATGCTGCCCGACAAACATTGAAGTCGATGCGGCCGCGATGGGCGACTCCAAAGCGCTCGGCGGCCCGAAGCAGCTCAAACCGCAGGTCGCGCCTATGCCGCGCGCCCAGTTCGCACTTTGGGGCGCGCTGCTATTCGCGGTAGCGGGGCTTGCCTGGATGGCTTCTCGGCTTATGAAAGAGCGGAAGGCCGCCTAATTCCTGCGCCGTCCAAAAGGTATTGCAGCAGAATTGTGCCGACTGCTAAGCCCATGCCGAGGGCCAGCACACCGGCCACTATCGGCGCCGAGTTTGCAAAGAACGGTGCCAGCCAGTGAGAGAGCGGCCTTACAGTGAAACCGATCGCAGCAGCGATGCTCGATATCCCGAGCAAGGCGTCGCGGCAATGGCGTACATAGCGGCTGTTTAGTTTGGCTACGGAAATCCGGTAGTCGTTTTCCAATTGCCGGCGTAATGCTCCTTTATCGAAAGCGTCATCGCGCGCCACTGCGGCCAACACTTGGGCGCGCAAATCCGAAGGCGTGGCGGGCGCTCGAAACGCGGCCGCCAAAGCCCGGTCCAACGAGGCGTCAAGCGCAGGAGCAAATTCCGCCAACGGTTCATCAGCCATGTTGAGTTCCGGTCGCATTCCAATGAGCGGGATCCGCCAATCCTAAAGCTTCAAGCCGGGCTAGTAACCGGGAGCGGGCGCGGAACAGATGCGTCTTGACTGTTCCCTCGGGTAGACCGACCAGCTCCGAGACTTCGGCAACCGATTGCTCCTCGAAGTAGTACAAAGTGACGATGCGGCGAGTTGTCTCCGGTAACTCCGCAACCAGTTGCCGGATCGTGTGGCTTTGATCCTGACTCTCCTGCACGTCAGCAGTGCCGATGGACGCGACTTCCGCTTCTACACCCGCTTCGTTGAGCGACACGGGAGCGCGTCTTTTACTCAAAAAAGTCAGGCACCCGTTGCGGGTAATCGCATAGATCCACGTTGATAGCGCCGCTCGCCCGTCGTACTTGGGCAGCGCGCGCCAGAGCCGGATCAAGCTGTCCTGCGCCGTATCCTGCGCCTGGGCTGGGATGCGAACATAAGCCAAGCACAGCCGATATACCTTCGCTTCGTAGCGTTCCATCACCAGCTCAAATGCCTGGGTTAGATTGCCGCTGTGTATATGCAAAATAATGTCCCCGTCGCGCTGCTCGGATGCCGCGGCGTCCGGGGGTTGTCCCGCTGTATTGGACGCCATGGACTTGATACTGGGTTGGCCTGTTGTTGGTTTTGGAGGTCAAGAAATTTTTGCATTCGTCTGAAACCGGGCGGCCATCCGCCAAGTATCAAGACCAGTCCCAATCACACGATGAGTAAATCATGGATCTGCCGACATTCGTAACCTTCATGATCATGTGGATGCTGCTGTTCTTCGGAATCTTGATCATTTTTCTGACCTACCGCCATAACCGGCATGCGATTGATTTACATCATCAAGAAACGATGGCTGCGCTCGAGCGGGGCCTCGAGATGCCCCCAATCGCGCCTCAGGGCGACACTGATCGCCAACACTTGCATCGCGGGTACTACCTGCAGCGCGGCTTGTTGTTCACGCTCCTGGGGCTTTCATTGATGGCCGCACTGGGCGTCAACGTCGGCGATAAGAGCGCCCTTTGGGGACTTCCCGTCACGGCCTTTGGAATCACCTATCTAATCCTGTATTTTGTAGGCGCTAAGGAGAAACGACCATGAGCGCAAACGCTCTGAGCAAGCCCGCGACTTTCGGCCTCAAATCGGTGTTTCAACGAGCCGATCGATACGAAGGGGTCCGTCCCATCCATATCTACCTCTTGCGGCTGGTCTATATTTTGATGTTCTTCGTTTTGGGAAAAGACACGTGGACGCAGATTCTCACCCATCGGGGTGCGTGGGAACCAACCGATGCGGTGACCTGGTGTGTCTGGACAGGCTTTGCGACCCTCGCAGGTTTGGGCATCATCCGCCCGTTGAAAATGCTGCCGATCCTGCTGCTCGAGATATTTTATAAGGTGCTCTGGCTCATGATTGTGGCGTATCCCCTGTGGTCGGCGGGCAAGTTAGAGGGTTCACCGGCAGCAGCAATCACTTCACCGTTTTTGTGGGTGATATTACCCATCGTTGCGGTGCCGTGGCGGTATGCGTTCGTGACATATGTTTACAAACCGCGCGGCCGCGGGAACGGGCTTGCGCCGCGATAGCTTGGCCAACAATAGACCGAGGAGTAAGCACGCCAGCAGACTTGCGCAGGCGTCCACGACATAACTGCCGGCCACACCGCGCCACGCGTACCCCCAGCCGTCGACCACCAGCATGTAGGTATTGGCCACGTTGAACGCGGACACCATTAGGCAATACGTCGTTGCCGCGAGCGGATTGGCTCGACCGATCGTGGCGAAGGTAATCGCGGTCGAGGCCGTAATGGACAGAGATTGAAATACATTCTCTCCGATCAACGCCGCGGCGAACGCCCAGGGGGTGGGCGGCAAGGCTAGAAGCACGAGCGTGAACACCGACCCGACGACGCCGATAACGAGATACAAATAGCGCAGCGGCAGCACTCGGTCGACCAGAGGAAACATCAAGCAGCCGGCAATGCCCGCAATGAACACCCCGGCTCCGCCCACGAGCCCCACAAAATGACTCGACGTGTGAAAGTCGCCGCCCAATCCGCCCAAGATATTCACGAGCGAGAAAGTCGATGCCGGGGCAATGAATAAAACCAGCGCGATCAGTATTTCGCGCCGCTTGAGCAAGCTGAACACCTCACCGAAGAACTGGCTGAAACTTTCGCTCGCGAGGCGCCGATCTGGCCCCGGCGCCGGCATCCAGTAGAAAATCACTGTGGGCAACAAAACGATGACACCGAGAACCGAGGCTGCGGCCGTTGGCGACAAATGTTGCACGATTTCGCCTGTCATCATGGCCATGGCGCCGCCGCCGCTGATGTTGGCGATGGTCACCCAGACACTCAAGTCGTGTTCTTCGTCGGCCGAGATAATGCTCGAAAGCCATCCTCCCAGCGCGCTCTGATAGAGATTGGCGAAAAAGAAGCCGGCGACCAGAAAGACTTCAACCAGGACGAGATGCTCGAGGTGAGTCAGGGCGGCCGCTAGCAACCCCGCCGCCAGAAACGCCGTCACCACTGAATACCAGCGTCGGCTAAATCGGACATCGAGGATTGGGCTGGCTAAAAAGGTCCAGAAGCCCGGCGAAATCGCCGCCGCCGTCATACCCGCAATCGTTGCCTCAGCAACGTGCCGGGCGCTCAGCAACTGCGGCACGGCGATGACCAGGATGCCGCCGTACATGCCGAATAGCGAGTTAGTCATACCCATTAGCCAAACCGGCGTGCGCCGTTTCGACGTCATGGAGATTCCCAATGCCTGGAAGCAGCAGAACGGTACAACGCGTCGATGATGCGCATGTTGGCGATCCCATCTTCGATCGGAAACTCTTGCTCGATCTCGTCGCGAAACACGGAGGCCGCAGTGTCGCATTGCAATGCGTATTGGTCGGCGGCCGGGAAATCCTCGAATTCCGCCGATGTTCCGTCCAAGCTCCTGCCGCTGTCAATTACGATGCGGCATGACTGATCCTTCGATGGCGTGAATGGCAAAGGAACTTCGATGCGCCCGGCCGTGCCCAAAATCGTGACGCGTTGGAAGGTCGCCAATTGGAGCGCGCTGCTGAAGATTAGCTGTCTCCCGCCGGGGAACTCAAGAAGCCCGCTGGTAAGGGTGTCGACACCCATTTTTGCATCGCGATTAATCAGGGCAATCGCCCGCGTGGGCTCTGAACCAAACACATAGCGCGCGGTAACCAAGGGGTAACAGCCCACGTCATACAACGCGCCGCCGCCGATGTCGGGTTGGTTGCGGACATTGTTAGGGTCGAGCTGGGTGAACATAAAGGCGGCCTGTATTGCCTGCACTTGGCCAATTCGGCCGCTTCCCACCAGCGCGCGGACCCGATGCCACTGCGGGTGGTAACGCACCATAAAGGCCTCAATAACCCTTTTGCCGTTGCGGTCTCGCGCTCCAACGATGGCTTGCGCCTCCACCGCGTTGAGACCCAGAGGCTTTTCGCACAGCACGTGCTTACCGGCGTTGAGTGCCCTGACGGTCCATTCGACATGCAGATGGTTGGGCAAGGGGTTGTAGATAGCGTCTACTTCCGGATCGTCCAAGAGAGCTTGGTAACTACCGTAGCTGCGAGGGATTCCAAAGCGAGCTGCCGCTTCGGCGGCGCGCGCCTCATCGCGCGAGGCGATGGCCGCAACCGTCCCTCGCTCACCGTTGAAGATGGCGGGTATGACTCGCTTGAGGGCAATGTTGGCGGTGCTGAGGACGCCCCACTGAATTTTTCGCATCAGGGCAACATCAATACGAAACCGTCATTCTCGTAGGCGTAAAACCGCCATTCATCGACTGTTTTCGGCGTTCCAAGGACCACCAGTTGTTGCCGCAGCGTCGCGACGTCATTGAATACATCGGAGGCCTTGATGATGGTCTCATACTTTTTCAACAACGAATCGGTCGGGGCGCCCAACGCCGCATAGCTGATCAACACCTTCAGCGGTGCGTTGAACAACTGCAGCTTGTTCATCGTTTCCTGGGCCCTGGAAGCGTCGTTCTCGTGCTCTATCGCCACCGAGATCCAGTTCGCGTACGTCGCATACTTGCCGGTCTCGTCAAGACCGCGCTCTTCATAAAACATTCCATCAAGGGTGTAGTACTCCTTATTCCAGGATAACAAGCCGAGATGCCTGGCGATCCTGGGATAAATGGTAGACCGCATGAAGTAATTATATGATTTGGTTTCAAAACCGATTGCGGTTCGAAAGCTATCGTGCTCGGACTTCATAACCGCGACGAAGGCGTTTCGAAAATCTCGGGGCGATATCTTGTTCATCGAAGAGCTATAGTAATAGCGTCTGTGCCGCAATTGAACAAAGTCATGGGAATGTTCTCATCGAGCGCCCCGGGATTGGCTTTTTGGTCGAAGGCACCCATTAGTGCGCTTGACCGCGGGTTTGGTCACTCGCATCATTTACAGGTAGTCGGACCCTGGCGGATGTCCGAACCACGCGGATCACCGACCTTTTAACGACACCTGTTTGAAAGTGGGCGCTGCTGCCTTCATACGCTACCTGAGTGCGGCCGCAAGTTGCTGACCCGTTTGAGCGTGGAAGGAGAAGTGGCGAGCATGCGCAGGAAGCTGCGCCGCATTCGCTCGGCACTGCCAAATCCGCATACCCTAGCAAGCTGTTGGTTGGATTGTGCTCCGCTCTCCAGAGCGGCGCGCGCTGTCTCGACGCGCAAACGTTCTACCGCCTTGGCCGGACTCACGCCGACTTCTGACAGAAACATGCGCGCAAAGTGCCGTGGACTCATGCAGCTGTACCGGGCCAGATCGGGAACACTCAGGGTTTTTGACAAATTTCCCCGGATGTAATCCAGCAGCGGCGCAAACCGGCCGTCCCCGCGATTCATCTCCAATAGCGCGGAGAACTGCGATTGCCCGCCCGGGCGCCGATAGTAGACAACCAATTGCTGTGCTGTCTGACGCGCTATGTTCTCTCCGAGATCCTCGGCGATGAGCGCAAGCGCGAGGTCGATGCCGGCCGTAACGCCCGCGGAACTCCAGAGCTTGCCGTCCTTGATGAATATTCGATCGGAATCCAGTCGTACCTTAGGGAATCTGCGGGCGAAATCCGCGCTGCGGCTCCAATGGGTGGTCGCGCTCTTGCCGTCGAGGATGCCCGCCGCTGCCGCCACGTAGGTGCCTGAGCATACGGTCGCGACGCGTCGGGCTGACTTGGCGCAGGCCAGCACGAATCGCCGCGTCGCCAGGCAGCTGGCCGCCGCCCGCGTTCCTTCTCCGCCGGAAATGAGCAGTGTATCGACATCCTGGGCACGGCCAAAGGATAACGCCGGCAGGGGAACGCGCGAAGAACTCGCGATGAGACCGGGTTGCACGCCGACAATGCGCAGGGAATATGAGCCCGGCCTGTAGCGTTCTGCCGTCTCGAACGCCGCAATCGGGCCTGCCGCATCGAGCAGCTGGAAGTCCGGATATATCAGGAGGGCAATGCGCCGGCTCATGGCAGAAATAGGTGTAATTTTGTCATTTGCGCCAAGAGCCTAATAGGCGATCCTCATGCCGTCAAATAAGGAGAGTCCTATGAGCCCCGATTTTCCCGTTGTATTCGCGCTTTACCCCCGTATTACGCAATTGGACTTCACCGGTCCGTTCGAGGTCTTCGCGCGGCTGCCGGGAGCCAGGTGCCTGTTGGCGTCCGTGGAGGGCGGCACGATACAAGGTGACGGCGGCATCACCTTCGCCGATGTCGTTCGGCTCCGCGATATCCCCGAATGCGCGCTGCTCTGTGTGCCAGGCGGCTTCGGCACGGTGGCCGCCATGGAGGATCAAGTCTATCTATCCGAGGTTCGCCGCCTCGCTGATACCGCCCGCTACATCACCTCCGTGTGTACCGGGTCCTTGTTGCTGGCAGCGGCGGGATTGCTCGCAGGAAAACGCGCGGCATGTCATTGGGCGTGGCGTGAGTCACTTTCCGCGTTTGGCGTGACACCCGATCCCGCCCGGGTGGTGCGCGACGGCCGTGTGATCACCGGCGGCGGGGTGACCGCCGGCATCGACATGGCACTGACTGTTATGGGGGAAATTGCAGGCGCCGACTACGCGCAAACCGTGCAACTGGCGATCGAGTATGCCCCTGCCCCGCCCTTTGATTCCGGCAGTCCGGATCGAGCGCGGCCGGAGATTGTCGCGGCGGCCAGAAGGAGGCTCGATGCGCTACGCAGCGATCGTGACGCAGCAGTCTTGAGGGCAGCAGCGCTCGCGAGCCGCTCGCCGGCAGCGTGAGCCCCAGGCGCTACAATAGGCAGCCGCCAACCTCAATCAGGATGCCGGTGCGACCTTGTGGAACACCGGAAACTGCCCGCGATGGATCCCCTTTTCGAAATCGACCTAGATCTTACGTCCAAGGGCGCGCGCAATTCCGCCGAGACCCTGTTTCGCCAATTGAAGGCGGCGATTCTCGACGGAAGGTTGGCGATAGGGGCGAGATTGCCCGCCACAAGAAAGTCCGCGACATTCTTCGGCGTGTCGCGGAACACGGTAAGCGAGGTCTATGAGCGGTTGCTGAGCGAAGGCTATGTCATCACCCATCATGGGTCTGGTACCTATGTGGCCGACGGGCTTCCAACGAAGCCCTCTCGCGCTACGACGAACGACCAGGAAGCCGCCGCCCATCACTTGAACGCCTTTTGGCTTCGGCCGGACGTGACGGCCGCGATGGGCTTTTGGCGTGACCGCCCCGAACCTCAGTCGCCGACGCCGAAGGTTGCGCCGATCGACTTTCGGCCGGCGCTGATCGACTCCCGCCTCTTTCCGTTCGATGTCTTCCGCCGAGTCACCGCCAAGCAGCTAAGGGGACTGGAGAGAAAGCCGGCAAGTTACAAAAGTCCGCAAGGAAACCAGGGTAATTACCATCTTCGCGAAGCCATTTCGAAGCACATTGCTTTAACGCGAGCCGTCGCCTGCCACCGGGACGACCTCCTCGTTACCTCCGGGGCGCAACAGGCTTTCGATTTGCTGGCAAGAGTGCTCGTCACTGCGGGCGAAACCGTTGTCGCCGTCGAGGACCCGGGCTACCCGCCGATGCGCATAGCTTTCGCGGCGGCCGGGGCGAAACTCGTGCCCGTCGGTGTCGATACGGAAGGGCTCATCGTGGAGCAGCTTCCCCCTGAGGTGGGCGTGATCTGTCTCTGTCCATCCCACCAGTTTCCCCTCGGCGTGTCGATGTCGATGCCTCGCCGTAAGGCGCTGGTTGAGTTCGCGCGCAGCCATCGAGCCGTCATTATCGAGGACGACTACGACGGCGAGTTTCGCTACGACGGCAGTCCTCTGGAGGCGCTCAGGACCCTTGATGCCGCGGACGTGGTGTTCTACGTCGGGACCTTTTCGAAATGTATGTTGCCGGCGTTGCGGTTGGGTTTCATCGTCGCGCCGGACTGGGCGATGCGGACCCTGGTCGCTGCGAAGAACTGCCTCGACTGGCACTGTTCGACGCCGATTCAAATGGGATTGGCAGGTTTCATCTCCGAGGGCCATCTATCACAGCATGTTCGTAAGACTCGGGAAGTCTACCGGCAGCGCCGCCAGCTGCTGCTGAATTCCATCCAAGAAGAACTCGGCGAGTGGCTGGATCCCATCCCCTCGTTCTATGGCATGCACGTCGCCGCCGTGGCGCGTGCTCCGTTGGATCTCGATCTAGTGACGGAGGGTCTGCTGCAGACCAATGTGAAAATACACACGTTCACCCGATATTGTCTCGGGCCGCCGACACGGGTCGGGCTGATTTTCGGCTATGGAGCTGTCGATCTGCCTGACATGGTACGGGGCGTCTGCTTGCTGCGCGACGCACTTTCCCGCACTTCTTGAGCAGGATCATCTGCTTAAATCGCCTAGGACGCGGTGCCGTATTTGGCGGTCATCTTCTCGATTAGGCGGGTGACGCTGACCACGGTGCGTTCGTGAGTTCCGGCGCCGATGTCCTCGGCACCATCCGTGGCCCAAATCCTAAAATCTATTCTGCGGCCCTCGGTGCGGATGACCTCCGCATGGCCCATGACCTCGCGGCCGACCGGAGTTGCCACGAGATGACGAACGTCCACGTGCGTGCCGACAGCACTTTCACCGGACTCGAGATACTGCTTGATGGCGTTCAAGGCGGCATTTTCCATGATCAGCACCAGATAGGGTGTCGAGAACACGGGAGGCAGGACGCTGTCCTTGAAGCTATCGGCAAGATGGTGCGGTTCGACGCGAAGGGCATACGCCCCGCGTGCACCTATCGGAATTTGTTTCATGGGCCCCTTGGATCTGGGTGTCGCGTCCCCCTTGTTCGACATTCTACGCCATCGGTTGTCGAACGGGCTTACGTGTTCAACCGTTCGACCCATTGTGCGCGCCACGTGCTGGCCTCGAATGGATCCGCAAAGTACTGCGTTTCCCGTGCGACCTTGTCGTCGCTGAACTCCATGATACTCACGGTGAAGGACGGCTTGCCGTCATACGTCAGGATGTATTCGGTGATCCAAAGATCGCCGCTGCCAATGATTCGCCGCACAGCGAAGCGCTTTTTGCTGGGCTGATTGGCGCGTGTGACCTGTATGTAGCGCCGACTGCGGATTCGCTCGCCTGACTGTGGATATTCAAGCACCGCATCTTCTCGATAGATGTCGTGTTCCGTTTCAAAATCGTTGGCGTCGGATGCGGCCCAATGTCGATCGAGTGCCGCACGTATCTTTTCATCTCTCATATGACCCTCCATCGTCATTGCTCCTGGTGATAGCCCTAGGGATTCTGGTGAAAAATAATCGAAACTCGGAACGGAGATGCTTCCCCGGACCCCAGCGCACGACGGCCCGTATCAAGTTTCTACGTCCCGCACCATGGCGCACCAGATGAGCCTTGTCCACAAGCGCTGGTACATGACCTTTTATGGTGTTTCGGCTGGCGCCCGTCGCCTCGGTGATGGCTTGGTCGTGACATGACCGCTTCGCAGCTGAGCTCAATTTCGGCCAGGTCGTAGCATCTGCCGCAAGAATCAGGGAGGATCGCGAGTACTCAACCAAAGATAGGGCCCTACGAGGCTCATAGAGGGACCCGTGCGCAAATTTATGTTCATCTCTGCATTGTGTTTGGCCTCCTTCCCTGCGATATGCGCCGCACCGACGGCTGCCTCGACATCGACGGCTAGCGTTACAGCGATCCGCGCCGGCAAATTCATCGATGTCCAGACCGGCCATGTGCTAGCGAATCAAGTGATTCTCATTCGCGGCGCAAAAATCGATGCGGTTGGTCCCGACATAGCGATACCAGAGGGAGCCAATGTCATCGATCTGTCGAAAATGACGGTTCTGCCGGGCCTCATCGACTGCCACACTCACTTGGCTGACATCCCCAATCCCGAGCCCTTGCTTTCTCTGCGGCTCTCAGCAGCCGAAACCGCTTATGCCGCGATTCCGAATGCGCGGGTTACGTTGTTGGCCGGATTTACCACCGTGCGCGATGTGGGTGTGTATCGCGCCTTCAACGATGTAGCCATGCGCGACGCAATTGCTCAGGGGATCATTGTCGGGCCCCGCATGTATGTGGCAGGTGCGTATGTAACCATCAGTGAAGGAGCCGGCGCAATGACCGGACTCGCCAAGGACATTCAGCTGCCATTGGATCTTCGCTACGGCATCGCGAACGGTCCATGGGACGTGCGTAGAGTCGTGCGAGAGCTCGCGCATCTAGGTGCGGATCACATAAAAATTCTATCGACCGGCGCCGTTCTAACCCATGGCAGCATCACCAAATCAATCGAGTTTACGCCGGAGGAAATAAGAGCCGCGGTCGAAGAAGCCGCCAACTTCGGTCTTCGCGTAGAGGCGCACGCGCACGAAGCCGAAGGCATCAAGAATGCGATTCGCGCCGGAGTGGCATCGATCGAACACGCCACGCTTATCGATGACGAAGGGATTGCACTTGCCAAACAGCATGGCACTTATCTGGACATGGACATTTACGACGAGGAATGCATCCAGTCGGATCCGAACACGCCGGCTGATTTTCTCGCGCACGACGCGGGGTTGGGCGAGGCGCAGCGCCGAAACTTCACGAAAGCCGTTCGCGCTGGCGCCAAAATGACCTTCGGCACGGACGCAGGTGTTTGTCCGCATGGGGTCAACGCCCGGCAGTTCGCCTTCATGGTCAAGTATGGCATGACGCCGATGCAGGCAATCCAAGCGGCCACCGTGAATGCGGCTGACCTTATCGGCCACTCCGAGCTTTTCGGATCGATTACGGCCGGCAAATCCGCCGATATCATTGCGGTGAGCGGCGATCCGATCGGCGACATTCACGAATTAGAGCGTGTGCGCTTTGTGATGAAGGAAGGGAAGGTGTTCAAGAAAGACGAATAAGAGTTCGGCTTCGGGTTATTGTGTCGCAGACGAAGCGGCTGCCCACTGGCAGCTCGCCGGAACATCAGCGCTTACTCGGCGATCAATCTATCCCAGCCGCGCCCAAGGAGCATCCATGCAACCCATTCGAATATTGCTGCAGACCACCATCCCGCCGACGCCGAATGACTGGTCGATTGATCGATTCTCGATGCTGACGAAGCTGCTACGGGAGCAGAGAAGCGCAAACGGCGCACCCGTGTTTGAGGTAGTGGCCCGAGATCGGGAAGTTCACGGTAAGCCAGACCCCATTCTGTCGACCCTGGATAGGAGTGGCTTTGATGAGTTATGGCTGTTTGCGGTCGACGAAGGCCAGGGGCTTACCCCGGAGGACTGCCAAGCTATCAGTCGGTTTCGCGAGTCGGGGCGCGGCTTGATGGTCACCCGCGATCATATGGACTTAGGATCTTCGATTTGCAACTTAGGGGGCGTCGGCAAGGCGCACTACTTCCACACGCGCAACCTGGATCCTGATTCCGATCGGCGCACCATCGATGACCCTTACACCACGCATATCTCATGGCCTAATTTTCATTCGGGTGCGAACGGCGATTATCAGACCATCCACATCGCCGGAGCTTTGCATCCCGTCTTAGCGGACGCCCGCTCGCCGACTGGCGCTATTCGCTACCTCCCGGCGCACCCCCATGAAGGGGCGGTCGGTGCGCCGGCAGATGAGCCGGCGCGAGTGATCGCCACCGGCACGAGCAAAGCAACCGGACGAGCCTTTAACCTCATCGTCGCATTTGACTCCTCGGAGCGAGGCGGGCGTGCGATCGCGCAAAGCACCTTCCACCATTTTGCCGATTACAACTGGGACATCCAATCAGGGGCACCCAGTTTTGTCGACGAACCGCCCGGCCGAGGCATGCAAATTGAGCAACAAGCGCTCGCAGACACGCATGAGTACGTAATCAATGTGGCGCGATGGCTAGCCCCGGTGCGCCAGATCTACAGTTGAGCCGGCAAAGTGCGCGCCGAGCAAGCAGGGCAGCCTATCTGCTCGGAGAGCGCTTTCTTGCATGTTCAGCAAAGTAATCATTCAGCATCTCCACGTCCGTACTACGTATCGAGTCGCTTGATTTTGTCGCCCGACAATTGGATAACCGTCGTTAGCTGTTAACGCGCGCGTCTAGCGCACAACGTACGGGGAATCGGACCCAAGAGCACGCAGGCCTGCGCGATCATGTTTTCGACAATGTGCGCCGCGGATGGGGAGTCGTGGATGAGTCCCGAGACCTCGCCCACCAACACGCCGGAGTTGTCGGCGTCACCCGCCCTAAATGCACTCCAAAAGCGTTCGTGTTCGATATCAATCGACTGCTCCAGTTCGTGCTCGCGCCCGCCCCAAGGGCGGCCGGATTTTGTTGGGACCACCGCAGGCACAGCGCTAAGCCGGCGGCCCTTAATTCCCGATATTGGCGGCGCTGCACTCCGGCCGGTCATTCAGCGATGTTGCGAATATACTTCGCTGCACGGAATCCACTTCGCCAACAGAACAAGGGAATGAGTCGATGCCCCGCGGCAATACTTCAACATCAAGCCGCTTCTCCGGTCTCGGTGGTTGGCGCCGAAATATAGCCGTCACTATTGCAATCCTCATGGTTCTACTTTGTGCGGCATACGCAATACGCTGCACGCTCCTTCTCAACATCGCCAGAGTAGTTTTGAGTAGGGATGCAGACTTGGTAGCTCAGGAACGGAAGGACGGCGTAGCAATTGATTTCGCTGGTACCACTACCGCTTGGGTGAAACCCATGAAGAACTTGATGAACACGATTTGGACGCCGATTCAGGCGCATGGAGTGAACTACTTCACTTTTGCCGCTCCAGGCAATTGGCTCCGAAGTTATAGTGAGCGCTCAAATCCCAGATCGCCCTACTACCAAGCGTGGGTAGGCGGCTACGTAACGAAGCGGACCGATGGTACTGTGCCTTCAGACTTGCCGATGTGGGCGTCCCAAGTAACTGCGCTTGATCAGCGCTCGTGGTTATCGGCGATGGGTGACCCGATGCCTGTGGCCGACTTTGGGGCGGCTGCGCCGATGGGAAATATTGAGATCGATGGTCACGATTTGCGGCTTTGGCACGGCATCATGCAGAGTCACAGCGATCTGAGTGATCACCCGAGTGGACCACTCGCGATGCTGCTAGGCATGCCGCCGAAGTCAACTTGGCCCGATGGCATCGGGGCGTTTCACGATGTGATTTTGGACGGCTATTTTGTGTGTTGGTCCGATCCCAAGCGGAACATCTCGGTCGTCATCTATGCCGTAGCGGCTGTCTTCGGAAAGAAATCAGAGGTGGTTGGCGACAATCGCCGCATCATTGAGGATGAGCTGTTGAATCTCATGAAGTCGGCCAGGATCGAGCCGGTAAACTAGCAAGTAATTCTTGTTTCGAACGGCAGGATCCTTGTCGATCGTCCCCGAGCCTCTCCGACCATCGCAAATTAGTGTGCCGCTCACCATCGAATTGGCGAATTAGCGCAGAAAGCGCCTATTTTTAGAGGTATTTCGGTGGGTAGCGCATTGTCATCTGAGTGGTGACTGGCGAAAGTCCGCCTTAGGGTTAGTGTCAGAGCAGTTCACCTCGCAGAGGCTTTTGTTCCATGCCCTGGCAGTCGGCGCTTTCGGGCAATACCGGTCTTCGAGCGTGCCGCGTTGTCGCAGCGGAGCCCGTTGATGAGCAGAGCGACCATTCGCCGCGCGTAGCCATCATCTTTGGCTGGCATGCACAAGCTTGCGACCTATGCGCCGAAGGACGTTCAGGCGATGTTCGATCTGGACTGAACTAAAAGACATGAGAGAGTCTCTGATGAAAATTCTGCTTACAGCGCTGAGCATCCCGGGTCATCCGCCGGTCAGCGCTTCTTGCCCGAGCGGCCCGGAGACGATACTTCCGTCGCTAAATTGTCGATGCGGACGGCGATCATGAAGGCCTGTCCTCCTCAGCCGCCAATGCGTCGAGATAACGTCGGTAGACATACACTCGATCCCGGGCGCGCCCAGTTGATTCTTTCACGATCCCACGCGACTCGAGTTCTTTTAGCAGTGAATTGACGGTCGGTGTGGTGAGCCCGGTAACTGTTCTCAGTATCGACACGGTAGTGACAGGCTTTGCCTGGAGTGCCTCTTGCAGAATAAGGAGCGAGCCGGCAATCCGCGGAACGGCGCGCAGTTGCGCTCGATCCTCGTGAAACGCTTGTGTCACGCGCCTGCCGGTTTCGATCGCGACCTCCGCACTGTGACGAATTGCCTCCGCAAAAAAATCGATCCAACGCTCATAGTCGCCGCTTGCGCGCACCGCATTCAGCTCGTCGTAGTACTGCTGACGGTGTTGCTTGAAATACAAGCTGGGATATAGCAGGGGCTTGTGCAGTACTTTGTCATGACAGAACAACAGGGTAATTAACAAGCGCCCGACACGGCCATTGCCATCCAGAAACGGATGGATGGTTTCGAATTGCAAATGTGCAAGGGCTGCCTTTACAACAGGATTAGCCGGGTGGTGCAGGTACTGCTCAAGATTCGTGAGGCACGCGTCCAAATGGGTTGGCGGTGGAGGCACGAAGGCCGCGTTGCCCGGCCTCGTCCCCCCGATCCAGTTCTGAGAGCGGCGGAATTCTCCTGGCTGCTTCTGTGCGCCCCGACCTTCGGCAAGCAGGATGCCGTGCATTTCGCGTAACAGGCGGTTCGCTAGTGGGAAGCCGCGGGCAATCCGTTCCAGACCATGGTTCATGGCATCGACGTAGCGTGAGATGTCTCGAACGTCATTGCCGAGTGCGCCTGGCAGTGCCTGGACCTCGTGCACAAGCAGCTCATCCAATGTCGATTGGGTACCTTCTATTTGGGAGGAGAGAACTGCTTCCTTGCGGACGAAGGTATAGAGCAGCAAGTCCACGTCGGGCATCGTCGTAGCGGCGCCATCGAGCCGTCCGAGCGAAAGCATGGCGCGATCCAAGGCTGTTTGAGCGCCTTGCGCCAGGGAAAGAGGCGGATCGGGAGGCAGCGATGGCGGCACAAAGGCCCGCACGGCCTCGCCCGAAGTCGTGGTCTCTATGTGCGTTCCGAACGGATCCCTCTTCATGGTGCGCCCTGGCCCAGGTTAAACGGCTTTATGTCGCCCATCGTTATTTAAATGTTAAACCATAAATTTAATTAGTACTCAAAATTAGCCAAGAGATTTAATTAAGAATGAGCCTAGTTAAATTTAGAGCTGCATTCTTTACAACGATAACCAAGCGCGGACGCAAATGCCCGTCCCCTTCGGCTACCCATCGTCCATCCAGTCCCTCCGATTCGACCGCGAGTTCGCGACCGCCCCGACCGCCCGAGCTCCAGACTCTTGAACGTATTTTCGGTAGTGCTATAATTTCTGTAATTACTGAAATATCGGAAGTATCGTGAAACTCACACCTATCATGCAACGCTACGTCGTTCACTGGGGCGAGATGGGCACACGGTGGGGGCTCAACCGCTCCGTCGCGCAGATGCACGCCCTCCTCTATCTATCGGCTG
Organism: Steroidobacteraceae bacterium; assembly: GCA_036401515.1. GTDB lineage: Bacteria > Pseudomonadota > Gammaproteobacteria > Steroidobacterales > Steroidobacteraceae > Bog-1198. The sequence continues at coordinate 25,412 of DASWUU010000156.1, forward strand.
AACCTCTGCATGCAGACGAGGTGGCAGAAACCCTCGGGATCGCCCGCTCAAACGTCAGTGTGGGATTAAAGGAGTTACTGAGTTGGAACCTGGTGCAAGTCACTCAGACGTTGGGTGACCGTCGCGACTTCTTTGTTGCGCAGCGCGACCCTTGGGAGGTCGTACGGATCATCGTCGAAGGCCGAAAGCGCCGTGAACTCGACCCCACGATAAGTTTCTTGAAGGAATGCGCCGCCGAACTGGCATTGGACCGCGATACCCCGGCGTATACAAAGGATCAGATCGCGGGACAGCTCGAGTTCATGGAGACACTAATGGGCTGGTACGAGTCGATCAGAAGTCTGCCGCGGAAGACGCTCCTAAAGATGATGCGAATGGGGCAGCGGATCGCAAAGATTATTGGAGACTGAAGGAGGGCTACATGAGCGACACGGAAGTCCTTCACGGTGGACGCTTCTCGGGTGAGCATTTACGAGGTCACAAGCGCCCGGCTTGCCGAGAGCAAAGCTGCCCGCCGGATAGCCTTGAGGACCTGCTCGGGCGTACCGCCTGGGAGCGTCTTCCGCAGGCAGTGCGCATCCGATTCGCGCATTCAGCTCCGGCGGTCGACTATGTGGGCCAATTCGAGATCGTTCGTGCAAGCTTGTTGGGCAAGCTGGTTTCGTGGGCGTGCCAAATCATCGGCACGCCGGTTGTGCCTCGCACAGGCGACAACGTTACAGCAATCGTGCACGTCGCCCCGTCCCGGCGCGGTGTGGAATGGCGGCGCGAATATCGATGGCCCAATCGACCGCCGTATTTCGTGCGCTCGACAAAGGTGATTGGCGCCGATGGAGTTCTCGTAGAAGAGCTGCCGGCGTGCCTGCGCATGTCGCTGGATGTCTACGAGGAACGCAAAGCCCTTCACTTCGTCAGTCGCGCCTATTATTTCGACGTTGCGATTCCGTGCAGCAAGGTCCGTGTCCGGCTGGTGCTTCCGACCTGGTTTTCTCCGGGCATTACGCATGTCGAACACATTGACGAGGCCGAAGGCTGGTTCCGATTCACCATGACCGTCACCCACCCGCTCTTCGGCGAGGTGTTTTACCAGACTGGATTATTCCACTCCTTAGGAAACTGACATGTTCATCGCGTTCACTCTCCTTACGATCCAAGCGGTCCTTGGCGGGATCGACAATCTTTGGCACCACGAGATCACGGAGCGACTGCCTGCGCGACGCGCTGCTGCCGGCGAGCTTTCATTGCACGCGCTCCGGGAATTCTTGTACGCCTTCATATTCCTTGGACTGGCATGGTTCCGATGGGAAGGTTGTTGGACTTTCCTGATCATCGGGGTTCTTATTCTGGAAATCGCCGTTACACTCGCGGACTTCGTCGTCGAGGATAAGACGCGTCGCTTGCCGGCATTCGAGCGCGTTCTGCATACCGTGCTCGCACTGAACTACGGCGCTGTGCTCGCCTCCCTCGCGCCGGGACTTATGGCGTGGGCGAAGCTTCCTTCCAATGTGCTTCGAACCTCCCACGCGTTTTCGTGGATTTTTACAGTCTTCGGCTTCGGCCTCATCATTTGGTCCTTACGCAACGCTGTCGCAGTTCTCAGTCTTCGCCGGCCGCCGGAATGGGTACGCAGCCCCATCTCATTTGGCTCATCTCCGACGCCGCGCACGGTGCTCGTCAGCGGTGCAACTGGATTCATCGGTGGGCATTTGGTGCGGCGCTTGATCATGCGCGGGGATAAAGTCATCGTATTGACTCGGCACTCCGACCTTGCGATGGATCGATTCGGACCCCACGTCCGGGTCGTAACGAACCTCGACTCACTTGATGAGTCCACGCGCATCGATGCAATCGTGAATCTAGCGGGCGCGCCAATCCTTGGGTTCCCTTGGACCCATAGGCGTCGCAGCACGTTGCTATCGAGTCGCGTGAATACGACTCGCGCGCTGACCTCACTCATGAGTCGCCTGACGACACCGGTCCGAGTCTTTGTGAGCGCCAGCGCCATCGGCTTCTACGGAGTCGGCGGCGATGAACTGATCGACGAGCGGAGTCGCCCAACCTCCATATTTCAGTCCCAGCTATGCCAAGACTGGGAAGCCGCCGCGCGCGCTGCCGCCCGTCTGGGAGCCCGCCTGGTGCGGGTACGAATCGGTCTCGTGCTCGGAAATGATGGGGGTGCGCTACGGCAAATGCTGATACCAATCCGCCTCGGCCTCGGCGCTGTGATAGGAAGCGGTGCCCAATGGGTGTCGTGGATCCATGTAGACGACCTGGTACGTTTGTTGGAGTTTTCGATCGACACCCCGCGTGTCAGCGGCGCGCTGAATGCCGTCTCACCCCATCCAGTAACCCATCGGCAGTTCCAGGAGGCTCTTGCGCACGAGTTGAGGCGGCCGCTCTGGCTGCGCGTGCCGGCACTGGCGCTGCGGGCTGCTCTTGGCGAAATGTCCCAACTTCTCGTCGATGGACAGCGAGTCGTTCCGAGCCGGGCAACAGCATTGGGTTTCAAGTTTCGTCACCGACGAATTCAGGAGGCATTGAGCGATTTACTCGATACAGGAACCGCGGATCACTCGCCGAGCGAGGTGTACTACAACGGCGACTGCCCGGTGTGTCGCACGGAGATGAAGCACTACGCAACTCTCTGCGCAAACAATCAACCGCAGCTCCAATTCATCGATTCAATGCAGGGACACAATGAATTCGTTAAGTATGGCCTGCGACGTGAACATCTTGAGCGCCGTGTGTACCGGCGTGACGCTCGCGGCCGGGTCCTAAGCGGCATGCCCGCGCTGGTTTATTTGTGGTCTAAGATTCCCGCATATCGTTGGCTTTCGAGGACATTAACTCTTCCCGTACTGAGACCCATCTCCATTCTCCTTTATGACCATGTCGTCGCACCGAGTCTTGCGGTTTGGGCGAATCGCCGCGAAATGAGTCGCGCATCGCCGCGGCATGGTTGGTTCTAGGCGGCCAAGCTTGCCGCCAAATTCGAACTCAATGCCCCGGCAGCTATCAGGATCAAACTCATTGTCGATCGCATGGCCCTTCCCTTTCGAATCAATGAATTTAGGGCGTTTGCCGTTTTTTAATTCGTAGCCCTTGCTCATCGATCACCTTTTCGCCATCTTCCTTGGTGAAGGAGCCGCGCTGAGGAGTGGGCAGGATGTCGAGCACCAGCTCGGACGGCCGGCAAAGCTGTACCCCCAAGGACGTCACGACGATCGGGCGATTAATGAGGATCGGGTGCGCCGTCATGGCGTCGAGCAGTTGAGTGTCGGTTAAGGTCTCATCGCCCAGACCGAGTTCAGCGAAAGGCGTGCCTTTTTCCCGCAAGATGGCACGCGGCTTTATGTGCATCCGTTCGAGCAATTGTTCGAGAGTCGCGCGATCGGGCGGCGTTTTTAAATATTCAATGACGTGCGGTTCGATGCCGGCATTTCGGATCAAACCTAAGACATTGCGCGAGGTCCCGCAGGCGGGATTGTGATAAATCGTGACCGCGACCGGTGAGTCAGCCACGGGCCCCCTCACTTTCTAACGGGTCTTTGGGCACGGCGGCGGCACTCTTCGTTGCCGGCGAAACAGAAGGCTTGGGCGCAGGGAAGATAAACCGCGCCAGCATCCACGCGGCGAGCGCGCCGGCGAACTGGGCCGCGATAAAAGCCGGTACATCGATGGGGCGAATTCCGGAGAAGGTATTTGTGAGCGATCGCGCGATGGTGATCGCCGGATTCGCAAAGGAGGTTGAGGCCGTGAACCAATAGGCAGCCCCAATCCAGCAAGCAACCATCCAAGGCGCATCCTCTGCGCGCCGGTGGCCGAGCACGACGAGCAGCAACCCAAAAGTCGCGACGGCTTCCGCCAGCCATTGTGCGGGGCCGGTGCGAAGATGCAGCGATGACTGCCACACGGGAGCCTCGAACATCAGATGCGCGAGTATCGCACCCGCACAACATCCGAGCACCTGGACGAGTAGATAGGCGCCAGCCTCGGGCCACGCCAGTTTTCCCCGTAATGCTTCGATGAAGGAGACAGCGGGGTTGAAATGCGCGCCGCTCACGGGACCCAAGAGCGCGATCAAGGCCGCGAGCACCGCAACCGTCGCGCCGGTATTGGCCAGCAATGCTACCGCGGTGTTTCCGGCCGCCAGGCGCTCGGCCATGATGCCGGAGCCCACCACCGTAGCGGCGAGCAAGAGTGATCCCAGAGCCTCGGAAGTAAGGCGCCGAGGGAGTGTGATTGGATTTAAAGTCATTCTTTCACCTGGCCGATATCGCGCACTTCCTTTCGAAGCGCCATCTGGTCAAGCGAAGCGACGGGCAGGTTGGTAAATAAATCAATGCGGCGGCTCAAGAGACGAAACGCCTCGCGAAACGCAGTCGCGCGCTCGAGCGTTCCTTCGACGTGCGCCGGGTCGGCGACGCCCCAGTGAGCGGTCATGGGTTGACCCGGCCAAACCGGGCAAGCCTCGCCGGCTGCGTTGTCACAAACGGTAATCACGAAGTCCAAGGGTGGCGCACCCGGCTCAGAGAATTCGACCCACGCTTTGCTGCGCAGCCCCTCGGTCGGAATCTGTAAGCGCTCAAGTAACTCGATAGCACCAGGATTGATTTTCCCCGTTGGATGACTTCCCGCGCTATAGGCGCGAAAGCGTCCGCGACCTCGATGGTTTAGGTACGCTTCGGCCAGCACGCTGCGAGCGGAATTGCCCGTGCAAAGAAACAGCACATTGAAGACTCGATCAGCCATCGCGAAGCACTTTGATCATGCAAATCGCCGACACCGGACAGAGCGAGCGAAACTCCGCGCTTTGCTTTACCTCATCGCTCACTTGGCTCCGATCGGTGACGGCGTAGCCTAGGCATCGAAAGAAGGGCTGCGCGGTCTCCGTCAATAAGACGAGCGTCCGCACGCCATAGACTTTTGCATCGTGCTCAAGGCGCGCAACGAGATCCCGGCCCAAACCACGATTGCGATGCTCTGGTGTTATCGCGAGGGAGCGCAGCAGCGCATCGCTCCCGAATCGCTCTAGGCCAATCACGCCCACAATAGAACCGCCGTCCTCGAGCACCCAGGATTGAAAATCGTGGGCGCTCGATAAATCCGCCGCCGGCAGGTTCGCGCCGGAAAGCAGCCGCGAGATCGCCGAGAGATCAGCGGAGCAGCCGGGACGGAGGGCCGGCGTCGATATCATTTTGCGCAGCAGCTCGACCCTGAGGCGAGGGCTTTAGCCTTCGCCTCAGGCACGCAGCACGGCTGTGCTGCGGCTTTCTCGGTCAGTGTGATCGACTCCCCGTGGTTGAACTCGGGTGTGTCTTTGCCATAGACCGGGATGCTACCTAAGGTGTGGAAGGTCTCCCAGGCGATACCGCTGGGATCGGTGACCCAATACTTGTTCGATTCTGCGTAGCAACAGGGCTGATCGTCCTCTTGGATCAGGCGCGCATCGGCCGCCTGCAGCTGTGCATGCATACCGCGCAGTTCCTCATCGGTGTCGACCTGGAAACCCAAATGATTCACGCCGACCGGTTGACGGCGCGTCGAGATCGCGAAATTCACGCGCGGGTCCTCGATCATCCACTTGGCGTAGTCCGCCTGACGCACGGAGGGCTCTGCGGCAAATAGCGTCGAATAGAAGTTGATGGACTCATCGAGGTTCTCGACGCTTACATGTAAGTGGAATCGTTTCATGCTTGCTTCCTCTTAGGTTGGCTGACCTCGGCCGCGGGGGTGCTGCAAGCT
>DASWUU010000157.1:0-11964 GCA_036401515.1 Steroidobacteraceae bacterium
TTCTGCTGCCATAAGGATTTGACGCTGAGGCCATTGGCGGCGGGTGGGATGTACGCGCCGGAGACCACGGGCGGACCCACGACGCCGCTCGGCGCCACTGGGCAGGTGCCGTTCGATTGGTAGCTTAAGGCCGACGCGAGAAGGCCTTCGGAGCTGTCACCCAGCGCATGGCTGAAATCATCAGCCACTGAGCAGCCCGGCAACAGGACGCCTTGGGTGGTGAGGGTGTTCTGCGGCGTGAACCCGTCGGGATAGTTGCCGAAGCCTTGGGCGTTGATGCCCTGAAACTGAATGGAGAAATAGGTAACGCCGCAATTATCGGGAGGATAAAAACCGTACGGTTTGCCGCAAGTCGTCGATCCGATCTGGATCACTTGAACATTCACGCCGCGCAGGCTGTTAATGATGGATTCGCTCGCCGAACAGGTGCTGGCGGTGGTGAGGACAAACACGCGAGTCAAATTCAACGCCGGCAGCGCTTGACCGGCGGTGGTGGAGAATCCTTGGGTGGTGGCATGAAATCCGAGGGGAGTCAGCGCGGCGCCGGTCACCGGGTTGATCGTCGGATGCTTGCTATTGAACTGCGACAGCTCGAAGGTCTGTCCGGCCGTGGCGCTTGGGCCGGCGATCATGAAAGCGACTTCGCTCGCAATATCGAGATAGCCGCCGCCGTTGTAGCGGATATCGAGCACCAGATCATGCGCACCGGCGCTTTGCATTTGTGAAAACGCGGCGACCAGCTCGCCTTCGGCGGTGGCCAAGTGATCATTGAACAGCATGTAGCCGACAAGGCTGCCGTTCGGCGCGGTGAGAGTGCGGACGTTTTGCACCGGGGTGACGGTTACGTCGGCCGACACCAATGTGACGGTGCGCGGCGTCGTCGCGCCGGCATCGAGAATCGAAAAAGTGTGGGATTCGCCGACCGTCTTGGGGCTTAGTCCGGCATTGAGCGTGTCCACGCTGGCCTGGTCGTTAGCATTGACCAGGTCGACCCCATCAATGGTGAGAAGCTTGGCGCCACGCGCCAAGTTGGCCGGTGCGGTGGCGGCCCCGGAGTTAGGTTCGGTATACGAAACCACGACGTTGCGAGGCGGCGTGCCCGAAATAACCACGAAATTGGCGCCGTAACCGGCTTGCACCCCGGATTGCGATAACGCTTCCCAGGTCGCGGTGGGATAGGTGAAATGAAATTTATCTTTTGGATTCCCGGAGGCGGTCGTCGCCGACGTTTTGAGGGCCGTAAAGTAGGTCGCGTCGCTGGTAAAGGTGGCGGGATCCTGGTCCGGGACCTCATCGAACCACAGATACAGATCGTTGGTCCAGGAACGCAACCAGTTCAGCTCATCGAGCAGGGTGCCCTGCGTGTCCGGATAAGGCTTATTGGTGCCGGGATCGGTGCCGGTTCGAGGCGCGACGCACATGGCTACGAAGGAGGATTCGGGCGCGAATTGGCCCTTCACCCAAGCCGTGGGCGGCGGGGATTGCGCCGGAGGGCTGGGGGTCGGGGTCGCAGCACCTCCGCTTCCACCGCCGCCGCAGGCACTCAGTATGACGGCGGCCGGAAGAAGGGTGAGCAGGCGGCAAGCGTTGCGCAAAAAAACCATGTTTAACATCCTTGTTAGGCTGTAGTTTTCGAGCAACGTGCATATTGCAGAAGGATGACGCGTCTGGCAAGAGACGGCGTCTCAGCCTTGAATAACCGCCTCGGAACAACCATTAGGGCGGGACCGCACGGCACTATGGAGATTGTGGTGCGCACACGAGTAATATCCGCCGGTGCCGGGTCGAAGATTGATGCTGCGATGCGGCTGGGGACAGGAGAGATCATGGTGGGAATCTTCGATGAAGGGCTTTGCGGACTTGCCGATTATTTGCAAGCGCGGCGCGAGCACATCCTGTCGACATGGCGCAAAGCCATCAACAAAGATCCGGCGCTGACGACCAGCGATTCCTTGCCGCGTGCCGATTTGTATGACCACATTCCGGCGTTGCTTTCGACCTTTGAGATGCAGCTTCGCAAGGGACCCGCCGACTCCACAGCAACCTATGAGAACATCGCGCAAGCGCCTGCGGCCGCGCACGGCTTGCAGCGTTGGAAACAGGGCTACAACTTGCGTGAAGTGACGCGCGAGCTCGGTAAGCTCAACGAGATCGTGGTGGCGGAGCTGGAAAGTTATAACGATAAGAATTCCAGCGCCGCTCGGGATGCGCGCCGGATGTGGGCTGCGCTTTGCAGCACCGGTATTGAAGAGAGCGTGGGGCAATATTTTAATCTGCAGCAGCAAGAGGCCGCGGGCCAAGCGAAGGATCTCGAGAGCGCGCTGGAGGAAATCAAGCTATTGGAGCAACAGCGCGGCGATCTTTGGCGCCAAGCGGCTCACGATCTGCGGGGCAACTTAGGCGTGGTGGCCACTGCCACAGTGGGGCTCACCCAGGGCAATTTGCATGAGCCCACGCGCGATGCGTTCGTGCGCATTTTGATGCGCAACGTTACCTCGCTGCACCATCTTCTGAACGATGTGACCGACCTGGCGCGCCTGCAAGCGGGCCGCGAAGAACGGCGCATCGAACCCATGGATGTGTCGCCCCTCCTGATGCAGTTATGCGAAGGCGTTCGGCCGCTGGCGCAGCAGCATCGCCTGTTTCTGCGATGCGAGGGCCCTTCCGGATTGGGGGTTGACGGCGACGCCGTCAAGATACGGCGCATCGCTCAAAATCTGGTGCTCAACGCGGTCAAGTTCACCCGCGAAGGCGGAATCACGGTGAGCTGGGGCAACAGCGATGCCGACGATCCGAAACGCTGGGAGCTTTGCGTCAAGGATACCGGCCCCGGCTTTGCCAGCGGCTCGGATAAGCCGCTGACTCAGGCGCTGGAAAACGTGCCGGATCGGCTGCTGGACGATGCGAAGCACGCAGTTCAGTCGGAGCCTGAGCGGGTTGAGAGCTTGCTGAGCGCGCCGGCTCGGGAATTTCCGCTGCCGCCGCACAGTGCTAGCGGCGAAGGCTTAGGCCTGTCGATCGTCAAGCGGCTGTGCGAGATGCTGGACGCCACTATTGAAGTGGACTCCGAGGTGGGCGTGGGAACGACTTTTAGAATACGGTTCCCCAGGCATTACTCGTCTTAGAGGCAAACGCGCCGGCGCTGGCGCGCAAGTCTTCATGCGCGCTCTCCCATGACCCGACCAGCAGCCATCGCTCACGTCACGGACACGGCCTTTTGGGTAGGCGCGCTGCGGGCGAATGAAACCCGGCGTCCTGATGGGGCTCTCCATGATCCGCTCGCCGCCTTGGTCGCGGGCACGCGCGGTGAAAAGATCGCGCGCGCCATGCCCGATACCGCGCTGGTGCAGTGGGGAGTGGTGGTGCGCACCTCCGCCATCGACAGGCTGATAGGCGAGGCGCTGAATAAGGGTGTCGACACGGTGGTGAACTTGGGCGCGGGTCTCGATACCCGGCCTTATCGCATGACGCTGCCGCCGCAGACGCGCTGGATAGAAATAGATTTTCCGAGCATGGTGCAATGGAAAGACGAGGTGCTCGCGGGGCAGAAGCCGGTGTGCAGCCTCGAGCGCATTGGGCTCGATCTGTCGGATCGCGCCGCGCGGAGTGACGTTTTTAAGGTGCTCGGCTCAACCAGCGGCAAAACGCTGCTGATCGCAGAAGGCGTAATGCCATATCTGTCGAATGAGGTCGTGGCGGATCTCGCTGAAGAGCTGGCGGAGATTCCCACCTTTTGTTATTGGATTCTCGACTTCGACAACGCGGGTGCGCGCAAAACTCCGAAGAGCTGGGTGAAACAATTAAAGGCGGCGCCTTTCTTGTTCCAACCCGGCGACTGGTTCAAATTTTTTGCAGGATGCGGTTGGCAGCCGCGTACAGTGATCAGCAGTGCCGAAGAATCCGACAAGTTGAATAAACCCTACCCCTTTGTCTTTCCGCAAGGATTGCTGATGCGCGTCCTGCCGCGCGAGGTAAGGCGAAGAATCCTGAGCGTGAGCGGCGCCGCGTTGCTCGGGAAGGACGTTGCGCCGAATGCGCGGCCATGATGAAGGCAACCCTGAATCCGAATCAGGATGAATGGTCGAAATGGGTGCTGCATGACCGTTCCGGGGGCGACCCTGGTTACGAAGCGGTGGTCAGACGCGCTGTGGAACGTATTGCCGATCGCGTGCTGGATGAAGCGCAGTTGTTTTCGGGCATGCGGCTGGTGGATGTCGGGGCGGGCGATGGCCTGCTGGCATTCCGGGCGCTGGAGCGCCTCGGCACGATACAGGTGGTGCTGACCGATATCTCGCAGCCGCTGTTGCGCCATGCCGAGGACACGGCCGCGCACCGAAATTTTAAAGATCACTGCACGTTTCTCGAGTGCTCTGCCGAGAAACTCACCGAGCTTGCCGATTCGACGGTGGATGCCATCGTCAGCCGCTCATCCATTGCCTACGTCGCCGACAAGAATGCGGCCTTCCGCGAGTTTCAGCGGGTTCTCAAACCCGGCGGCCGCATTTCGCTCGCCGAGCCGATAATGCAGGAGGAGGCGTTCGCTGCCCGAGCGCTCAAGGCGCGGGTCGAGGCGCAATCGAGCGGGTCACCGGATCAATTTCTCACGCTGCTGCACCGTTGGAAGGCTGCACAGTTCCCCGATACCGCGGAGGGCTGTGCCAAGCATCCGCTCGTGAACTTCTCGGAGCGCGATTTGATTAATATGGTCCGAGCGGCGGGATTCGTCGATATTCACATGCAGCTGCACATCGATGTGGCACCCTCGCTCATCACGTCGTGGGAGATTTTCCTCGCGAGCTCTCCTCATCCATGGGCGCCGTCATTAGGCGCCATTCTTGAGACACGGTTTTCGGCAGAGGAGCGGCACTTGTTCGAAGCGCTGGTAAAGCCGACGGTTGAATCGGGTAAGAATGTGGCAATCGATCGCATGGCGTACTTGAATGCGAAGAAGCCAGCGCTGCACGCGATTTTATAATGAGCGGCGTGGACATTCATTTTAAGTGCGTGCAATGCGCGGCGTGTTGCCACAGAACCAAAATCCCGGTGACGGTGGCGGAAGCCATCGATTGGCTGCGCGGCGGGCATCAAGTGCAGGTGATCTGCGAGGCCTCGCCCTGGATTCCGCAGGACGAAGAGAAGGCAGATCACCTCATGCGGCGCTCCTTCGCAGCGGCGAGCGGATCGATGCGCGTTCGGATGACCGTGACACTGGTCGCGAACATCAATGGCGCCTGTCCCAACCTGCTCGCGGACTTGCGCTGCGGTATTTATGAGCGCCGCCCCCTGGTGTGCCGCATCTATCCCGTCGAGACCAATCCCTTCGTTCAACTAGAGACTGCCAAGAAGGGCTGCCCGCCGGAGGCGTGGTCTCTTAAACATCCGCTGCTGCAGCGTGATGGTCGCGTTACCAGCGCGGTAATACGCGAGGATGTGAGGCAATGGCGGGAGGTGAACGTGGATGATGTGCAGACTAAGCTGAACGTGTTTTTTGATTCATTCCCCGCCGATGGCGGAACTCTTGAAAGCGCTGTCCGCTTGCGGGGGCGAAAGCGAAAGCGAAAGCGAAGGCGGACGCAGCGACGCGCAGTGGCGCCTGCTCTCGGATCGAGACGACACACTGGAACATCTTGCGAAAGAAGGCGCGAAGTTCTCGCACCCCCGCGACGTGAGTGCGATGGGCTATGAATATATTGGCTTGAAGCGCTAGCGCGAGTGCGCGTTAGTTCGTCAATGCAGATACGAAGAGCTTGGCGGAGGGCTTTCTAAGCCTGAGCGGCATCTCAGAAACAATCGTGCCTACCGCGGTGCCGAGTTCTGCGGCTAAAGCCGATTCGGATTTGCCCGAAAACGGCGCAACAGACGAGGCGTGCTGCGCAATGAGTGTCACCGCTGAAATGAAATGTGCCGATCGCCCATCGAGGCCCGCGGATGCTTGCTGCAAGGCAGCCACAAATCCTTGAGACCAGCGCATTGCGGCATTGGTGGTTGCCGACCCGGCGACCGTGTCGTGCAGCGCAGGTAGGAAGGAGGGCGGGGCCGTGTTGAGCACATGGATAAGATGTTGGCGGTATCCGAGAATGAGGCGCAGAAACCTGTCGTAAGAAGCGGGCGTTTCGATTTTCGCTGCCACTTTCCAGCCGCGGATACCCCATATCGCGGGCAGCCAGGCGCCGGGAGGAAGATTAATGGGCCACACGATCATGGCAACCAGATAGCCCTCGAGTGCGACCACATTCATTGCGTCACGAGGCCAATCGGCCTCGCTGAGCCATGCGCTCAAACTCGAGCGATCGCTGGACAGGAAATCCACGGAACCGAATTTTTCAATATCGGGCGGGACGAGCGACGGCGGTGGCTCTTTAAATCGGCGCCACTTAGTTTTTCTTGCTAGCAAAACCGCTCCCGTTTAGAACCGCCCACTCTAGCCTAGTTCGGCTTCGCAAGTACGGTTGTTACGCCAGGATGTCCAGGAAACGGCCTGAATTTATTTGAGCTCGATCCCTTGCATTGCGGGGCCAGCGACCGGTGTTCTGCACAACGCGGGCCTCTGGCCATGCGGTGCGTCAAACTGGCGTTAAGGGAGGCGTTTGCGCAGAATCGGCCCATGATGCCGACGATGGCCAATTCTGAGCCGGAGCAGGACCCGTCCGATCCGTATGCGCGGGTGGGGCAGACCTTCCCGCAACTCGACGAGGACATGACGCGCCGCGTTGCGAGCTACGGCAGCGAAGAGAACATCGAGGCGGGAACGCTGCTTTTTGAGCGCGGTCAGCGCGGCGTCGATTTCTTCTTGGTCTTGTCGGGTTCGATCGAAATCTTCGACACCGACGCGCGCGGCGCGCCCAATGTCTTTGCGGTGCACCGGGAGCGGCAATTCACGGGCGAAATGGACCTGTTCAACGACCGCCAGATCTTGGTGTCCGGCACGGCGGGGGCCGGCACACGCGTGGTGCGCGTCAAGCGCCCCGACTTTCGCCGCCTCGTCATCGGCGAATCCGATATCGGCGAAATCATCATGCGTGCCTTCATCTTGAGGCGCGTGGGGTTCATCCGCCATACGAAGGGGGGCGTCACCTTGGCCGGCCCAGCGCACAACGGCGACATGTTGCGCTTACAAGCCTTCATGACACGCAACGGGTATCCGCACCGGGTACTCGATACGGAGCGCGACACGGACGCGGCAGAGTTTCTGCAGTGCTTCGATGTCAAGGCGGACGAGCTGCCCGTGGTGGTGTTGCAGGGCGAGGTGGTGCTGCGCAACCCCGCCACGGTGGCGCTTGCCGATGCGCTCGGCCTGATCGAGGCACTCGACGCGGCAACGGTGTACGACGTCGCCGTCGTGGGCGCGGGGCCTGCCGGCCTCGCTGCCGCCGTGTATGCCGCGTCCGAGGGTTTGTCGACCCTCGTGCTGGAAAGCACTGCCCCCGGCGGGCAGGCGGGAACGTCGTCGAAGATCGAAAACTACTTGGGGTTTCCCACCGGTATTTCCGGGCAGGCTCTTGCCGGCCGAGCGCAGGCTCAGGCGCAGAAATTCGGCGCGCGGCTCGCCATCGCGCGGTTGGTGACGGGGTTGAGGTGTGCGGACCGGCCTTATCGTCTTGAGCTCGACGGCGGGCACTTGGTCAAGGCCTGTGCGATCGTCATCGCCACCGGCGCGCGCTACCGCAAGTTGGACCTGGAAAATTATTCGCAGTTCGAGGGGCACGGCATTCATTACGCGGCGACCGCGATGGAGGCGCAGCTTTGCACCGGCGAGGAAGTGGTGGTGGTCGGCGGAGGCAATTCAGCCGGGCAAGCGGCGGTATTCTTGTCGCGCACCGTTAGTCACGTGCACATCGTGGTTCGCAGCGCGGGACTGGCTGCGACCATGTCGGATTATTTGATCCAGCGTATTCAAGGATCCGCCCATATCACGGTGCATCCTTACACCGAGATCACCTCGCTCGAGGGCGACTCGTTCTTGCGCGGCATTACTTGGAAGAATCGAGACACGGGCGACTCAGCACTTAAGGCGGTATCTAATTTGTTTGTGATGATTGGCGCCGAGCCCAATACGGAATGGCTCAATCACTGCGTGGTGCTCGATGAAAAAGGCTTCGTAGAGACTGGGCACATAGAAAACCAGCAAGCGCTGACCTCACCCTACGTCACCAGCCAACTGGGCATTTTTGCGGTGGGGGATGTTCGCTCAGGATCCGTGAAGCGCGTCGCCTCGGGGGTCGGCGAGGGGTCGGTCGTGGTCCAAGCCATTCACCGGTTCCTCAATCCGAGCGTCGCATAGAGGGGGCTCGCTCGCTCGTAAGTTCACATCTGCCGGAACAGATGTAGGAAGCTGCGGCTGACCGGGAGCACCTCGCTGCGGCCTTTCAAATGAATGTCGGCCGTTTCATTGGGGCCGCGCACGATGCGGGCAACGGAGCTTAAGTTCACGACCACGGAGCGATGGACTTGGGCGAACTGAGTCGCATCGAGCTGCGCGCTGAGTTCCTTAAGAGGCGTGCGAATCACCGCTTCGCGCCGCTCGGAGGAGTCGTCGCGCCACGCGACCACGGTGTACTTTTCCTCGGCGCGCAGGAAATCGATTTGCTGCACCGGGATGAGGGTGACGGTCTGGCCCACCGATGCGCGGATCCAGCGCAGCGGCTCGGGTGCCGTGCGCCGCTCAAGGGCGGCGGCAAGCTTAAGCAGCAGTTCGTCGGTATTGACCGCGGATTTCGATTCGCGCAGCCGTTGTTGAAGCCGTTCTACGGTGTGCGCCAGACGGGCCGCATCGACGGGTTTCACGAGATAGTCGAGCACGCCCTGCGCAAAGGCTTGCACGGCGTATTGGTCATAGGCGGTGACAAAGACCAGATGCGCGCGGTGGCCGATGTGGCGCGCCGCTTCGATGCCGGTCACGCCGGGCATGTGCACATCCAGAAAGCACACGCTGGGGTGAAGCTTGTCGAACTGAGCGATGGCTTCACGGCCATTGCGCGCCCGAGCGACCACGGCGAGCTCGGGCCAGACTTCAGAGAGCTGGCGCTCGAGGGACTCGCGCAGCAGCGGCTCATCCTCGGCAATCAGTGCGGTGGGAGCGGGCCGCATCAGGCGGGCGTCTTTCGAGCGGGGAATGACAGCTCGGCTCGCACACCGTGCGGCACGATCTCGCTGACGAGCAACTGCGCCTCCGTGCCGAACGCCAATTGCAATCGCTCGCGCAGCGCGGCCAGGCCGGTGCCGAGCCCGGTGCCGGTGGCTCGCAGACCGACGCCGGTGTCGGTGACGGCGGCGACGCAGCGGCTCCCCGCCGCCAGCCTCACGTCGATGTCGATGCTGCCGCCCGTTTCACTCGGGTCGACGCCGTGGCGCACGGCGTTTTCCACCAAGGTCAGCAGCGTCATCGGCGGGCATTGCAGCTCCATCACGCCGGGATCCGCGTGCACCGCAAACGTCAAGCGGTCCGGCATTCGCATGTGCATGACTTCAAGATAAGCGCGCACCAGCTCAAGCTCTTGCTTTAAGGTCGTGGCCGTTTCATGCAGGCGCGGCACGGCGGCACGCAAATAGGCAATCAAACTCTTCAGTACCTTCGATGCCTGGGGGGCGCCGGCCTCCACCAGCGCCTGCACATTGGCGAGGGTGTTGAACAGAAAGTGCGGCTCGACCTGTGCCTGCAGCAGTCTGAAGCGTGCGTCCAGCGCCTTGCGTTCCAATTCGCTGCGTTCCAGGGCGAAGGCCGTGGCCTGATCGCGGGCGAAGGCATCGCGCTGACGGACGAGGGCGCCTACCGCGATCCAAGGGGCGAACAAGATGCCCGCGAATGTCAGCGCGCCATAACCTTGCACTCGGGCTGCGTCGGTTGCAAAGTGCGGGTGGCCGCCGGTGGTCAGCCAATACGCGAACAATGCGGCAAGCGGTATGGAGACCACCACACCCAGCAGTTGCAGCACCCAACGTGCCAGCCACCTCGGCAGATGTGCGGGCCAACGCTCGGACAATCCAAACGCCAGCATCGCAGCAAGACCGACCACCATGGTGCGACCCACGACCACCACGGTTGGCATGACTGAGCCCAAGCGCAGCATCAGACCAATCACGGTGGCTGCGATCAGCGCTACGCGCAGCCGCGGCCACCCCAACATAGGGGGCGACGCACCGGTCCGGGCGAAAGCATCATTCACCGACATGGGGCCACTATAGTGCAACGGCGCAGGGCTTCGAGCGCCAAAGCACTCGGTTGGCTGCCGCGGGCGGCGGCTCGTCCGGTGCCATCGCGGCTCAGTCCCGCGCCGCCGTCGTTCGTCGCAAGAGGTAGCAGATGCGGCGAGCGGGGGCGATAGTGTCGCCAACGGGTCATCAATATGGCGCGCGGAAGGGAGCAAGCATGAAGCGACGATACAAAGTTTTAAGCGGGGTTTTGGTCCTGCTGGTGGTAGGAGTGTCCTCGTTGGCATGGGCTTTGAGCCACAACGCTGCGTGTCCCGCCGCTGCGTCACCGCCGGTAGGTGCGCCGGCCATGAAAGCCATTGTCTATCGCTGCTACGGTTCCCCCGAGGTGCTGAAGCTTGAGGAAATTGCCAAGCCATCGATAGCCGATGACCGAATGATCGTGAAGGTGCACGCGGCCTCGGTCAATCCTTTGGACTGGCATTACATGCGCGGCGAGCCTTACCTCGTGCGTGCCATGGCGGGAATGCGCACACCCGACAGCATTCACATGGGGGTCGATTTCGCGGGTACGGTGGAATCGGTTGGGAAGAACGTCAAGCAGTTCAAGCCCGGCGATGAAGTGTTCGGCGGCCGAGACGGCGCGTTCGGCGAGTACGTAAGCGTTGCCGAGAAAGGCTCGCTGGCCATGAAACCGAGCAACATGAGCTTTGAACAGGCGGCGGCGGTGCCGATCGCCGCGATCACGGCATTGCAGGCGCTGCGCGACAAAGGAAATGTTCAAGCGGGACAGAGCGTCTTGATCAACGGTGCGTCCGGCGGCGTCGGCACTTTTGCCGTGCAGATCGCCAAGGTGTACGGCGCCAAGGTCACCGGTGTGTGCAGCACCCGCAACTTGGAACTCGTGCGATCCATCGGCGCCGACGAGGCCATTGATTACACGCAAACGGATTTCACGAAGAGTGAGCCGCGATACGATCTCATCATCGATACCGTGGGAACGCATTCGTTGTCCGACTATCGGCGCGTGCTGAAGCCTCACGGCGCCCTGGTCATGGTGGGATCGAACGACAAAGGCCGGTGGCTGGGTGCTTTGTCAAGCTCCATCGACGCGTGGCTCTATGGGCACTTGGTCAGCCAGAAATTCCTTTTTCTGCTGGCGGATTTGAATCCGAAGGATCTCGATACCCTGCGCGATTGGATGCAGGCGGGAAAAATCACGCCGGTCATCGACCGGCGCTACGCATTGAGCGAGGTCCCCGAGGCGATCCGGTACCTCGAGCAGGGACACGCGCGCGGCAAAATCATCGTTACCGTTGACTAGGCGGGCGCAGACATGACGCAGAATGCATTGGCTGCGGGATTATCTTTGGTGCGCATGATCCCAGGAACGGCGTCGCATCAGCGTAAGGCGGTGGCGCTGGCATTCCTCTGCAATTTCCTATTGATGGGAAGCTATTACATCCTGCGGCCGGTGCGCGACACAGTGGCCACCATCGTCGGCGTGGACCAGCTGCAGCAGCTTTTCACCGCTACGTTCATCGGCACTTTCGTTGCATCAGGCATCTACACGGCGCTGGCATCGAGAATAAAACTGACGCGGCTGCTGCCGGGCGTGTTTTGGTTTTGGCTGTGCAATGTGGTGCTGTTTGAGCTGCTGTTCCAGCTCGCGCCGGAGAACCGCTGGCTGGGAGGCGCGTATTACGTGTGGTTCAGCGTCACAAACCTGTTCATGATTTCGGTGTTCTGGAGCTTGATGGTGGACGTGTTTTCCCCCGAGCAAGCGACGCGGTTTTTTCCGTTCATCGCCGCCGG
>DASWUU010000158.1:0-4096 GCA_036401515.1 Steroidobacteraceae bacterium
CACGGCCAGAAGCTGATGACTGTGCAACCGCAGCTGATCGCCGCGTTCAACACCTGGCGGCACGTACTGCCCGTGAATGCGGCGGCGTGGTTCGTTACGGTCGAAGAGGGCTCGCTCGCGGCTATACGCATGTGCGCGCAAGGTATCGACCGCGTGCACGCGGTGCGCATTGGCGTTGATTGGGCGCGGGAACTGAAGCGGCTGCAAACCTTTGGCCGGCTTGCGAGCGCCAGCCCCGCCGATGGGCGTGTATATGTGGATTTGCCGGTTGCGCTGCGGGCAGTGCGGCCGGAAATGGCGGCCGACCTTGAATGGCTGGACGAGCCCAATCCGCCGCTGACCACGCTGCATCAACTCGAGTTTCTCCGGCGTAAAGTGGCGTGAGACAACTCATTGAAATGGACTTTGTCGGCAGCTCGCGGCGCGTGAGGTGGCCTGGATTGCTGGTGTTGCTGCTGAGCACGATCTGCGTCGGTACGGTGATTTACCAATACCACCTTTCAGTGCAGCGGCGAGCGGGTCTCGAATACCGAATGGCGGCGTTGATGCGCGCGCGCAAGCCCGAGGTCCCGGAGGATGCGCTGTCGAATGCCAAGATTGCAGTGAGCGCCGAACGAGCCGCGCAGGACTTGGCGACCCCTTGGACGCTGCTCCTTGCCGAACTAGAGCAGGCGAGCAAGGACTCGCAAGGACAGATCGCGTTGTTGGGCGTAGAGCCCGATCATGCCAAGCATTCCGTGCGCGTCACTGCCGAGGCCCGTACGCTCGAGCTGGCGCTCAACTACGTGCAGCGCCTGCAGAGCAGCCGTTCACTCGAATATCCCATGCTCGATCGCCACGAAATCCGCGCCGACGACCCGCAGCGGCCGGTGCGCTTCGAATTGACGGGCCAGTGGAAGGACTCGACATGAGCGAGTACCCGGAAGCGCCAGCGGCCGAAACCTTGCAAGCGGCCGAAACCTTGCAAGCAGCCGAAACCTTGCCGGCGGCCGAAACATCGCGTCCGAGCTTGCCGACGGTGGCTGCGGCCTCGGCGCCAGTTCTGAAGGACGTCCAACGTTTGACGCCGGCGGCCGCCGCCCCCTTAAGCTTGCAAGCCCGCGTCGATCGCCTGAGGGTGCGGACCGTGCCCGAGCTTCGCTATCGCGTGATGCGCCTAGGGTTGCCAGGAATCGCGGGATTGGTGTCGCTGGCGGTGGCGGCTGTTTTGGTGGTGGTGCTGCTGATTCCGGCGCATCAGTCGATTGAGTCGTTGACCACACAACTGTCGCAGGCTGCCATGCCTGCGCCCTTGCCCGCTGCTGCCACGCTAAGCCCACGTCAATTCGCCGGATCCCTTCCGAGCCGCGGGCAAGTTCCGGCGCTGCTCGGTACGGTGCTCGCGCAGGCCAATGAAGCCGGCGTAGTCCTGGAGCAGGGCAAATACACCTTCACCCCGGCCGCAGCCGATCATTTAGCCCGCTACTCCTTTGAATTTCCGATCAAGGCCGATTACGCCAATGTTCGTGCGTTCATCAACAAATCGCTGTCGGCAATCCCCGCCCTAGGCCTCGACAAATTGCTGATCGCGCGCAAAAACGTTGGCGACACCGCAGTGAGCGCGGAAGTGGGCTTTGTGATTTATCTTAAGGGGGCGTGAGCGTGAAAATAACCTTGCGCGCCAAGATTCTTATCGGCGTCGCGCTTTCGGTAGTGGGATATATCGTGCTGATGCCGGACGATTCGCAGACTGTTGAGCCGGCGCATGAAGGCCTTCGCCCGGCGGATTCCGCGGCGCCCGCAACTAAACGCCGCGACAATGCCCATGGTACGGATCACAAGGCGCGCAGTCTCGATGCTGCGCTGAAGATATCCGATCGCCTGGTCAAGGACACCGTGGCCGGTGCCTTGTTTACCGTTCAATCCTGGTATATCGCGCCGCCCGCGCCGCCGCCCGCTCCGGTGGTGGTGCAAGCACCGCCGCCGCCCAGTGCGCCGCCGCTGCCGTTCGCCTTCATGTGCAGCTACAAGTCGCAGGACGGAAACCCGACATTTTTCTTGACCGCAGGGGATCGCGTGTACGACGTCAAAGTCGGCGATACCTTGGACAATACATACAGTGTAGACGGTGTGAAGTCCGGACAACTTCTGCTGACTTACATGCCTCTAAAAATCCAGCAATCGCTCGCGGTAGGCACAGAATGAAGTACTTGCATCGCATGATGGTCGTCGCGCTTTGCGCCGCCCTGGCAGCCTGCGCCGCCACCAACCTGCATCGAGAGGGTTTGGCTGAGGTAGATCGGGGCGAATATGAAACCGGCGTGAACAAGCTGGCTGAAGCGGTGGCCAAAGATCCCAACAACTTATCGTTCAAGCTCGATCTGGCAGCGCGCCGCGGCGCAGCGGTTCAGAAGTTGATTGCCGCCGCGGACCGGGCGCGGGCCGAAGCGCGGATGGATGAGGCCATTGCAACCTATCGGCGGGTGCTGACCATTGAACCCACCAATCAGCGCGCGTTGCACGGCATCGAGGGCGTGCAGGCAGACCGTCGTCACGCCGCCATGGTGGTGGATGCCGGCAAGGCCTTCGAGCGCAAGGACTACGATGCCGCCGATGCCATACTGCATATCGTGCTGCAGGAGGATGCCGGCTACGCGCCGGCCGTTGATCTTGCGGGAAAGATCAACACTGCTCGCGGGCCTACCACGATAGCGCGGCGTTTAAAGGCTCAGGCGAATTCCCGAGTGTCGCTGCAATTCCGCGACGCGCCCACCAAGATGGTGTTCGAGGTGTTGGCTCGCCAAACCGGCATCAACTTCATCCTTGATAAGGACGTCAAGAGCGACACCAAGACCACGATATTCGTGCAAGAGGTGCCCATCGAGCAGGCGATCGAGCTGGTGTTGGATCAGAACAATCTGGCGCGCCAGGTGCTCTCGGAGAACATGGTCCTGATTTATCCGAATACCCTCGCGAAACAAAAAGACTACGAGGAGCAGGTGGTTCACACCTTCTACATCACCAACGCGGCGCCCAAAGATGTCGAGGGCATGTTGAAGTCCATGCTGAGCGCAAAAAACCTGTTCGTCGACGAACGGACCGGCACCGTGGT
The DNA here is from genome assembly GCA_036401515.1 of Steroidobacteraceae bacterium. Taxonomy (GTDB): domain Bacteria; phylum Pseudomonadota; class Gammaproteobacteria; order Steroidobacterales; family Steroidobacteraceae; genus Bog-1198. The sequence goes on from DASWUU010000158.1 coordinate 3,092, forward strand.
GATGCGCGATACGCCGGATGCCGTGCGCATGGCCGAAAAATTAGTGGCCTCGATCGATGTGCCCGAGCCCGAGGTGCTGATCGAGGTCGAGGTCGTAGAAATCGCCCGCAGCAAGTTGTTGAATCTCGGGATTACCCCTCCAGGCTCTCTGACCGCCAGCGCTACCTCGGTAGCGGCCGGGGCGGCCGGAGCAGCCGGCGGGACGGCCGGGCTGGTCTGGTCCGATCTGGCGCATCAAAATGCGAACACCATTGCTATTTCACCCGTGAGTGTCACCGCCAATGCGCTGCAAACGGTCGGTGACACCGACACCTTGGCGAGCCCGCGGATCCGCACCCGCAACAAGGAGAAAGCGAAGATCTTGATCGGCAGCCGTGTGCCTGTCATCACGCAAGCCACGGTATTGTCGGCCGGCGGCAGCGCGAACAGCAGCAGCGTCCAGTACCTCGATGTGGGATTGACCCTGGAGGTACAGCCCACGATATATCAGGACGGCGATGTGGCCATCAAAGTCGGCTTGGAGGTGAGCTCGATCACCAACACGGTAAACGTCGGCAATACGCAGGCGTACACCATCGGCACACGCAATGCCAACACGGTGCTGCGGCTCAGAGACGGCGAAACGCAGATCCTCGCGGGCCTCATCCAGGATTCCGACACGCGTAACACTTCGGGCATTCCGGGCTTCAGTCAGATACCGATCATAGGACGCTTGTTCGGTACACACACGAACGATCGCGAGAAGACCGAGATCGTGCTGTCGATCACGCCGCGGATCATTCGCAGTCAGCCGCGTGCAGCCAGCGAGAACACCGAATTCTGGTATGGCACCGAGACGCGCGCGCGCCTCAGCTCCTTCACCGGCGCCAATGTGGACTGGCGCGCAACCGCCGCCGGGACCGGCGCCGGCTCAAGCAACGGCGGTGTGACGGGCGGTGCATCCGGGCCGATAGGGCCGCGCGTGTCCGCCACGCAGCCTATTGTTCCACAGCCCCCGGTGTCCGC
>DASWUU010000159.1:0-26251 GCA_036401515.1 Steroidobacteraceae bacterium
CGATGCGGTCAACGCGATTAACCGCGTGTCGTTGCAGATGCACTTGCCTGCCACGATTACCGGCAACTTCCAGGGTACTGCACAGGCGTTTCAAAGTTCGCTGAAGAGCCAGCCGTACCTGATCCTGGCTGCACTGGTGGCCGTGTACATCATTCTCGGCATGCTCTACGAGAGTTATATACACCCGCTGACCATTCTATCTACCTTGCCCTCGGCCGGCGTCGGCGCGCTGCTGATCCTGGTCATATTGCATATCGAACTGTCGGTGATGGCCTTGATCGGCATCATCTTGCTGATCGGCATCGTGAAAAAGAACGGCATCATGATGGTGGATTTTGCACTGCAGGCGGAGCGAGAACAGCATCTCTCGCCGCATGACTCCATTCGGCAAGCCTGCCTGATGCGGTTTCGCCCTATTATGATGACCACCATGGCTGCACTGTTGGGGGCGCTGCCTTTGGCGCTCGGACACGGCACGGGCTCCGAGCTGCGCCGGCCTTTAGGTTACACCATGGTAGGCGGTCTCATTCTCAGCCAGGCGCTGACGCTGTTCACGACGCCGGTCATCTACCTGTACTTGGATGAGTTCAGCATGAAGATGCGCGGCCGGCGCAAGAAGAAGCACACCGAAGCGGCGTTGGCGGCAACACACTCCCCGCTCGCAGACCATCTGTGAAGATTTTGCTGGTCGAAGATAACGAACGGGTAACCCAGTTCGTAATCAAAGGCCTGCAGGAAGCGGGACATACGGTCGACCATGCGGGCAATGGACGCGACGGTATGTTCCTGGCCGCGAGCGAGCCGTATGATGTCATGATCATGGACCGCATGTTGCCCGGAGAGATCGACGGTCTTGCCATCATTGAAGTGCTGCGCAAGGCCGGCAAGCGCACGCCCATCCTCATCTTGAGTGCGCTATCCGAAGTGGACGATCGGATCCGCGGGCTGCGCAGCGGCGGCGATGATTACTTGACCAAACCGTTTGCCTTCGGCGAATTGCTGGCGCGCATCGATGCTTTGCATCGACGCTCCGCAGGCGTAAACCACGAAACTCCCCTGATAGTGGGCGACTTGCACATGGATCCCTTGACCCGCAAGGTCACGCGGGGCGACCGGCCGATTACGCTTCAGCCGCGTGAATTCAAGCTGCTTGAATACCTGATGCGGCACGCCGGACAAGTGGTGACGCGCACTATGCTGTTGGAAAATGTCTGGGACTACCATTTCGACCCGCAAACCAACGTCGTCGATGTGCACATCAGCAAGCTGCGCCAGAAAATCGACGCGGAGTTCGAGCGTCCGCTGCTCCGCACCGTGCGCAACGCCGGCTACACGGTGACCGCAAGTGACTAGGATGATGCGCTCCTCCGCGCTGTCGCTGGCGTTGGGTTATGTCGCGCTGGGATTGACCGCATTGGTGTTGTTTGCCGCCCCGCTTTGGTACGCCTGGCAAATCACCATTCAAGACGAACGCGCGGAAATTCTGCAGGCCGATGCGCAGCGCCTCACCGATTTATACCGCCGCAGCGGTGCCGATGCATTGAAGAGCTTTATCGATGCGCGCGTGGGCATGCAAATCGTTGGAGAAAGAATTCTCCTAATGACAGATGCCTCCCTGCACCCGCTAGCCGGCAATCTGCAGGAATGGCCTGCCACGGTGCCGGCAAAGCCCGGCGACTACTATGTTCAGGTGCAAGTCAGCGAGCATGGCATGCAAAATGCGCTGGTGCATGTTGCCACGCTCGGCAGCTACAATCTGTTGGTAGGCCGAGACAATGCCTTGTTTCAGCCTTTGCAAACTCGATTCTGGTACGGGCTGAGCGCAGCGGTTGCCGTGCTGTGTATCGCCGGCTTGTTGGTGGGCCTCATCACGCGCCGGGCGCTGATGTCGAGGGTGAATAGCATCCGCCAGACCGTGTCGGCGATTCTCCAAGGCGACTTGAAGCACAGGCTGCCGACCCACTTGAGCGACGATGAGCTCAACACGCTCTCGCGTACAATCAACGGCCTGCTCGACCAAATCGAGCTTCTCGTACACGGCGTACGCAACGTATCCAACTCCATCGCGCATGACTTGCGTACTCCCCTGGCGGAATTGCGATCGCGGCTGGAGGAGTTATCCCTTATTCGGCCTTCCACCGAAGAGACCTACACCGAGATCGACGGTGCGGTGGCCGATGTCGATCGAGTTATTCGAATTTTCGACGCGCTGCTTCGGCTCGCGGAAATCGATGCGGGCTTACGCCGCTCAGGCTTCGTGCCGTTCGATATCTGCGATCTGGCTGCCAATGCAGTCGAGTTCTACGAACCGGCCGCGGAACTCAAAAATATCGACCTTAATTTTCGATCGACCGGGCCGCTGTGGGTATCCGGCGACCCCGTGCTCCTCGCGCAAGCCTTGAGCAATCTCATCGATAACGCGCTCAAATACGCGCCGCAATCCGGCACGATCGAAGTCGCCATACAAAAGCTGGAGGGGGTCGCCGAAATCTCCGTCGCCGACAATGGCCCGGGCATCGGCACGCTGGAAAAGGCCAAAGTCGTCGAGCGATTCTATCGCGGCGATGCGAGCCGCGGCACCCCCGGTGTAGGACTCGGGTTAAGCCTTGTCCAGGCGGTGGCCAAGCTGCATGGCAGTGCGCTTGAGCTCAAGGATAACCATCCGGGTCTGAAAGTCGTTCTCACGCTGGCATTGGATGTATCGAGCGCGATGGCGCGCGATACCGTTGCGCTATCCGCCAACAATACCAATATCGCCGCGCCGTCAACCTTGGCCTCTTTGCCTTAAAGCCTCGCACGGCATCTCCTGCTGTGAACCGACGAATCGCAGTTCTATTACCGGCTCTGATCGACGTAGCCGCGTTTTGCTTGCTTGTCGGCGCAGGTTTGCCGCTGCGTGCGGCGAACGCTTATGCCCTCGCAATCGGACTTGTCTTAAGTGCGCTCTGGCGTTGGCGGCCTCGACGTGACCTTGAACGCGACAGGCCGGATTGGTTACGCTTTGGGATTACTGCGCTCATGGCGCTTTTCTTGCGCGCCGGCGTGCTGGCGCTCCTTACGCAACGCTGGGGCTGGGCGCCGCAGTTCGCGATATTCTTCGCCGTCGCTCTGGGGCTGGCGGTGAGCGTGCCCATCCTCTCCTGGCGCAACTTGAGCGCCGGACTCATCGTATATTCTCTGGTGCTGCGCTTGGTGTATGCAGGCTCCGTCGAACTGCTGCCCGAGGAGACGTATTATTGGAATTATTCCCGGCATCTGGACTTCGGCTATCTCGATCATCCGCCGATGGTGGCTTGGTTGATCAGGCTCGGCACGGCTATCTTCGGACAGACTGAATTCGGGGTGCGCGCCGGTGCGCTGTTCTGCGGCGCCCTAACTTCGCTGTTCATCTATCGATTGGCGCGCAACCTGTTCGGGCAAGCCGTGGCATTGGCCGCCCTGCTCTTGGTGCAATCGTTGCCTTTCTTTTTCCTCGCCGGCTTTCTCATGACTCCCGACGCCCTGCTGACCGCGGCTTGGGCTGCGTCACTCTACTTTCTCGAACGCGCGTTGATTGCAGACCGCCCGCGCGCCTGGTGGATGGCCGGCGTCGCCTTGGGACTGGGTATGATCTCCAAGTACTCCATCGCGCTGCTGGTGCCGGTGACGCTGGTTTATATGGTGTGGGACCCGCCATCCCGCCGCTGGTGGCGCCGTTCTCCCCCTTATGTCGCGGCGCTGCTGGCTCTTTTGATTTTTTCCCCCGTTCTCATTTGGAACGCACAGCACGAGTGGATCTCGTTTGCTTTTCAGACATCACGTCGACTGGCGGAGACGCCGCAATTCGCGCTGCACAAACTGATCGGATCCATCATCGTGTTGATCACGCCCACCGGTTTCGTGGCGTTGCTTGCGGTGCTGCTCAGGCAGCGGACGGCCGCTTCAGACCCGGGCGAACTGGCGCGCCGCTGGCGCTTCATCCGCCTCGCCGTTCTTATGCCGCTAGCCGTTATCGTCGCATTCAGCTTACGCCATGAAGTGAAACTCGATTGGAGCGGTGCTTTGATGACGGCCGCGCTGCCGGCCTTGGCCTGCACCATGATCGCCACCGATGCCACTCTGGGTTTTGCGAGAAAGCTTCGCGGCGCTTGGATGCCCACGCTCGTCATCATGTTGCTCGTGTACAGTGCTGGGCTGCACTATTTGGTTCTGGGTATCCCAGGGGTTGGCTACGGCAAGCACATCGAAGTGGTGCCCGTCGGCTGGCGCGATTTGAGTGCACGCATCGTGGGACTGGCCGACGCGTATCAGCGAGATCAGGGTACTGAGCTGCTGATTGTCGGCATGGACCGCTACGCGATTGCAAGCGAGATCGCCTTTTATGGCGGGGCCCGTCGCCCGGCCGGCCTTGAGACGGCGAACAGCTATCTTTTTGGTGGAATGGGCCTGATGTACAGCCAATGGGTGCCTCCACCGGCGCAAGAGCACCGTAATCTGCTCCTGGTCGCCTTTAGCCCGCAAGAGCTGGAAGATAAATCGATCGGAGCGCAGGCAGCACACTTAGGGCCCGTCGTCGATGAAGTATTGGCCCGCGACGGTGTGATGATCCGGCATTACTATCACCGTTTGGCTTTCGATTACAGACCTGTCGGGACACGGGGCGAATGACCTAAAATGGTGGCTATGACTTATAACGCTTCTCGCCCCCTAGCGAGCGTCTTGGCGGCGGGGATGTTCCTGTTGCCGGGATTTTCCCCTTTCGCGCAGACGCCCGAACAAAAGCAAATGTGGGACGCGCAGCGCGCTGCGTCGCAGGCAGATGCGAAGGCCAGGGCGGAACAACTGGCAATCCAACGCGCGGCGCGCAAGGCTGACCCGATGGCGTGGGTGCGTACGCTCAACCCGCTAATTAGCGGAGGCTGGCAATTCAGAGCGGTCGCACCGGATGGTTCGTGGGCCAGCTTCGGCACCGATCATCAACTGAAGCGCTCGGGTCACCTCATCACGGTATGGCTAAGAGAGGAATATCCCGAACCGCAGCGAAGCAGCGGCGGCGAGACTTACATGAGCTATGTGGAAAAGATTCAATACGATTGCGCCAACGAGCGGGCTCGGGCCTTGTTGATTGTTTACTATTCTGAAAATAACATTACCGGCAGCGAGACCAGCGAAGCCACCGACGTTAAGCAAGCCGCCTGGGTCCCCATCGTGCCAGGTACCCACAGTGAAAGCGTTTATCAATGGGCGTGCGATCTCGCCGGCGGCAAGTCGCGCTAGCTTGCCGTCAGACAAACCGTCGCAACCAGCAGCTGGGTCCTATCGGCGCACGGTCCGACCAAGATGTCGACTTCTCCAGGCTCGAATACCGTTTCAAGGTCCATCCCAAGAAACTTAAGATCTGAAGCACGCAGCGAGAGACTCACCGTACCCTTCTTGCCGGGTGCCAAAGTGAGCTGAGCGAATCCTTTCAGCTCCAGCTTTGGCCGCGAGACACTGGCAACTTTGTCATGCGCGAACAGGAAAACGGTTTCCTGCGCCTCTCGCGGGCCATGGTTCACGAGGTCCACTTGCACCGTCAGCGCATCGTCGATGGCGAGCGACCCCGTAGAGAGACGCAGGTTGGAAAATTCGAATCGACCAAAATTAAGGCCAAATCCGAAAGGAAATAACGGCTCATTGGAGACATCGAGATACTTGCTGGTAAACCGATCATGGGTGTTGAATGGCCGCCCGCTCGGACGCTCGCTGAAGAAGATCGGCACTTGACCGGCTGCGCGCGGCCAAGTCACCGGCGTACGTCCGCTGGGACTGGCGCGCCCCGTAATCAAATCGGCGATGGAATTCCCCGCCTCGCTTCCTGGAAACCAAGCGGCTAGCACGGCGGCGGCCTTTTCGACCAGCCAGGGCACCACCAAAGGCCTGCCAGAAAATAAAACCACAATGACCGGGATGGCGCAGCGCTCCGCCTGCTCGAATACGGCGTCCGCCAACCGCCGTTGCGTCCCAGGTAAGCCGAGATACGCACGGCTGGATGCTTCTCCACTCATGACCGCCGCTTCCCCCAAGCACAGAATGATGGCCTCCGCGGTTCTGCAATGATCAAGCGCTGTTGAAATGCCGCTCGAATCCGCACTCTCAATGTCAACGCCCGGTGCGCACAGTATCTCAACCTCAGGAAGCGCTTCACGCAGCCCCGCGAGCACCGTGACGTGACCCTCCGGCGGCGCGGCACCCCACCAGACTCCTCGCATTTCGGACGATGCATCCGACAATGGACCCACGAGCGCCAGGCGGCGCACCGTGCCCTTAAGCGGCAAGGCGTCGCCGCTGTTTTTCAACATGACCATGGAGCGCGTGGCGATGAGCCGCGCTAAATGCCGGCGACTCGTCAGCGCAGCGGCAGACTCAGGCGTCTTGCCGCGACCATACGGGTCCTCGAACAATCCCAGCCGCTCCTTTAACATCAATACGCGACGCACCGACTCGTCGATGTCCGCAATGTTGACCGCACCTCGCTCAAGGGCGATCGGCAAGCCGTAGCGGTAGGCATCGGCCATCATATCGATATCCACGCCGGCTTTTAGTGCCAGCGCCGCCGCCTCCGGCAGGTCCGCGGCAATGCCATGCCGGAGAAGCTCGGCGATGGCGTTATAGTCGCTGATGATCACTCCCTCGAATCCGAGGCGGCCGCGCAGCCAGTCTCGAAGCATTGCTTTGTTTGCCGTCATCGGAATCCCATTGAGATCCGTGAAAGAAGGCATGATGGCCGCCGTTCCGGCGGACACCGCGGCGGCAAACGGCACCATATGCACCTCGTGCAAGGTGCGTTCTGAAATATCTACCGGAGCGTAGTCACGTCCCGCCGTCACGCAGCCATAAGCGCAATAGTGCTTAGCGCATGCAGCCAACGTGTCTGGGTGTCGTAGATCGGCTCCCTGAAAGCCCCGAATTTTGGCCTCGGCGACGAGAGCGCCGATCAGGGGATCTTCCCCCGGGCTTTCGGCACTGCGCCCCCACCGCGGATCGCGCGCAACATCAAGCATGGGCGCAAAGGTCATGGCCAGCCCATCGGCAGCGGCCTCCTTCGCCGCCTCCCGCGCGCTCATCTCCCACAATTTCGGATCGAAGGATGATGTCTCGCCCAAGGGTATGGGAAATAAAATGCGATGACCGTGGATCACGTCATACCCGATCAGCAGCGGAATTCCCAAGCGAGACTCCTTGACCGCCAGGCGCTGCATCGCGTGCACGTTTTCGGGCCCAACCAAGTTGAGCAGATTGCCGATCGCGCCGCTTTTCACCGCCTCGGTGGAATCGCCCGCTATGGTCGGGCCGGTTACCGCCTGCCCGCAGGCAGTCATGGTCAGCTGTCCGAGTTTTTCGGTCAGCGTCATACGGGATATCAAAGTCTCGACACGGCTCACTAACTTAAGCTCCCCTAGGACTGGCGCGGTGAATGATAATGGCAGGATCTAATGTGATCGAGAGAAACGCATGCGACAGGACAGGCCGGATGATAGGGAACACGCCGAGCTCGACGCCGAAGAACTCGCCAATTCGCGTTTGTTGCCGCAACTCGAGATGATGGCGCGGGCCCTGTTGGCGGCACCGGTTCGCAATACCCTGTTTGCCTTGTCTGGCTCCTTGTTTTTCGTCATCGCTGCCACGGCATACGGTCAGATTCGTCTTAATAGTTGGAATCAACCCTTCTATGATGCGCTGTCGCATCGCAACTTTGCGCAATTCCTCGATCAGCTGGGAGTGTTTGGGCTGATAGCCGGAACGCTGCTGGTTCTCAATGTCGGCCAGCGATGGCTCACGGAGACCCTAAAACTCAAGCTGCGCCAAGGGCTGGTGCTCGACCTCATCCAGAATTGGCTCGTCCCGGGGAGGGCGTTCCGGCTGACCAATGCGGGCGCCATGGGCGTCAATCCCGACCAACGCATGCATGAGGACGCACGTCATCTCACCGAACTTTCCGCCGATCTGGGAATAGGACTGCTGCAATCATCGATCCTGCTGGCCACCTTTGTGAGCGTGCTCTGGGGCCTGTCAAGCAATTTTGCCTTTCACTTCGAGGGACGGCAAATCGTGATCCCAGGATATATGGTTTGGGCGGCGGTGCTTTATTCCGGTTCGGCATCGCTGGTGAGCTACTGGGTGGGCCGCTCCCTAGTCGATCGGAATGCCGAGCGCTACGCTCGGGAGGCCGATTTGCGCTTCTCGCTGGTGCGCGTGAATGAGCATATTGACGCGATAGCCTTGAGCCATGGGGAGACCGACGAAGCGCGGCGCATAGAAATCGATCTTGGGTCAGTGCTCAAGGCCACGGCCCGCCTCGTCGCCGGGCTCACCAACTTGACGTGGATCACCGCCAGTTATGGATGGTTTACGCTGGTAGCGCCGATCCTGGTCGCCGCGCCGCTGTATTTCGCCGGAAACTTGACCTTTGGCGGCCTCATGCTCGCTTCGGGCGCCTTCATGCAAGTGCAGTCCTCGTTGCGCTGGTTCGTCGATAATTTCAGCACGATTGCCGATTGGCGGGCGACCTTGTTGCGCGTGGCGGGTTTCCGCCGTGCGGTCATCGGCAGCGATGTCATGCATGATGTCGAAAGCCGCATTGTGTACAAATCAGGCCCGGCGGCCCGCTTTTCGATCGATGATTTGCAGATCTCTTCGCCGAGCGGTTGTACCCTGCTTCAGGAAAAGCACATCGAGATCAAGCGCGCGGAGCGTGTGCTCATTGTGGGACAATCCGGTACCGGCAAAACCTTATTGTTTCGAACCCTCGCCGGGTTATGGCCATGGGGCAAGGGCAGCATCGCTTATCCTGATGGGGAAGAGATACTGTATTCGCCGCGTACCCCCTATATTCCGCCAGGAACGCTGCGCGAGGTTTTGGCGTATCCGAAACCCGCCGCCATGTTCGACGCCGACACATGTTCCGCGGCGCTGGTGCGCGTCGGGCTGGAACGCGTGAGTCAGCTGCTTGATTCGACGCGCCGCTGGGACAGAGAATTGAACGAAGATGAACAACACGCCTTGGCGTTGGCCCGGGTGCTAGTCCACCAGGCACCCTGGGTGCTCATCGACGAAGTGCTCGATTCCATGGATGATGCGGCCTTGGACCGATTCGTCGACATCTTCACCAAGGATCTTCCGCAAACCAGCGTCATTCATATCGGACGTAGCGATGCCCATCATATGTTTTCGCGCACGCTGCATCTGGTAATCGATCCTACGGCAAAAAAGTTATCCGTTCCCGCCGCCGCACCCGCTGCGCCCGCATTGGCCACGAGTCCTTAAGTTATGCACAAAAAACACTCTTTGAGCCCTTCCCAGCTTGGCGCTTTACCCGACGAGGAGTTGCTCGAAGCGGTACAAAGGCAAACCTTCGGCTTTTTCTGGGATGGTGCACATCCCTTGAGCGGCCTAGCGCCGGATCGCTGCAAGACTGTCGCAGGTCCGGCGGACGATCTGGTAACCATAGGCGGATCTGGCTTCGGCGTGATGGCCATGATAGTGGCCGCCGAGCGTGGCTGGGTACCCCGTGCCGCGGCAGCCGAGCGGCTCTGCGCGATGCTGGATTTATTGACCAAAGCGACCTGTTTTCACGGCGTCTTCCCACACTTCATGAACGGGCGAACCGGCGCCACGATCCCCTTTACGCGCAAGGACGATGGCGGCGATTTGGTCGAGACCTCGTTTCTGATGATGGGGTTATTGTGCGCACGGGAATATTTCACCGGCGAGACGCCGCACGAGTCCAAGATCAGAGGGCTGGTCAATTATCTATGGAACGACGTGGAGTGGGATTGGTATACCCGCGGCGGCTCGGTGCTGCATTGGCACTGGAGTCCCAATAACGGGTGGGCGATCCAACTGGACGTGCGCGGCTGGAACGAGTGTTTGATCACCTATATCCTAGCGGCATCCGCTCCTCGCTATTCCACCGACGCCGCGGTTTATCACAAAGGTTTCACAGTCGGCCGTCACTATCTTAACGGCAATTCATATTACGGCATCCCTTTGCCCTTAGGTCCGCCGTTCGGCGGCCCGCTGTTTTTCTCCCAGTATTCTTTTTGTGGCATCGACCCGCGCGGCTTGAAGGACCGCTACGCGGACTACTGGGAACAAAATCTTCATCACGTTCGCATTAATCTCGCACATTGCGAGAATAATCCCCTGCATCACAAGGGCTACAGTGCGTCCTGCTGGGGACTCACGGCCAGCGATGACCCCGGCGGCTACGCGGCGCACTCCCCTGATGAGGACAACGGCACCATCGCGCCCACCGCCGCACTCTCGAGCATGCCGTATGCACCAAAGCATGCCATGCAGGCCATTCGGCATTTTCTGACTACGCACGGGGAAAAGATCTGGGGTCGATTTGGATTTGTGGATGCCTTTTGCGAGGACAAGGATTGGTACGCCGATACCTATGTTGCGATCGATCAGGGCCCGATCATTTTGATGATCGAGAATTACCGCACCGGTCTTTTGTGGAAGCTGTTCATGCGCGCGCCCGAAGTGCAAGCGGGTTTGCGCGCCTTGAGCTTTGCGGTTTAACCCATGGTTCCAGCAGAGCCGCTAGCGCGTTGGATAGACCGCCAGTACCGGCATAGCGCGGTGGCCTTGATGCGCAGCGTCTCGGCGGTCGATATCATCAAGGTGCGGCCCGGTTTCGGCCAATCCGTGCGTCCCCGAAAAGGCTCGATCGTCGCATCTCCCGTATTGGGCGCCTACGACCCCGAACCTGATTATTTTTTCCACTGGCTGCGCGATTCAGCCATTGTCATCGATGCGTTGCGCTTAGCATCGGAAGATGAACGCTTGGGGTTCGATGGGCTCCCCCATTTCGCAGACTTCGTCCGCTTCAGCCTATCCCTTGAGGAATTGGACGGCCGCCGCTTGGTCGACTCGCCATCCTGGCGCGAGCGGATTGCACCCGAGTATCGGCAGTACGTTCGCAGCGACGAGGATCTATCGGCGATGCACGGCGATGCCGTGGTCAGCGAGACGCGGTTCAATCCGGATGGCACCATCGACATATCCCAGTGGCACCGCCCGCAAAACGATGGACCTTTCGCTCGCGCTCTCAGTGTGCTGCGGTGGAGCAAGAGCGCACGCTTGAGTGAAGACCTGCGCGCAGCGGTGGACCGGCTCTTGCGAGCCGACCTTCAATTCACGCTGCGGCATTGGCGCGACGCCTGCTTCGACATTTGGGAAGAGGAAAAGGGATTCCACTACTATACGCTGCGGCTCGCGGCCGCGGCCCGCGACGCCGGAGCCGATTGGTTCGACCAACGTGGCGAGTGCGGCGATGCGGCCACCTGCCGCAGCGATACAGCGGCCATCATGAAGATACTCGATGGGTACTGGCGAGAGGATGCTCAGTTCTATCGCTCGCGGACATTGGAATCGGGTCTGCCTTCGCTTAGGGAACTGGACATCTCCGTCATATTTGCCGCCCTGCATGCGGCCGGCGATGAGAAGACCCATTCGGTGCAGGACCCCCGAATGCATGCCACGCTCGCAAAACTGGAAGCGCTGTTTGATGCCGAATATGCCATCAATCACCATCGCGCGGGACGCGCGCCGGCCATGGGACGCTATGCCGGAGATGTGTACTATTCAGGCGGCGCTTATTATTTTTCCACGCTGGCAGCGGCTGAGTTCTGTTTCCGAGCTGCGCGGCATTCAACGGCGATGCGCGCCCTCATCAATCACGGCGACGCGTTTCTGGAAACGGTGCGCGTTTTTACTCCCGCCAGCGGTGAGCTGTCCGAACAGTTCGACCAACGCACCGGCGAGCAGCGATCCGCGCAGCAACTCGCCTGGAGTTATGCGGCCTTCATTTCTTGCGTCGCCGCACGTAGTGAAGCCGTTGCCGGCATGGGCGGCGGACCCGGCTAAAGAGAGCCTTTGAAACTTGCCGCTACAGCCTCAGGATTTTGTTCAGCACCAAAACCGTGATCAGCGCAGTGATCATCGAGATCAAGACCGTGAACGTCAGGCCGACGATTCCGTCCCGGTGCTCGCGATACCACAAGTCCATTCGGCCGCGCCGCGTATGAAGGCGTATAGCCCGATCCGCACCGGCAAAGGTTACCGCGGCGTATAACATGCCGTCGCTGCGTCTGGCATAGGTGATCAGGCGGCGATACTGCAGATACCGCAGCGGCAGCTCCAGCTTCGCCGTGATCAGCTTGCCGCGGATTTCCGCAGGGAAATCGGATGGATCAAGGCTCTGCAACTTTCCTTCCTTGTGCCAAGCATCCCCCTCGCGCAACGGATGCATGGCGAGCCAGAGCAGTTGCTCGCTGGAAACCTGCACGTCTTCATCAATACTTTCGCGGTAGTAGTACAGCCCATGCAAGATGCGATCTTCGTCGTCTCGGCTCATTTCAGGTGGTGTCGCATTGTTTAAAGTGGCAACATGGTGACGAAGGGGAGACTCATCAAAGCGATTTTACATCGTCGTGCGTGGCGTACACAGTGGGCGGCAGCGCTGCTCCTATCCCTCGCCGCGCACCCTGCCCAAAGCTTGAGCATTCTGTTCATCGGCAACAGCTTTACCTTTGCGTATGGATCGCCGGTGCGCTACTACCGTGCCGACACCGTGACCGATCTTAACAGCAGCGGTCAAGGCGGCGTTCCGGCCTTGTTTAAATCTTTTACAGATCAGGCCGGTTTAACTTATGAGGTTTTCCTTGAAACCGAGCCCGGCGTCGGGATCGACTGGCATGTGAGCCACAAGCTGCCCGTGATAGGCCGGCGCGCCTGGAACGTCTTGGTGATGCACGGGTTTAGCACGCTGGACGCTGCCAAGCCCGGTGATCCCAGTTTGTTGATTTCCAGCGTAAAGCAGATGGCAGAGTTTTTACGCACCAAAAACGGCAAAGTGGACATTCGCCTCATGGCTACTTGGCCGCGGGCCGATCAGGTTTATCTCAACAAGGGAGCATGGTACGGCAAGTCGATCGAAGCCATGGCCCAGGATGTTCGAGAGGGATACGACCGGGCGGCCGCCGCCACCGGTGCCGTCAAAGTGGTACCCGTCGGCGATGCTTGGGTGCGGGCGATCCGCACAGGCGTAGCAGATGCGAATCCTTACGATGGAATCGATGCCGATAAAATGAATTTGTGGTCGTACGACAGCTACCACGCCAGTACGTACGGCTATTACCTGGAGGCCTTGGTACTGTTCGGCCATATCACCGGCCACGACCCTCGCACCCTGGGCGACAACGAGTGCTCGGGTTTTGAACTCGGCCTTTCAGGCTCGCAGGTCGGCGCCCTCCAGCAAGTGGCCTTTGATCAATTGGCGGCTGAAGGCATACTCAGCGCGCCCGCCGGGAGCGCGGCGCCCGCTGGCTCGGCATCCCAGCGCTCGCCTCCCGGTAGATGCGCGGCGGCGCACCCACCGATGCGGATCTACGCAAGATAATTTCAAACGAGGACAACGCCATGCGCCTTTCCAACATCCTGGCTTTCAGCTCGATCCTGCCGGCCTCACCGTTATATGCGGCGCTCAAGCCCGGGGCACCGGCACCGGCATTCACAACTCAGGCTACTCTCGCCGGCAAACCCTTCACATTCTCCCTCACGGATGCGCTGAGAAATGGGCCGGTGGTTTTATATTTTTACCCCGCGGCGTTTACCAAGGGGTGTACCGTGGAAGCGCATGAGTTTGCCGAGGCCACCGACCGGTTCAAGGCACTTGGCGCAACCGTCATCGGCGTATCGCACGATAACATCGATACGCTCAATAAATTTTCGGTGAGCGAGTGCCGCAATAAATTTGCCGTCGCGTCGGATGCAGATAATACGATCTCCAAGGCTTATGACGCCACGCTGTTTTTCACCTCGTACTCGAGCCGCACGTCGTATGTGATTGCGCCGAACGGCACCATAATCTATGAATACACCGCACTAAGTCCCGACAAACATGTTGAGAACACGATGACGGCCATTGAAAACTGGCAGGCGCAGCACAAGAAAGGCGGCTAAGGGAGCGGTCCGGCGAGACGAACCTCACAGTATTATGTCACGGCGCTGTGGTTTGACGGGCATCCGGCTAGAATTCGCGCAACAACGGAGTAATTCATGATCACCCTCGTCATTCTGCTATTTGTGGTCCTGGCACTGCTGGGCTACCTGGTCGGAATATACAACGGACTGGTGCGCGTCGGGGCTTCGGTGAAGCTGGCCTGGTCCAACATCGATGTTCTGCTCGTTCAGCGCCATGACGAGTTGCCTAAGCTCGTAGCAGTTTGCCAGCAATACATGCAGTTCGAGCGCGATACGCTGGAACGTGTCACCAAGGCGCGAAACGCCGTCGATGCGGCCCGCAGTTCCGGCAATGTGAATTCAGTCGGCGCGGCAGAACAAGAACTGCGTGCGGGCCTCGGCGGCCTTTACGCCGTAGCCGAAAGCTATCCGGACCTCAAGGCCAACGAGTCATTTCGCCAGCTGCAAGCAAGAATTAGCGGGTTGGAAACCGCGATCGCCGATCGTCGTGAGATCTACAACGATTCGGTGAACGCGAACAACGTCCGCCTGAAGACATTTCCCGATTTACTGGTGGCGAGCTTCGGCAATTTTCCGGTGGCCAAGCTGCTGGAATTTTCCAGCGATGAAAAAACGGATGTGGACGTGAAGGCTTTGTTCGCGCATTGATGTCTCGCGCCCACCCCCATGCGAAGTCAAACGATTCTGCATTTCTGGCTGGCCGCTGGAGCCTTGGGCGTCATCGCGTGCTGGGCGCTGTATAAGTTCGCAGCGAGCATCCGCCGCGATCGTCTTCTCGCAGACACCCCGTTGGTCAAGATTCGATCGGCTGCGCAAGGTTACGTCAAGGTGTTCGGGCGCGCCAAAGCAGCGCAAACCGACACGGTCTCGCCGTTCAGCTCGCGACCCTGCGTGTGGTGGAGCTACAGCGTCGAGGAGAAACGCCGGAACGCCAAGGGCGAAACCTATTGGGATACGATCAACAGCGCCACGAGCATTACCCCGTTCGTGCTGGCTGACGCTGACGGAGAATGCCTGATCGGCCCCGTGAACGCGGAAATCACACCCAGCCTTCATGATGTGTGGTACGGCGATGAGCCCATGCCTCAAGGCGCACCGGTGCCTTCAGGACTTATGATTACCGATGCGTATCGGTACACCGAGCGACTGTTGCGCGAGGGCGATCAGTTATCCGTGACCGGCGAGCTGCGTTCCAATTCCGAGATCAATAGCGGAGATGCGGCCGCGGCCGCGCTTTTGCATAAGTGGAAATCGGATCAGGCGGCGTTGCTGGCGCGCTTCGATAAGAATCACGATGGCAGAATTGACGCCGACGAGTGGGAGGAGGTGCGCCGAGCAGCGGCCAGCGAGTCGCAGGCCAACACGTTGCAATCGCCCATTGTGCGCACCAGCTGCATCAGCGAGCCGACGCACGGCGAGCCGTTTCTCATTGCCCCCATGGATTCGAGCCATTTGGTGAAGCGCGAGCAGCTCCACGCTGTAATGTTTTTCGCCATCGGCGTTCTTTGCGCCGGCGGTTGCGCGTGGGCAGTCGAATACGCACGCGCGCTAGCCACGCTCTAGCAGCGGTCGCGAAAGACTCGAACGCCCTTAAAGCGAGAGTGATACCTTCCCACGGTGGCGGAGCTTCCATCTAAGCAATTTTGGGCGGCATTCACCCCTAAGCTGGTCACTGCCTGGCGCGAAGGCCAAATCCGGAAATACTGGCGACAGGATGCCCTCGCAGGCCTGACGGTCGCCATCGTCGCGTTGCCGCTCGCCATGGCACTGGGCATTGCCAGCGGCGCCTCGCCTAACCAAGGCCTGGTCACAGCCGTGATTGCCGGATTTCTCATCTCGCTGCTCGGCGGCTCACGCGTTCAGATTGGTGGACCAACAGGTGCGTTTGTGGTCATCGTTGCCGGGGTCATTGCCACGCACGGTTATGCCGGCCTGATTCTCGCCACGCTCCTGGCGGGACTTATTCTGATTGCCGCCGGCTATGCCGGACTCGGCCGGCTGATTCGCTTCATACCCATGCCGGTGGTCACCGGATTCACAGCCGGCATCGCCGTCATCATTGCGTCGAGCCAGGTGGGAGATTTTTTGGGGCTCGCTACAGGCGCGGTGCCGGCGAGTTTCATCGCCAAGTGGGCGATGTACCTGGGTGCAATCAAGACGACGAGTCCATTCACGCTGGCGGTTGGAAGCGCTACCCTGGCTTTGATTGTGCTGCTGAGACGCTTCGCGCCCCAACTGCCTGCCTTTCTGATCGCACTATTGATGGCCTCTCTGACGGTCGGATTGCTGCACCTACCCGTACTCACGGTCGGAGACCGCTTCCCCGCCATGGCTACCGGCATTCCTGCGCCCCACTTGCCGCAGATGTCATTGGCAATGATTCAACATCTGTTGCCGACCGCCTTCACCATCGCTTTTTTGGCGGGACTGGAAGCATTGCTCTCGGCTACCGTGGCAGACGGCATGACCGGATACAGCCACCGCTCGGGACAAGAATTGGTGGCGCAAGGCGCCGCCAACATCGCCTCTGCCTTGTTCGGCGGCCTGCCGGCCACCGGCGCCATCGCAAGAACAGCGACCAACATTCGCGCGGGCGGACGCACGCCCTTGGCGGGCATTTTCCACTCAGTGTTTTTGTTGCTCTTCCTCCTGGTCGCCGGCAAATTCATCGCGCACGTACCGATGGCTGCGCTTGCCAGCGTGCTGCTCGTTGTCGCTTGGGGCATGAGCGAAGTGGAACGGTTCAAGAGCTTGCTCAAGATGGACGCCGCGGAACGGGCTTTGCTGCTGCTGACGTTCGGGCTGACCGTGTTCGTGGATCTCACCGTGGCAATCGGCGTCGGAGTCACGCTGGCCTCGCTGGTTTTCATGGCACGCATGAGCGAAACGGCCCGCTTGTTACCGGATGTATTGAGCATCGATGACCCAGCGCAACGGGCCTCGCTTCCTGCGACGGTGGAAGTGTTTCGCTTCGCCGGACCCATGTTCTTTGGCGTGGCCCGAGATATGCTCGATACACTGCGCCGCATCGGTCGAAAGCCGCAAACCATCATCCTTAGGATGGATAGTGTTCCTTACATCGATTCGAGCGGCGCCAGCGCGCTCGAAGCCTTTATTCGCCAAGCAAAGAGCGAGGGTACGAACCTTCTTCTTTGCGATCTTCGCGAACAGCCGAGCATTTTCTTGGCGAAAATGCACCCAGCGTTCCTAGGCGCCGAACCGGTCCCGACGTTTCAAGCAGCGTTGGACAGGCTTTCGCCGCGATCCGCTATTGAATCTTAGCGACGCGCCCGTGCGTCGGAAATTTCTGAAACTGTAGCGCATCATGCCCCGGCACCACGCGCTCGACCGACCCGGCGAGTTCGATCATGCGTTCCTGGGCCTTGATGTTCGCCGCGTGATCCGCATCGGCGAACGTAGCGCTCGCCTTGTGCTCGCTCAAGTTGCGGTAGAAGTAGACATTATCCGAGGCGAGCACGTAGGGCCGCTTACAATCGACGCGCATGTATTGCGAAGCAAACGTGTGCCTGGACCCGACGTACATGCGAATGCCCGGAATGATTTCCACATCATCGCCACTCACCAGCCGCAATCGTCCTTCTGTATTCAGTCGCACCAGTTGCTGCACATCATCTGGGTCGATGCCTCCCTTCTGACCACCGGCCTGCCATGCGTCGCCCGTGTAGTAGCGGAACTCATCTGCCTGGATCCATACGGTCGCCTGGGGAAACAAGTCGATGCCTCCCATGTGGTCCCAATGTGCATGGCTGATGACCACATCGGTGATGTCTTCCGGTTTGACACCGGCCTGCCTAATCGCCTCGTCGGGTTGCAAGTAGTCCGTGACCTTCCACTGCTTGAACCAGCGTTCGCGGTGAAATCCGCTGTCGAAAAGGATGTTGCGGCCGCCGCCTCGAATGAGCCAGATGACGAAATCCACATCCACCTTTTCGTCTTTCGGACCGTCTACGATCAAGGCCCCCACAGGAACGCCCGGCGAGATGCCGTAGCGTATGGCCTCGATCGAATATTCAATCGGCGCCGCCGCTCCAGTCAGTGCGAAGGCAAAGGCCAGTAGCATCAAACGTTTCAGCACGATTGCGTCCTATTTTTTCGGCCTAGCCAAATACGCCCTCGACTCATCGCCCACGATAGCGATCAAGTTCCCCATGGTGAGGTTGGCGTCAATTAGATGCAGGCCCCAATCCTCGTATACCTGGCCATTCACCATCACATCACCCGAGATGTCGTTGGTGCGCGCTCCCCCCGGGGTCGGGTGCACAGTCACGGCCAGATAGGTTCCATGATCATCCGAGACGCAAGCCGCGCTCAACAAGCCGGGCACTTTGACGAAAGACGTGTCGATGGCCTTAGCAGGCTGCGTCCAATCGAATGCTTCTCGAGGGCCATCGGAACCGCTGGAAATTCTGCCCACGGAGAGGTAGGCGTCGAGCTCGCCGGAGCCACCGCCCAGCGCGGCCGGATTGGCGCAAACTGCCTGCATGCCGCCAGGCGCCTTGCCGAAGCGGCTATTGGCCGGCGGCGGAACGTTTGCGCGAAAATCCGCAAATGCGATGGCGCAGCCGATTTGCGTGCTGGAACGGCAAACCGGGATATGCTTGAACGCACCCCCGACATCGGCTGCTACCGGCACGGGCAAATTGGTGCCCATCAGAATTGCGGATACCAACTGGTCTTGGACGGGCTTGCCGTCGATCTCTTCTGTAATCAAGCGCGTCAAGACTAAGGAACCTTGGCTATGCCCCACCAGCACAACGCCTCGACCTTTGTTCTCGTGCGACAAATAGTATTTCCATGCGGCCGCCACGTCGTTGTAGGCGAGGTCCCTATCGAACTGCATGGGCTTTCCTGCAATCATCGAGCGCAGCGCGGTCAGCGTCACTTGGCGATACATGGGCGCGAACAGGCGGCATCTCGCCGCGAAGCGCGCGAATTGCGCATTTACCACCAACCTTTCGGCACGAGTAACGGTCAAATCAGAATTCCCGCCCGCCTCATTTGAAACCGTGGGATAGACGTAGAAACAGTCAATCGGTGGATTTTTGAGCGCATGAAACGTCTCTCGCGTCAGTGCGCCGTTGACCGCGACGATCGTCGCGTCTTGCGAATCCGTGCACGCATCCTGGCGGCCGGGCTTGCACAGCCAGATGGCCGCATCGCCGTAGTCTGCCGGTGCCGCCTCTTGCGCATCGGCGCTGCCAATGGCTGCCATGCTCGAGAGCAAAACCACGGCGACCGCGAAAGCCGATTTGGACATGAGACTCCCCTTCCACGTTGTTGTTACGGGATTATAGCGCACGCCCATCAGCTCGATTCCGGCACGGACTCTTCCAACCACAGGGTGCAAATGGCGAGCAATGGCGGAATAGCAAAACACCATATGCCCTGCTTAGCATAGATGAGCGCGGCGGCGGCGCAGCCGGCGGCAAACCCTCCAATGCTCGAGGACATTCGCGACAGGCGCAATCGAATCGCCGCGCGTAGTTCCGTTGGGACGCCGCGCACCAAGTCGGCCAGATCGATCATGACTTGGATGGTATTGCCCGTCATGATGGTAGTCGGCGGCACAGAACCAAAGTGAATGCGGTGAAGGGCATTCTGAATGGCCATCGCAGCTACCAAGGCCATGCCGGTCATGATAGCCGCCACATCGTCGCCGTTCTCGAACGGGCCGCAAGTGATTGCCAAGACCGCCCCGGCGGCCAGCAGTGCCACTTTCAAACCCAATACGGTGCGAAGCGCCGGCAACCGCTTCGCGATAAGCATTCCGCTGATAATCCGCACGCACAACACCACCAAGCAAAATAAGGGCAAAGCCAATAGTGTTGCAAGCGCGCCACCGGTTCCCATCACCCACGCGGCCGCGAGCGTAACGAAATTGCCCGTGACGTGGGTGGTGAACAACCCGTGCAGCGCTAGATAGCCGGCGGCATCGACATAACCGCCGTTCACACTCAAGAGCATCGGCAAACTGGGTTTCATGATCATCTTTTGGAACTGCAGGTAATGGGTGGGTACTATATATCGATGCAAAGGAACAGGAACCGGATCCGATGAAGCGCGTGGTAAGCGCAATTGTTGTGGTACTGCTGGCCGCAGTGTCGAGTTGCTCGCGCAAGGCCCCGTATGGTCTTGACTCGCGGAACGCGACCAAGCCGTACCTGCAAATGCCCTCCCGGGCGGACGGCAAACCTCCGCCCCTGCTCTCCCAGACGGGCGCCTTCAGCAATACCGCCAAGCGCATCCCGAGCGCCGGGTTGATTCCCTACGAGCTGAACGTGGCCTTTTGGTCGGATGGAGCCGACAAGTCGCGTTGGATTGCATTACCCAAGGGACCGATCGCCTTTTCACCGACCGGCGAGTGGCGATTCCCGCCGGGAACAGTTTTCGTCAAGAATTTTGACCTGAGCTTAGATGCTGCAAATCCCGGCATGACACGCCGGCTCGAAACGCGGCTGCTGGTTTGCGATTCCGGCGGCGGCGTTTACGGCGTGGTCTACAAGTGGCGAGCGGATGGCAGTGATGCTGACTTGCTGCCCGGCAGCCAAACCGAAGACATCGCGGTCAAAGCGGCCAATGGAGAAGTTAAAAAACAGACCTGGTATTACCCTAGCAGACAAGATTGCCTCACCTGCCACAACGCCGCGGCGGGCGGTGTGCTTGGCGTAAAGACACGGCAGATGAACAGGATTTTTACCTACCCTTCGGGCATCAGGGACAACGAACTGAGAACTTGGAATCATTTAGGGCTTTTCGAGCCCGCGTTCGAAGACGAGCAATTGCGGTCTTTCGCAGCGCTTGCCCGCGCCGATGACGCGTCCCGGACGCTAGAGGATCGTGCGCGATCGTATCTCGATGCGAATTGCGCGCAATGCCATCGGCCCGGCGCCACTGTCGCGAATTTTGACGCGCGCTACGACACGCCCCTTGCGGATCAGGCGCTCATCGACGGCCCGGTGTTAATCGATCAAGGTATCGATCACCCGCGGGTCATTTCACCGCACGACACTTGGCGCTCCATTGCGTACATGCGCGTCAATACCGTCGGGGACATCAAGATGCCACCTCTGGCGCGGGAAACCATCGATCATGCAGGCGTGCATTTGCTGAACGAGTGGATCAACAGCATGCCCGGCCGCCCGGTGCTAGCACCGCCCGAGATCTCGCCGTCCGGTGGCACATTCGCAGCCCCCATCGAGGTGTCGCTTTCCTCAGGCGAACCGGGTGCCGACATACGCTACACGCTGGACGGGAGCGTGCCGGGCGCCGCGGATTTGCGCTATGCAAGGCCCATCAAGCTTAAGGGACCTGCTGTGCTACGCGCGCGGGCCTTTAAAGAAGGCTTCACCCGCAGCATTACCGAACAGCAAGTATTTATCATCGGGAAGTGACCGCGATCCCCCACGGGCTTGCACCGGCTTTGATACGTCTCACTTCCTTGTTCGTCGACAGGTCCACGACAGACACGTCGTTGGAAGGCCCATTTGCGCTAAAGAGCAATTTTCCATCCGGCGACACTCCAATCCCCCACGGCCGCGTTCCCACCCTGATGGTGTCGAGCAATTCGTAACTGTGCGTGTCAAACACGGAGACCGTACCGGCGCGGCCATTGCTGACATAGAGTCTCTTTTCATCGGGTGACAAAATAACGCGCATGGGCCGGGAGCCGGAGGGCAAGGTGATGGTCTTCAGTACTTTGGCCTGTGACCAGTCGATGACGTTCAACTCACCCGCCGATTCGGACGGGATGAACCCAACCCCCCCGCCGGACATGAACGCCACGCTTCGCGGCCGGCCCTTTACCTTGAAATTCGCCACCGCCGAGTAAGAAGCCGTATCAATCACATAGATATCGCCACCCGCTTCGCAGGTAACGTAGAACTGTTTGCCGTCAGGGGTGGTCGTCACCCCTTCCGGCTCCGGGCCCACGGGGATAATGTGTTCCAACTTCGCCCCGGCAATGTTGATCACACTTGCTGTTTTCGTGTCCTCGTTCGAGATATAGATGTGCCGGCCGTCTTTGCTTAAAGCAAATTCCTCGGGATCAGACCCCGCATGGAGCTTAGCGGTAAGCTTTTTAGCTGCCACATTCAAAATGCCGATTCCGTCTGCGGTCTTATCGGCAGACACGTCATCATCGTCAGCGCCCTTTTTCTTTTCGAACACCGGATTGCCGTTGGCATCGATCTGCGGCGGCGCTTCGATCGGCGTGCCGCTGAGGGCTATATAGATGTTCTTGCCATCGGGACTCGCGTGGACACCGCGCGGACGCTTGCCCACCGGAATGGTCGCAGCGACGCTGAGGTCGCTGCCGTTGATGACGGTCAAATCACCCGACCTTTCATTGGTGACGTAGACCTGGTAGCCCGCGGCAAACGCCGAGTTGGCTGCGGTGCCCGCCAGTGCTAACAAAAACGCCCATTTGTGGAATGCGATTCTCATCATGAGATGGTGGCTGAGGAGGCTCCAAACCACAATGAGACGGCGGCGCGTTCTACTTGTGCAATGCAGCAATCTCAGTCGTTCTCCATCAAGCGTGGCGCGCATCACACTGTCAGCCCGGGCTTCGAGGCCTGTACGTTGGACCTTACGGGTTAACCTTAATTATTCTGTAAAGAATCGTCGGAAGCCGCCGAAAACTTAGGAAGGACCTGTTGCTAGGGATGGGCAGATCTTAGCAGTGATCACCAATGGCAAATGTCGCATCACCATCAGCGGGCAATCGGAGCGTATCCGCTACCGCCAGCAGCGCTGCCACCACGGCGGAGGAGAGGGCCTCTGCGCTCGCCTTCCTTGCAAATCTCGCAGGCGAGGTTTCGAAGGGAACCGTTAATCTCCCCTCTTTTCCTGAAGTGGTTATGCGCATCCGCAGAGCGCTGGCCCAACCGAATGTGACGCTTTCAGAAATCGTGCGGCTGGTAGGCACTGAGCCGCGTCTCGCGGCGCGATTGCTGCAAGTTGCCAATTCGGCGGCGTTCAATCCATCTGGCAAACATCTGACGGATTTGCCCGGCGCGATCACCCGCTTGGGCCATCGCCAGGTGCAAAGCGCGGTGATGGCTTTCGCCGTCAAGCAATTGCGTGTGGCGCCCGCGTTGCGGTCGATTGCCAAACCGCTTAACGTCTTATGGGAACAAAGTATTTCCGTGGCGGCTATTTGCCAGGTCATTGCACGGCGCACCAAGTTCAGCCCCGATGAGGCATTTCTCACCGGTCTTCTGCATGGCATCGGCCGCCTCTACATCATGGTGCGCTCCGTGGGGAAAGCGGAGAAGCTGCACCTGGATCCTGCGTTGCGAGACATGATTGCAGGCTGGCACGCGGCGATAGGCAAAGCAGTATTGGAGAACTGGGGCTTCGAAGATGCGATGTGCGAGGCGGTTGGCGACCAGGACGATCACGAACGGGGGGGCCGGGGAGAACCGGATCTGACCGACGTGCTCGTCGTGAGCGTCGAACTGGCTGGTGTCTTGCGAAATTCGCGGCCGCAATCCATCGAGACCAACGGCGTCAACTGTTTCACCCGTCTGCACATGAACTCCCAAGAATGTGCCGCTGTCTTGCGTCACGCGGGATACCAGCTCGGCTCGTTGCATGCCGCCTTAGGCTGCTGACCGCAGCACCTGAATCAGCTGTGCAACCGTGTCAATCACGACGTCTGCTCCGGCCTCGCGCAATGACTTCTCCGCAGCCGCGATGAGGGCCGCGCGATCGGCGGCAGGCAGCTTCGACAAGGCTTCCTGAGAGAGTCCAACGCCATTGCCAGAAGCCGAAATGCCGACGGTAAAGCAACCGGCGGCGCGGCCCTCGGCGACACCCGCTTCGGTATCGTCGACTTTGACGACGCGCGATAAGGGCCACACGCCAAGCTCCGCGCATGCCTTGTAAATCATCAGGGGTGTCGGTCGTCCTGCCGGGGTTTCGCCTGAACAAACCAGGTGATCCGGAACATAACCCTGTGCAGCTGCCTCGCGCAGCACAGGCCCCATCATCTCGCGCGTATAACCCGTCGAGGAGCCCACCTTGATTCCTTCGACACGGAGGGAATCCACAGTCGCCCGCGCGCCATCGATCAGCCGCGCGGCGCGCTCCGCCTGATCGCGCATCAGCGGACCCAAATCCTTCATCACCTCTGCTACATCCGCATCAGTGGACGCTCGGCCGTGCGCTTCGACCCATACTTTGTCGATGGCAGGATCGCGCAGCAGCGCGCGCACGTGCTCTGCCTTTGCCTTGCCCATATCCTGGCGCGCTTGGGCGTCGGTAATTGCAACACCCTGACGTGCGAATGCCTCACGCAGCGCAATGACGGGTGCATGACATCCAAAGTCAACCATGGTGCCGGCCCAATCGAAAATCACCAGATCAAAGAGATCACGTATGGCCATTAGCTCGCCCTCCCACCAAAGAGATCGGCGATAACTTCCTCGCCGATCGCGAACCCGGTGGATGCGCCAGAACCGCTGGTGATCATGACGATGCGCACACTGCGCGTCGGCGCATCCACGAACATGGTGCGACCGGGAGCAGCTGCATAGGTGCCTATCCAGCGCTCGCGGACATCAGGCGCGGCACGACCGGTCGCCGCGGTAAACTCATCGAGAATGAGCCGATCGACGCGGTCCTCTGAAAAGCAATCCGGCGTGGACTCATAATGATGACTATCACCGACGATGAGACTGCCATCGGCACTTTGCACCAGGATCAGATGAATCCCCTGTTGAAGGTACTCACCCTGCTCCTTCTCAAGTCTTGCGCGCAAGGCCTGCGCTTCCGAAAGCGCGGAATAACCCGCGTACCTGACCAATCCCAAATCGGACATCACAGGTGCCGGCAAACGAAAGCCGGGATCCTCCAGACGCAACATCTGCAGCTTACAGCGGGTCACATTGTACTTCGCGATCTGCTCTGGAAATAGCGATGCCATATCGTCCCCGGGGCAAACCACCGCCGCCCCCGCTGAGACCGTGCCACAGGAGGTCTCGATCCGCGGCGGTTCGACGGATAACGCAGCGCTCTCTCTCAAAAAGACTACAGCCCGGCGCGCAGCAAGCCATTCGGCGATTTTTGGGACCGCCACTCGCGATTCGACGCGAAGGTCAACGGAGCTTCGAAGTACCGCTTGCACCTGCTTGTTCACGATCTCACCGCAGAGCGCACGTGCGGCATCGCGGCTTAAAATCTCGCACCCCTCGCCCATTTCGGTCTTCAAGAAAGCCTCTAGGACCGCCACGGATTCCGGCCTGCGCGTCATCATCCAGAGACCCCGCTGCAGGATCGGGAAGCCGGCTTGCTCGGCCATTTCTTCCCATATTGCGCAGGTGCGTCGCGCGCGCACCCAGGACGTACCACGCTCCTGCCCCGTCACTGTTATGAAGCCGAAGTTGCGCACCGAAGCACCGTTCGCCCGGGAGTCGCGGTCGATGACAATCACCCTTAGCCCGCGAACGGCGGCAGCGCGTGCACATGACAGACCGATGATTCCCGAACCGATCACCGCAAGGTCATACGTGCCCGAGACGGCAGACTTAAGGCTTATGGCTGGCTCGATGGAATAGTCATGGAATCCCCTACTTAATTACTACACATACATGACGGATTTGTTGCAGCAACCTGCCGGCGGCAAATAAAATCCGCACTGAATTTTGAGCATAAACTTAGCAGCTTGACTACCAAGCTTCGCAAGGTGCTCGAAAGAGCCAACCCGATACTGTTCACGACCTTCGCGGGGCTAGCCGGCTTTGCGGCTTATTTCTCGATGTATGCCTTTCGCAAGCCGTTTTCGGTCGCCATTTTCACTGCAGTGCCCGGGTGGCATTTCGAGCTGGATTACAAAATCGCGCTGGTGCTGGCGCAAGTGCTGGGTTACGCCGTCTCCAAATTGATCGGCGTGAAGCTGATTGCAGAAGTCACGCCGAATAAGCGCGCTGCCGCCATCCTCGCGCTAATATTCCTCTCGTGGCTGGCGCTGCTGCTCTTCGCCGTCGTGCCTGCTCCATGGAACGTCATAGCGATGTTCTTGAACGGCCTCCCCTTGGGACTGATTTGGGGCCTGGTGTTCGGCTTCATGGAGGGCCGGCGTACATCTGAAGTGCTAGGAGCCATTTTGTGCGCAAGCTTTATCGTGTCCTCGGGAGCGGTCAAATCTGTTGGCAAGCTGCTGATGGATACATGGCACATCAGCCCATTTTGGATGCCGGCCGCGGCGGGCGCGCTT
>DASWUU010000160.1:0-12487 GCA_036401515.1 Steroidobacteraceae bacterium
CGCACAATCGCGCGAGCTCGAGACCGATGCCTGTCGATGCGCCTGTGACCACCGCAAGCTTACGAGGAACTGCATTCATAAGACTCTCCTAAGATTCGAAACGCACTCTGCCCAAAACTTTAGCAGACGCGCTTTGGCGCAGGACATCCATCGGATGCTGCCAAGCGACGCGTGCCGGATATCACTGTCAGACGGCGCGGCCGACAAGACCGTGCGCGATTCCTTACAAAAACATGGGTCCTATGGCGACTATTCGGTTGGTCCGCAGAATCGCAAGCTCTTGTCAACTATTTCCAGATCAATGCGCGAGGAAACCGCTATGGCAGAGCGTACTTCAACTACAGAGCACGGCGATGCGCCTTTATCGGCCGCCAAGAATCCAAATCCTGCCGTGCTCAACGGGGAGCACGTCGAGGCACGTAAAGATGATGTGCTGGTCGGCCGCAGCGTCACCATCGATAGGCCGCGCGCAGAATTGTTTGTCTTCTGGCGAGACTTCGCGAACCTACCGCGGTTCATGCACAACATCCAAAGCGTCACGGTGATGGACACACGTCGATCGCACTGGGTGGTGGAAGCGCCTGCCGGAAAAACCGTCGAGTGGGACGCGGAGATTATAGATGAGGAGCCGGGCGCACTGATTGCTTGGCGTTCTCTCGAGGGGGCGAGCGTGCGGAACAGCGGCCGTGTCGAATTTCGCGATTCACAGGATGGCCGAGGCACTGTAGTCACAGTCACGATCGTTTACGACCCACCCGGCGGTGCGCTTGGCAAGCTCATCGCCAAGTTGTTTCAAAAAGAACCCAAAATCCAGGCCCGCCAGGACTTGCGTCGATTTAAGCAGTTGATGGAAACAGGCGAGATATCGACCGCAGCCGCGCCGGATGTTGCGCGGCGCGCGTAGCGAAGCTTACGAGTTTATATTAGGAGTTAAATGAATGCGCGCACTTATCTGGCACGGAAAACACGACGTCCGAGTAGATACGATTCCCGATCCCAAGATTGTGAATCCACGCGATGCCATCATCAAAATCACTTCCACCGCAATTTGCGGCTCGGATTTGCATTTGTATGACCATACCATTCCGACCATGAAAGCGGGGGATGTGCTCGGCCACGAGTTCATGGGGGAAGTCGTGGAAGTCGGCCCCGGAAATAACAAGCTCAAGGTGGGACAGCGGGTCGTAGTGCCCTTTGTGATAGCCTGCGGCCAGTGTTTTTTTTGCAAGCAGCAGCAATTTTCTGCCTGCGACAACAGCAATCCTGCGGAAACCGCGGACATGTCCGAATTCCTTTACGGGTATCCGATGACGGGAGTGTTCGGCTACTCGCATCTCACCGGCGGCTACGCGGGTGGTCAAGCTGAATATGTGCGGGTGCCCTATTCCGATGTTGGACCTATAGTCATTCCGGAGGGAATCGAGGATGAGAAAGTTCTATTTTTATCCGACATTCTGCCCACGGGATGGATGGCGGCCGAGAATTGCGAAATAGGCCCCAATGACACCGTCGCGGTCTGGGGCTGCGGCCCGGTAGGCCTCTTCGCCGTACAGAGCGCTTTCGCGTTGGGGGCGCACCGGGTTATAGCGATCGATCACTTTACGCATCGGCTCGATCTCGCGAAATCTATGGGCGCAGAGGTCATCAATTTCGATGAAGTCGACGTGCGCGAAGCGCTGGTTGAGCTCACCGGCGGTATAGGACCTGATGCCTGTATCGACGCAGTTGGCATGGAAAGTCACGGCTTCTCCGCGGATGCCGTCATGGACAAAGTAAAGGCGGCCGTTAAGCTAGTCACCGACCAAACGCACGGCTTGCGGCAGGTCATCATTGCATGCCGCAAGGGCGGGCGCATATCCATCCCCGGCGTCTACGGCGGCGTCACGGACAAATTCCCGATCGGCGCGCTAATGGAAAAAGGCCTATCGGTGAAGAGCGGACAAACGCACGTACAAAAATATATGCCGCAGCTCTTGCAAATGATTCTGGACGGGAAGTTGGACACGACTTTCTTGATCAGTCATCGCCTCAGTTTGGAGGACGCGCCCGAAGGTTATCGAATTTTCAAGGAGAAGCAGAACGAGGTAACCAAGGTCGTGCTGAAGCCAGACGGAATGACCAAGCATTAGCGCTAGCGCACCGGCTTTGACCGAGGCGAACGAGGTCCTAGGCAGTGCCAGTAATATTACCGGCAATACATATCGGCGGCGCGCACTGCTTTATGCGAAGCTCGACCGCCAACTGTGCAGAAGCACGCGTTTTTTTGGAGCCGCATCAGCCACCAACGCTGTGCTTTGCGATTTGCTAGTGCCTCAACGCCGATGGGCTATCTCCCGTCGCGCCCGTCGGTTTCTGGCGGAGGTTGGAACAGACCTGGAGATTATGAACGTGGATAGCGCGTTGCGGATTGCCCGAGGCGATTGCCGAACCGACGATCTTGATAGAGCAATGGTCGAGGCAGAACAACGGGCGGTGCAGTCGTCGATCAACGATCTACACAACCGCGATCCTGTGAATCTTTCCAAAATGCTGCGTGAACTCGATGATGTCCTGAACGGCGCTTCGTTTGGTAGCTTATTTGGGCGGATGTGCGAGCCCGCAGCCTCCTATATTGGCGTGCTGCAGCAGGTTCGGCGCAACCTCGGTCGATCCATCCTGTTTGTACGCCAAGAAGATCGGGAGTCCATCGGGTGCACGCTCATTCACCACTTACGCGGCAGCAACACCCTGATCACGTCCGCGGATTGGTCGACGTTCATTTAAAAGCCCTTTTTGGGGCCGGCGAGGCAGGAGCGCGTGCGCGCGGCGGTGAGTTGACGTAAAATCCGTGTGCAGGAGGATTTTATGAAATTAAATATGTTGATGGCGGGCACGGTGGCCGCAGCTTTCGTTCTGTGCGGCTGCGCAACGACCTCCCCGAATGCGACGGCAAAACCGCCGGTCTCCGCGGTCGTGGATCCTAATTGCCTCGCCGACACAGGTAGCCGAATAGCTGAGGGCAAGTCGAATTGCCGCAGCTTTGGGCGGTCGTACACCGATGAAGATATTTCGAGGACCGGCAGGACATCGGCGGCGGATGCGCTAAGCCAGTTGGATCCCTCGATTACCGTGCATCGGTAGAGCTTCTCAGCGCAGATCCTCCCGGATCATCTGCGCCCCTTTCTCGGCAATCATTGCCGTCGGTGTGTTGGTGTTGCCGGAGGTTATGGTGGGCATGATCGAGGCATCGACCACCCGCAGACCCTCGATGCCGTGAACACGCAGCCGCGCATCGACCACCGCTTCCGGATCCGTCGCCCGCCCCATCTTTGCGGTTCCCACGGGATGGAATATGGTGGTTCCGATATCCCCTGCGGCTGCGGCTAAGGACTCGGTGTCATCGCCCACCCTCGGGCCGGGTAAAAACTCTTCAGGATCGAACCCGTGAAGAGCGGCTTGTTGCATGATGCGACGGGTGCACCGAATGGCATCCGCTGCCACCGCTCGGTCCGTAAGGGTATCAAGATAATTCGGCGCGATCATGGGTGGCACGAATGGATCGGCGGAACGAGGGCGTACGGTGCCTCGAGAGGTCGGGCGCAAATTGCATGCACTCAAGGTGATCGCGGGATACCGGTGCAGAGGATCCCCAAACTTGTCGAGAGACAAAGGTTGCACATGAAACTCGATATTCGCTCGCGTCTGTGTCGGATCCGAGCGCATGAAAATCCCGAGTTGCGATGGAGCCATGGTCAACGGCCCGCGCCGGCGCAGCGCGTAGTCGAGGCCCATCCATGCTCGTCCAAGCCATGAATGGTATGTTTGATTCAAAGTCTTCACATGGCTGACTTTGTAAATCGCGCGCTGCTGCAGGTGGTCTTGAAGATTCGAGCCCACGCCTCGCCGGTCCCTTAGCGTCTTGATGCCGAGCGCGGCGAGCCACTCGTGCCTGCCGATTCCTGACAGGCTGAGTATTTGCGGCGAACCGATGGCGCCCGCCGATAAAACAATTTCTCCGGCCGTGCGGGCCTCGCATCTCTGGCCGTTGCGCGAAAATTGCACTCCGCGTGCGCGTTCATTCTCGATGATTCTCCGCTCGACCATCACTTGCGTTTCCAGACGCAAGTTGCTGCGAGCCAGGGCTGGCTTCAAAAATCCACGTGCCGCCGACCAGCGTCTGCCGTGCTTCTGATTGACATGAAAATAGCAAACGCCTTCGTTATCGCCGCAATTGAAGTCCTCGACCCGTGGAATGCCGAGTTCAATGGCGGCGTCCCGCACAGCATCTAGCACTCGCCAGGAGACACGCGGTGCCTCGACGCGATAGCCGCCGCCGATTCCGTGGTGCTCACTCTCTCCGAGGAAGTGATCTTCCAGATTGCGGAAGGCCGGCAACACGTCCTTCCATCCCCACCCCACCAAGCCCAGTGATTGCCATCCATCATAATCGGCCGCCTGGCCGCGCATGCTGATCATGGCGTTGATGGACGACGAGCCACCAATCACTTTGCCGCGCGGATAAGCGAGGGATCGTCCGTTGAGTCCGGGCTCCTGCTCGGTCCTGAACATCCAATCCGATCGCGGATTACCGATGGTGAATAAATAGCCGGCTGGAACATGGTACCAAATCCAGTTGTCGAGCCCGCCGGCCTCAAGAAGCAATACCCGCCGCTTGCGGTCGGCCGAGAGTCGATTGGCCAAAATACAGCCCGCCGTTCCAGCCCCTATGATGATGCAGTCAAAGTCTCCTGCGAGGAGCTGGCGCTGCGTGTTGTTCATCCCGCGACTGCCTCTGGATAGGTGACATAGCCCTCAGCGCCCTGCGAATACCAGGTTTTCTGGTCGCCGGCGTTCAGCGCAATATCTTTTGCAAAGCGGTCAGGAAGGTCGGGATTCGCCAAGAATTTTCGCCCGAAGGTGATGGCGTCCGCCGCACCGGCGGCAACGGCGGCCTGCCCGCGCGCGAAGTCAAAATCCGAGTTGAGCACCAACAGTCCTTTGAATGCTTTGCGGATGAGGGGGGCCACCGGCGGGCGATCAGATTTCCCAAATGTGCCATCCGGACCCGGTTCCCGCAATTCCAGAAATGCAATGCCCATTGCACCCAAGGCCGCGGCGGCAGCCGGAAACAATTCCGACTGGTTGGTGTCATCGACGCCCTGCGAATCGCCGTTCGGTGAGAGGCGAACCGCGGTCCGATCCGCGCCGACAGCGCCTGCCAACGCCGCAACCACCTCCAGAAGCAGGCGAATGCGGTTTGCGATCGGGCCCCCATAGGCGTCGCTACGCCTGTTGCTGCCGTCGCGCAGGAATTGATCGATGAGATAGCCGTTCGCGCCGTGCAGTTGCACCCCGTCGAAGCCCGCATCGATCGCGTTTCGTGCGGCCGTGACGTAATCGCCCACGACGCGCGGAATTTCTTCGATCGAGAGCGCCCGAGCCGCCACGTAAGGTTGCCTGCCTTCGTACGTGTGCGCCTTGCCGGGCGCGGTGGTTTCGCTGGCCGACACGGGCTGAACGCCATGCACCGACGGATGTACCAATCGGCCCATGTGCCAAAGCTGTGCGAATATGCGCCCGCCTGCCTGGTGGACGGAATCGGTCACGCTCTTCCAATGTGACACGTGGTTCGAAGTCCAGAGGCCGCCGGCATAAGGCCAGCCGCTGCCCTCGAGACTGATTCCAGTGGCTTCCGAGATGATCAGTCCCGCCGAGGCTCTCTGCGTGTAATAGGTCGCCATGAGTTGAGTCGGAGCATGGTCTCGAGTGGCGCGTCCTCGCGTCAAAGGCGCCATCCAAATTCTGTTGCGACAAGTGATGCGTCCGATCTGAATCGGGTCGAATAGGGTGGTCATGATTCTCAAGTTGGTGGTTACCTTGATATGCTAGCAGGCCGCGGCGCATGGGCCGCAACTGCCGGATCCGCCATAATGTGGGAATGCACCGCCAGCGATCGGCTCGCTCCTCCTACATGCGGTACGTAACCAATAAGCAACACTTCAATACCACAAGGGATGACACCCAGGAGTCGGCGATGAACAACAATGCGATGGATCAGTTGGTATCTCAGGCGGAGGAGCTTCTATCGAAATTGCAGGATGCGAGCAATCCGGAAATTAGAAGGCTTCGGGCCAAGGTGGAGTCGGGAATCGCTCAAGCGAAGAGCGCAGCATCCGATCAAGTGCAACTCGGCGCTGAAAAGCTTCGCCAGGTGACAGGTTCTGTAGTGGAGTATGTCCAGGAGAATCCCTGGGTCGCGGTCGCGGCGGGCACTGCCATCGCTGTGGCTTTGCTGTACATGGCCTTCAGCAGAAGCACGGACGACGATTGACCGCCGAGCTTGTCAGGTTCTACACGTCTTTCGCGCTGTCGCCGCCCGTCACCTCATACTCCGCTCCAGTGACCATCGCGGCGGCATCCGACGCAAGAAATACGGCCGCGGGGGAAATATCCTCAGGTTGCAGCCAGCCTACCTTCAAAGCGACTGTAGCCGCCCGCACGTCCCAGGCTTCCTGAGGCGTGGGGTTGCCTTGGGTTTTGTGGCCGCTCTCCGCCATGCTCTCGACCAGACGTTTGTTGTAGCGCGTCAGCGGTGTGTCGACCAGGCCTGGAATGAGTGCGTTTACAGTGATGTTGTACTGCCCGAACTCGAGGGCAGCCGACTTCATGAGGCCAAGTATTCCCCATTTTGAGGCTGAGTAACTCGCCCCGTCCTTGGTGCCGTGCCTGCCTTGCATGGACGACAAAACAATGATTCTGCCGTGGCGTTTCGGCACCATTTTTGGTGCGAATGCGCGAATCGTGTTTGCCGTTCCATTGAGATTATTATCGATGACGTCAAACCAGTCGGCATCCTGCATTTCCAGCAGAGGTTTCCAGCGCTGAATCGCGGCGTCCGCCACCACGATGTCGATTTTCCCGTACTTGCTTTCGATGGCGTCCGCAGCTTTGCGCAGTGCTGAAATATCCCGAATATCTGCGCGTATCGCTTCGCTGCGCCGGCCATATGATTTTATTTGGCGCACTGTTTCCGACAGGTCCTCGGGCGTGGCCGCTTTTGCATCGGAGGCGCTGCTCACAGGGCCCGCAATATCGATGACGATGACGTCTGACCCGTTGGCAGCGAATTCAACGGCGATTGCTCTACCAATGCCGCGGGCGGCGCCCGTGACCACCGCGACCTTTCCTTTGAGGCTCGAGCCGCGATTTGGGGAGACTGGTCCGGCACTGACCTCGGGAGGCGGTTCCGGCATGGGTTGTCCGTCAAGTGATCGCGGTTCCGTATCGGTGCGATTTTGCGCGAGCGCGGCCCCGGCGCCGGCCAGTACAATTCCCGTCGCCAAGACCTTGCCGACGAGTTTGCGGCGAATCGGGTCGAGGTCCGTGTCCGAGGAAGATGGATTTTTAGTTTGCATTGACTGATGGTCGCCGCACGCCTGCGTCGCAGTTGTAAGCGGACTGCGCGATTACGCGTCGGACTGCTGCGACTGCTGCTTCATGATCAAGGGTGCCAAATACGCCGCGGTGCGGCTTTCCTCGTGAGCGGCAATGTCGGCAGGCGTGCCGGCCGCGACCACGCGGCCGCCTTCATCTCCGGCACCCGGGCCCATATCGATGATCCAATCGGCTGCCGCCGCCACGCGCATTTCGTGCTCGGCGACGATGACGGTGTTGCCGGCTTCCACCAGCGCATCGAGCTGCACAAGCAATCTGTCCACATCTGACGGGTGCAATCCAATGGTGGGTTCGTCGATCACGTATAACGTCGATCCACGGGGCACTCGCTGCAATTCCGTGGCAAGCTTGATTCGTTGCGCTTCGCCGCCGGACAGCTCGGTCGCCGGTTGGCCGAGACGCAAGTAACCCAGGCCCATGTCGCGAAGCAGGCGCAGAGGTCTGAATACACCGACGTCGGTTGCAAAAAATTGGCAGGCCTGATCGACGGTTAACCCGAGCACCTCGGCGATGGTCTTGGCGCGATACCGTATTTTCAACGTCTGCTCGTTGTAGCGGGCACCGTGGCACACGGGGCAGGGCGCATAAACACTGGGCATAAAAAGCAATTCGACGCAGACGAACCCTTCACCTTCGCACTTGGGGCACCGGCCTTCGGCGACGTTGAACGAAAAACGACTCGCGGAATAACGGCGTGCCTTGGCGGCGGGCAAGGCCGCGAAGAGTCTGCGCACCTCATCGAATAAGCCCGTATAAGTGGCGAGGTTCGAGCGCGGTGTGCGGCCAATCGGTTTCTGATTCACCGTGACAATACGCCCAAACACCTCGGCGCCGACGATGCTGCCATCCGTGCCCTCCACCGCCAGCGTGGGTTGATCAGCAATATCCGCGTCTTCTGCCACATGTTTACTCTGTCCCAGCCGGTCTGTCATCGCACCGGCGAGCGCTTGACTTACCAGGGTCGATTTGCCCGAGCCGGATACTCCCGTGACCACCGTGAATACGCCGACGGGAAATGCCGCATCCACCGAGCGCAGATTGTTTCGAGTCGTGCCCTTAAGGATCAGCCATCCGCGCGGTGCGCGCACCTGCCGTCGGCGCAGCGTCGGTGGATTAAAGAGATACTGCGCGGTGCGCGAAGCCGTCACATGCCGCAAGCCCCGTGATGGACCGCTATACAATATTTCTCCTCCCTGCTCTCCGGCGCCGGGGCCCACATCGATTATCCAATCCGCCCGGCGCATGACGTCCAGGTCGTGCTCCACGACGAAGAGGGAGTTGCCGGAGGCTTTCAGTTGATCGAGCGCCCTGAGTAACGCTTCTGTGTCGGATGGATGCAGCCCGGCCGAGGGTTCATCCAGCACGTAAACCACGCCGAACAAATTGGAGCGAATTTGAGTCGCCAGTCTCAGTCGTTGCAGCTCTCCCGGAGACAGGGTGGGTGTGGCGCGTTCGAGCGACAAATACCCGAGACCCAATTCTTGCAGCGTCTGAATGCGCTCCAGAACGTTTTTGGCAATTCGTTGCGCGGCTATCCGCTTCTCTTCCGAGAGAGCTGCGCTGCGCGGCCCCGGTTCAAAGCTGCCGGCGGCAGTGGGCCGCAGAATTTGCGAAAGCTGCGACAGCGGCAAGTGCGACAGCGCGGCGATGTCATAGCCGGCAAATTTGACTGTAAGAGCCTCAGGCTTGAGCCGTTTGCCCCGGCACTGAGGGCACAACGTGGCCGTCATGAAACGCGCAACTCGCCTTTTCATCATCGCGCTTTGGGTAGTTGCGAAGGTATGCAGGACGTATTTCCTGACCCCCATGAAGGTGCCTTGATAACTGGGTTCAGCTTTGCGGCGCAGGGCCTGACGCGTCTCGGCGGGAGTGAAACCGGCGTATACCGGCACAGTCGGCTGCTCTTCGGAAAAGAGAATCCAGTTGCGGTCTTTCTTGGAAAGATTCCGCCATGGCTTGTCGATGTCGAAGCCCAGGCTTACCAGAATATCGCGTAGGTTATGTCCTTGCCACGCTGAGGGCCAGGCGGCAATCGCTCCGTCGCGTATCGAGAGCGAGTTGTCTGCGACCATCGATTGTTCCGCGACATCATAGATGTAGCCCAAACCATGGCAATTTGGACAAGCACCTTGCGGCGTATTGGGTGAAAATTCTTCGGCGTAGAGCATGGGCTGTCCGCGCGGATAGGAGCCGGCGCGCGAATAGAGCATGCGCACAAAATTGTGCAAGGTGGTTACGCTGCCAACGGATGAACGGGTACTCGGCGTGCCGCGCTGTTGTTGTAGAGCCACCGCCGGCGGAAGTCCTTCGATGCTGTCGACGTCCGGAACGCCCACCTGGTCGATGAGGCGTCGCGCATAGGGACTCACAGACTCGAAATAACGACGTTGTGCTTCAGCGTACAGAGTGCTGAACGCCAGCGAGGACTTGCCTGAACCTGATACACCGCTGAAGACAACGAGCGCATCGCGGGGAAGATCAACGTCGATGTTCTTGAGGTTGTGGTCCCGCGCTCCGCGCACACGGACGAAGTGCATATCCCGATGCGCAGCAGTGATGTTAGCGGGATGTTCCACTTGGCGTGAACTTAGCCGCCATCCCTGGACGCCGCAAGGAAGCGGGAGCTTTGCTTCCGGTCAGAATCATCCTGCATGTGACGTTCGAGCCACGTATCATTGAAATGGGTGACAGCTTAGGAATACCAGTCATGAAATTATTGCGTTACGGGCCCGCCAAGGCGGAAAGACCGGGCCTTCTCGACAGCAAGGGTCTGATTCGCGATTTGTCGGCCCATATCAAGGATATCTCCCCTGAAACCCTGACCCCGGCCAGCCTCGCGCGTCTGGCCGCGCTTAACCATGATGAGCTGCCGATCGTCAGGGGTACGCCGCGGCTGGGCGTTCCGCTCAACGGGATAGGCAAATTTATTGCGATTGGCCTCAACTACGCCGACCACGCGAAGGAAGCGCATCTGCCGATTCCCACCGAGCCTCCCATGTTCACCAAGGCAATCAGCAGTCTTAGCGGTCCAAATGACGATGTAATGCTGCCGAAGGATTCGGTGAAAAGTGATTGGGAGGTGGAATTGGGCGTCGTTCTCGGCCGCACGACGCGATACGTCGGCGAAGGCGAGGCACTCGACTGCATCGCGGGATACGTGCTCGTGAATGACATATCCGAGCGCGCCTTTCAACTAGAGCGGGGCACGCAATGGGACAAAGGCAAAGGCTGCGACACCTTTGGACCCGTAGGGCCGTGGCTGGTGACGGCTGACGAAGTCGGCGACCCTCAAAAGCTTGACCTGTTTTTGAATCTCAACGGCCGGCGAATGCAAACCGGAAACACGCAGCGAATGATTTTCCCGGTGCGGCAGCTGGTGGCCTATGTCAGTCAATTCATAACGCTGTATGCCGGGGATCTTCTGATCACAGGGACGCCTCCCGGCGTGGGGTTAGGCCGCAAACCAGAGCCTCTTTTTCTCAAAGCCGGAGACGAAATGCATTTGGGAATCGAAAAGCTCGGGGAGCAAAAACAACGCGTGATTGCATGGCGGCATCTTGGAGATGCCGTGTTGCCCTGACGCGTTTTTAGGGGATTACGTGTAAGGCAATTGTCGTACGCCAAAATCCTTTGGGTCTTTGCATAACTTTCGTTGACGCCTCTTAACTACGGGCCGAATATAGACTCCGATCGCAGAATCAGATAAAGGCCACTGGGGGAAATCACATGCGAAAAATAGCATTCACAATGGTTGGCATGGCTTTGATATCAGGCCCGTTCGTGGGTCAAGCGATGGCAAAGCCCAGCAATGCGGCGCTGGTCGCGGCCCGCCAGAAAATTTTTGGATTGGAAAATGTTGACCCGAGTACCGGGAGGGTGCGAGACGACAAGGTTGTCTTCTCCTGGCTCACCAACGCCACTTTTGGCGCCTCGATGAAGGGGCATGTGGTTCTCCTGGACAGTTTTGTCACGAGACTCGAAGTTGTGCCGGGACGAACTCCTCTTGTCATACAGGATTTGGTTGACTTGAAGCCGGAAGCGATTTTTTTGGGCCACGGGCACTTCGACCACGCTGACAACGCGGCGTACATTGCGCAGCAAACCGGAGCGGTGATCTACGCCTCCCCGGAAACTTGCGACAACATGGCCATTGATGCCGCGCGTAACTTTGCGAGCGGCTACACGCCGGTTGCCACGGTGGTTTGCAAGCCGCTCACCACTCGCGGTTCAACGCCGGGATCGCAGATAGTTGCAATCAACGATTTCGAGCCGGCCATCAAAATAAGCGTGTTTAAGCACTTGCACTCGACCAACACCGGTGTGAATGACCCGGATGCCGTGCCCATCGCAGCGACAGTCGGCGGCGCTTGCGTGCCCACGCTGACGAAGGGCAACACATTTCCTTGTAATTTGCAGGATCCCCGAGATCCCATGCTCTTCCCGGCGGGGACGTCGCTGTCCACTGTCATGAATATCGCCACTGCCCGCACGGGTGCGGGAGGCCCGATATCATTGTTCTATGTGTTTACGGTGAACGGAGATGACAAGTTTAGATTTGTCTGGCACAACACCACGGGAGATATTGTCGACAGCTGCGCGCTGCCCAATAACAACTCGGCCGGTGTACCGAACGAGCCAGGTCAAAGTGTCACGGGGTGTTTCCCGGGTGTCACCGTAAACGGTAAGACAGTGGGCGCGAACCTGGCCTCGATCATGGATGGCTTGGGACCCGTCGACGTCGAGCTAGGATCCGTGGTGAGTCTCGGCTACAGTCAGAATGGCGAGCGCGACATCGTTACCTATATCGAGCACGTGCGGCCGCGGTTTTTCATTCCCAACCACGTGACCGCCGTTGCCGTGGAAGGCTCCTCGTTAGAATGGAAAGTCGGGTTCTATGATGCCTTGCGCGCTGCGAATGTGCCGCAAAATACGTGGCCCGACACCCTGTGGCTGGTCGATCCCAATGACTATTTGCGGCCAATCGTGTTTCAGCCCGGCGATAGCGAGCGAAACAGAAGCGGAGACGACTGAGTAGAAAAGGATAGTGATTAGC
>DASWUU010000161.1:0-33321 GCA_036401515.1 Steroidobacteraceae bacterium
GAGGCGGAGGAGATTGAACCCAGTTCTATGTTGTCGCTGTATCGACGTCTGCTCGATTTGCGCAAAACGCACGCGGCGCTATCGGTCGGTGAATATCAGGCGGTGGCCGGTTCCGTGGATATACTCAGCTTTATCCGCTACACACAGGATGAGCGATTGCTGGTCGTGCTGAATCTGGGCCCGCATGCCGCGGATTTTCCCCTGGAGTCCGCGGGCCGGGCTTCCGCCGCTTTGCTGTCCACCTATGTGGACCAAGGAATAGCCATGACGCCTACCCACCTGTCTTTGCGACCCAATGAAGGCGTGATCCTCAGGCTCGAGACACCTATCACCGCGGATCCGCCATGATCAATGACCTGTGGTACAAAAACGCAGTCGTTTACTGCCTGTCCGTCGCGACTTTCATGGACGCCAGCGGCGATGGGGTGGGCGATTTCGCGGGCCTGATGCGGCGTCTCGATTACCTGCAAGGTTTAGGCGTCACGGCCATCTGGTTGATGCCTTTTCAGTCCTCGCCCTGCCGCGATGACGGCTACGATGTTTCCAACTACTACGACGTGGATTCGCGCTTTGGCACCTTGGGAGACTTCGTGGAGTTCACCCATGCCGCAAAGCAACGCGGCATTCGCGTGATCATCGACTTGGTCGTCAATCACACCTCGAATGAACATGCCTGGTTCAAAGAGGCCTGCAAGGATCCTGAGTCCCCGTATCGCGATTGGTACGTCTGGTCAAAGAAGAAGCCGCGCAATGCGAACAAGGGCATGGTGTTTCCGGGGGTTCAAAAGTCAACGTGGAGCTTCGAGCCGCGCGCCCGTGCGTGGTATTTCCATCGCTTCTACGACTTTCAGCCCGACCTCAATACCGCGAACCCGCACGTGCAGGCTGAGATCCTCAAGATCATGGGTTTTTGGATTCAACTCGGTGTGTCCGGCTTCCGGATGGACGCCGTTCCATTCGTCATCGCCACGAAAGGCCCCACGGTCGCCAAGCCGGTTGAGCAATACGACATGTTGCGGACGTTTCGCGAATTTCTGCAGTGGCGCGAAGGCGATGCCATCATTCTGGCGGAAGCGAATGTCTTACCGGACACGGACATGCAGTATTTCGGGCGTGCCGGCGATCGCATGCACATGATGTTCAACTTCGAAGCCAACCAAAATCTGTTCTTTGCGTTGGCGGCGGGTGATGTGCGGCCTTTGAAAAAGGCGCTCAAGGCCACCAAGCCTCGTCCGAAGACCGCGCAGTGGGGTTTGTTTCTTCGCAACCATGACGAGTTGGACCTTGGAAGGCTGACGAAGCGACAACGCGACGCCGTGTTCGAGGCTTTCGGGCCCGACAAGTCGATGCAGCTTTACGATCGCGGTATCCGCCGCCGGCTGGCGCCGATGCTCGGCGGCGATCGACGCCGCATCGAGCTGGCCTATAGCCTGATGTTCACATTGCCCGGGACGCCGGTGCTGCGTTACGGCGATGAGATCGGAATGGGCGATGATCTATCGCTGCCTGAAAGAAACTGCGCCCGCACCCCGATGCAATGGTCGACCGAACCGCAAGCAGGCTTCACAAAGAGCGCAAAGCCGATTCTTCCCATCATCAGCGAAGGACCTTTCGGCTACCTGCACGTGAATGCCGCGCAACAGCGCCGCGATGCAAATTCCCCGCTCAACTGGATGGAGCGCATCATCAGAATGCGCAAAGAAATCCCCGAAGTAGGTTGGGGGGACTTCGACTTGATCGCCACGAACGATATATCCGTACTGGCGATCCGCTATGACTGGCGCAATAACTCGGTGTTATTCATACACAACCTTGCCTCGACGCCTCGAGAGATCAGATTCACCGTCGGGCTAGACGTTCCCAATCAAGTGCTCGTCAACCTGCTCTCCGATGATCACAGCCAGCCCGATACCGGTGGCCGCCACCGAGTCATGCTCGAAGCCTACGGATACCGTTGGTACCGCGTTGGCGGTCTTGATTACTTACTGAAGCGCAGTGATGTTGATGTGACCTGAAGCTTTGCAAGCGCCGATTGGTGTTTCCTGCTGCCGCTTCGGTTATCACGGCGAAGGCGTGCCCGAGTCTCGGTGGCGCAGCAGTGCTCCGATGTCATCGATTTTTTCATCCAGCAAGTTCAATTTGCGGGACAGCCCCTGAATGTCAGAGGCAGCGCGACGATTGACATCGAAGTCCAGCTCACCGCGCAGACGGTCCTTGGTGTCTTGACGATTTTGACTCATCATGATCACTGGCGCCTGAAGTGCAGCGAGCATCGAGAGAAACAGATTGAGCAGAATGAAGGGATAAGGATCCCACGCTTTGGTTCCCAGGATGACATTGATCGCCGTGTAAATCGCCATCAGGACGCCGAAGGTAATGATGAATCTCCACGAACCGCCGAATCGTGCGACGTGATCCGCAATCCGCTCGCCAAACGTGGATTTCTCTTCAATGAGCTCGTTCGGGTTGCGGCTGGCGCGCATTCGAACCAGTTGTTGAGAGGCGTGTAATTGCCGGCTCAGCGCCGTCAGTAGATCCATGCCGGCCATCGGCTTTCGCTCCAGCAGAATGGCAATGTCGTCGCGCGATACTTCCAGACACGAGGTTTCTGCGAGGGTCGTGGCGCTCGTCTGATGTGGGGTCTGCTCAAGCATCGATGCGAAACCGAAGAACTCGCCGGCCGCCGGCTCATCGACCACGACCTCCTGATGATCCTCGTCGACCGTGCTGACCTGTACCTTGCCGGACAGCATCACGTAGGCCTGGCCTCCGGGCTGCCCCTGTTTATAGATGCGTTCCCGAGCTGCAAATTGCTTCAGCTCAACCTGGGCGGCGAGAACTGCGGTCTCCTCTTCGTCGAGCAACGCAAACAGGGGAACGCTCTTCAGCACATCCGGATTACAAGTCATCGGGAACTCCAGGGGTGAGAGTATGGGTTTGAGGCCGACCGCCGCCCGCGAGGTCCGTCGCGGCACGGTTTGATGGACTATGGTGGGGCAAATCGAAGAAATGCGGAAAATCCAAGGTGATTCCGATTTGCCCGCCCATCCTTGGACTGGCGGAGTAGGCGCCGGCAATGAGCCCACAATAAACAGCCATTCCGTCGCGAATCGCGTATTGCGCTCCCAGCATGGTTTGCAGCTGCGTGCGGTTGAGACCGTTCGTATCCGCCATGGCGCCGAAGACCTCGGTGCCGATGGTGAGATGGGGGCTGAAGTCGTGCACGACGGAAAGGCCACCTACGTAGACGCGCCCGCGCCTGGTTTCGATGCCGACGACGCCCGTGCTGGTGTTGCCGGCGAACAGCACACCCAGATTGACATTAAAACGGGTGCGCTCGGACACGGGCACCTGCGCGATCAAATTAAGCCAGTAATCGATCAGACCCGACCCGAGTTCCTGCCGGGTATCGCCGGTCGGAAATTCCGTGTAAAAACTCACGGCAAACGCGGGCAAGTGTGAGGCCGTGGAGGCTTCGGGCAGGCGCCACTTGACTCCGAGGTTAGTGTCGCCAATGCCCCGGGAACTGCGAGTTCCGTACGGTCGCTCGATGGTGATGTACGGAGCATCCACGTCCAACTCGAAACCGTGCGGCAGACCGACATTGACCTTCAGATTTGCGGTGTTTTGACGAAGGTCGGGATATTGCGTGGCCTGCAGTCCGTCGAATTCATCGGAAGCTTCGACATGCAACGTGCCAGGCTCCGTCACCCCGGTGTCATCGGTGTAGAAAGGCGCCTGGGCCGAGACGGGGGACGGCAGCAGAACCCAGAGCAAGATGAGGACGGAGCCGATGCCAAGGCAAGGTGGCGCGCTTGTTGTACCCGATCTTAGCAGGCAGGATCGCCTCGTCATCGACTACTTTATACAGCAGAAAGGTTCGCCAGCTACTCTATACGCGCGTCTATGAATGTTATTTGAACGTGCCAAGCGTTGTCGGCGGCGGTTCACTTCTCGTAGCCAATGCCTTTGGCTATTCAGGCGAAAGACTTAGATTCTACAGCGCGACGGCATGGCGGATTCCGCCGCTGAATGCTCCTTGCCTGAGAAAAACCAGTTCAGTCTGGAAATCGATCACATGGCCCAATGTGTTCGGAACGATGTGAAGCCTCGCACGCCGGGTGAAGACCGCTAAGCTCTTGGCCGAATCGCATGCTATAGCAGGGCCTCGGCCAGCTGCAGAATCCCCCACAGTGAAACGGCGAACACCAGCGTGCGCACGTACGCTATGCCGATGATGTAGATCGGAAAGTAAGCGAGCCGCGCCCAGAAGTAGAGCTGCGCCCCGATCGCCGTATGGCCCGTGGTCTGCCTCGCAACAACCACGGCTAGCACGACCGCAGCGAAGAAAGGGAAGGTTTCAAGGAAGTTTCGGCTGGCCCGCTCGGCGCGGGCGGCGGCTCCGGTAAGGGGCTTGGGGACGCCGTCGCGGTTGCTGAGGTTCCATTTCAGGCCGCGTTGCTGAGTGCCCATGGCGCCGGCGATTAAGACTTGCAAGATCCCGAGCAGCACGCTCCACGCCAGAATTTTCAGCTCGATGGTCATTGGCTACCTCTCATGAGGCATCCATCATGCCGAATTGTTGCGGAGCTTGGAACCAAAGGCAGCGCAGATGCGCTGCAGTTACGATA
The DNA here is from genome assembly GCA_036401515.1 of Steroidobacteraceae bacterium. Classification (GTDB taxonomy): domain Bacteria; phylum Pseudomonadota; class Gammaproteobacteria; order Steroidobacterales; family Steroidobacteraceae; genus Bog-1198. The sequence goes on from DASWUU010000161.1 coordinate 4,632, forward strand.
ATCAGTCAGAAGTACTTCATATCTCTCAGATCCTCAATCAGACCCGGGCCAGTCGGTGTCCATCCAGCGTTTTTCGCGTCCACGGTTACCGACCCTTCACCAGCTCCGCCCGATAGACGATGCCGCCCTTCATCACGAACCCCACTTGCTCGGTGACTTTGATGTCGCTGAGCGGGTTGCCCGGAACGGCGGTCAAATCCGCGAGCTTTCCCGCCTCGACGGTTCCTATGCGGTCCTGCCAATGAATGATTTGCGAATTGATGCGCGTCGCCGATACCAGGGATGCCATCGGCTTCTCGCCCAACGCCACGCGCGTACGAAACTCGCGGGCGTTGAGTCCGTGAGGAATGACGGGCGCATCGGTCCCCAACCCGATCGGCAAGCCGGCGGCCAAAGCGCGCCGAAACCCTGCTTCGGCTATGGTGCGCAGCTGTCTCATCCGCTCTATCTCCGCGGGCGGAATCACGGACGAATGCTTTTCATCGAGATTGGCGGCCAGCAGCGCGAGGGTCGGTACGTAGTAGGTATTGGGGCGAGCCTTCAAAAGCGCAATCGCCTCGTCGTCAAGACCGGAGCCGTGGTCGATTGTATGCACGCCTGCGCGGATGGCCGCTTTGATGCCCTCTGTGCCGTGCGCGTGCGCGGCGACATCGCGGCCCCAGCGCCCGGCTTCGACAACGGCCGCCGCAAGTTCCTCGTCCGAATACTGCTGAGCTCCCGGCATGATGCCCTTGGAGAGCACGGCCCCTGTCGCCAAGATCTTGATGAAGTCCGCGCCATTCTTGAAATTCGTGCGAACGGCCTTGGTTATTTCCGCCGGACCGTCCGCGAGGTTATGAACGAGAGGTACCAGCACGTAGGGAGAGAACTGAAGTGCATCGCCGGCGCCGCCGGTTGAAGAAACATACGCGCCCGCAACCAACATTCGCGGTCCCGGCACGGCTCCCGCATCGATGGCATTGCGAAGAGCCACATCGGTGTATGGCCAGTCAGGACCCATGTCACGTACCGTCGTGAAACCAGCCAGCAGCGTGACCAGCGCCCAGTGCGCTCCCCAGAGAGCATCTTCGGGGGGCGTTGTCTTGACCAGGGCGTCTTCCCAGTGAACATCGCTGCGGCCGGTGAGATGCGTATGCAAATCAATGAAACCCGGAAGTAGCGTCGCGTTCCCGAGATTGATCTGCTGGGCACCCTGAGGTACGGGCAGAGATGATCCGACCGCCGTGATCCTGTCGCCCTCGACTCGAACCATTGCCGGTGTCAGCGGCTCCCCGCCCAGGCCATCGATGAGACGCGCCGCGCGAATGATAATGATGTTGGGCTTCCCAGGCGCCGGCGCAGGGGTCTGGGCAGCGGCAGTGATTATCGGGCCCCCAAAAACCAAAAGAACTGCCGAAATCCTTGCGAGCGCCACGGCAAGTTGCGCAACAGGTCGAAACAGACGCTGCGCCACTCGAAGCAAGGCTAATGAAAACATGGCTATCCCTCGGTAGTTAGATGAATAATGATCAATGCGACTAATGCACAAGGCGGGCGCGGCGCAGCAGATCCTGGAAGCGCTGATCTGAACGGTAGTTATCAAATAATGGATCGACAGCGAGATACGACATCCAGACTGCACCGCCATCATAGGACGTTTGAAGCCATTTGAAGGTCTGCTCTTTGTCTTTGAGAGCGGCGTAGATTTGAGCGAGTCCGTAGGGTGATACGTAGCGATCACTTGAAGCCGCTTGCAGCTGGGAGGCAATCTGAAGGGCCTCTGTCTTGCTCCCTTGCGAAGCGTAGGCGACCGCCACCTGAGCAAGATAAAGCGGGTTGTTGCCCGAGAGGCTCGCTGCGCTGTGTAGCTCAGCGAGGCCTTGCTCGTGCAGCCCCATTTGTACGTAGGCTTCACCGAGCAGGAGGTGCGAAGCCGCGAAATTCGGATCCAATTCGACGGTACTGCGGCCCTGCTCAATCGCGCTCTCATATTTGTGGGCAAGGTAGTAACGCAGACCCACCCAAGTGCCGATCATGAGATTGAGCGGATCAAGATTCGATGCCTTCTTCGCCTCGACCAATGCCTCGTCGTGCCGACCCATGACCGACAGATAATCTCCATACCAATGGTGGGCATTCGCGTAGCGAGGGTCTAACTGCAGCGCGCGTTTGAACTCCGCCTCCGCTCGAGGCCAATCCCATTCGTGGAGGGATACGAGAGCCAGAGAAGCATGGGCCTCCGCGGACTGTGGGTCGATTTCGACGGCTTTGAGCGCCGCCGCAAGTGCCCTCGGAAGAGTCTCGGCGGGAGACGTGAAGCCGTGCCAGGTCAGTCCGCTATTGCTATCGGCCAGGCCAGAATAGGCGGCGGCGTAGCTAGGGTCCTTGTCGATGGCTTGTTGAAAGTAGACTGCGGCCTTCTGCATGCCCTCGGCGGTGCGTTTGTTCCAGTAATACCGACCCTTGAGATAGGCCTCATACGCGCCAGGGTCAACGCTGCGCCGACTTGCCGACTGCGATGCCTGCGTCGGCGCAAGAGTAACGTTGATCTGGCTGGCAATGGTTCGCGCGGCCGCATCCTGCAGCGCCAGTATGTCCTTGAGGTCGCGATCATAGCTGTCGGCCCAGCGCTCGGTCTGATCCGCAACCCGAATCAGATGAACTGTAATTCGTACGCGATCTGGGGCGCGGCGAACGCTCCCCTCAACAAGGTAGTCGGCGCGCAGTTCCCTGCCGATCTGGTTTACGCTGAGCGTGCTGCGCTTATACTTTGCAACGGAACCACGCGCAATGACTGTGAGCCGGTCCGGGTTGAGCTTCCCCAGTTGGGCGATCATCTCCTCGGTCAAGCCATCGCTGAAGAACTCCTGCTCTGAATCCCCACTCAGGTTCTCGAATGGCAGGACCGCCAGAGTCACTTTTCCCGACGGTGCGATGTGCGTGGTCGATCCGCGCCACGCCCAGTACCCAAAAGCGGCGAGCAGTCCGGCCGTCAAACCGATCAGGATTGAGTTGCGAAGAGTGCCTGATCCCAGTGGGCGCCGAGACTGAGCGGGTTGAGCCGGCACCGCGCTCACCGTCGCAATGAAGCGGTAACCGTGCCTGGCAACGGTCTCAATCAATCTGGGGCTGTCCGCTGAGTCTCCAAGAGCTTCGCGAAGTTTTTTGACCGCGTTGTTCAGCCCCTGATCAAAATCGACATAAACGTTGCTGGGCCAGACCCGCTGTCGCAACTCATCCCGCGTCACCACCTTACCCGGGTGCTCGACCAGCACGGCAAGGACTCGAAACGGCTGGTCCTGCAATTTGACCTTGACGCCTGCCTTGTACAGTTCGCCGGCTTTCAGGTCGAGTTGAAAGACGCCGAATTGAAGAATGGCGGTGTTCGGGCTGACCGTTTGCATGTCGACCCCAGCTTATCCGGTATCGATACGCCCTTACCAATCAGAGACTTCGCGGGACAGAAGAAAGTCATCGACAAAGCAGTCGCGGGTGATTGAATCGGCGAGGGTGATGCGAAAGATTCGCACGCGCCCGGGCCACATTCGCGCTTCGGGAGAGGAAATATCATGAAACAAACATTGCGATGGGGACTCGCCTCCACTGTCCTCGCCTTCACCCTAGTAACGCATGCGCAGGCCGCTGATCCAGTCGCTGCGTGGAACCAGATCAGTGAGAACGCCGTGAAGCTCGCCGGCCACCCGCCGCCGGTGGCGGCTCTGGATTTCGCGATCGTGCACCTTGCCATCTACGACGCAGTCGAGTCGATCGACGGCCGCTACGAGGCGTATTACTCCCGCGTGCCCGGCGCGACCGGCTCCCTGAGTGCTGCTGCGGCCAAGGCCGGCCATGACACCCTGATCGGGCTCTTCCCCGGGCAGATGGGACCACTGGATCAGGCCTACGCGGATTTCCTGGCAGCCAACGGCGTGGACCCTCTTGACCCGGGAACGGCGGTAGGGGCACAAGCCGCTGCTAATATGTTGGCTCTTCGCGAAAACGATGGCCGCTTCCCGCTCAACCCACTGCCTTTCTTCGGCAACACCGCAATCGGTCAGTGGAGGCCGACGCCGTCCTTGCTGCCGGGGCCGCCGCCAAACCTGGCGCCGGGACTGACTCCCTGGGTGGCCACGGTCACACCATTCGCGATGTCCAGCAACTCACAATTCCGCATCGGCCCTCCTCCCGGCCTGACCAGCGAGCAATGGGCGCAGGACTACAACGAGACCAAGAGCTTGGGTTCGTTGACCAGCACCTCACATACCGCCAAGCAAACTGACATTGGCTATTTCTGGGCCGATAGCGGTCCAGTGTTGTGGCAGAACGCCCTGCGGTACCTCTCGAACAACTACTTGAAAGACACCGGCGAGTCCGCCCGCATGTATGCGCTGGCGGAGACCGCCATGGCCGATGCTCAGATCGCATGCTGGGACAGTAAGTACTTTTACAACTTTTGGCGTCCCATTACGGCAATCCGGCTGGGCGACCAGGACGGCAATCCCGCCACGGCAGTCGATCCAGATTGGCAACCGCTCATTAACACGCCCAACTTTCCCGAGTACCCCTCGGGTCACGCCGATATCAGCGGCGCGGTTTCTCACATGCTGCGACTCTTTTTCGGGCGCGATGAGCTGACCTTCCAGATGACCACCGCTAACGCACTGGCTACTCAGAAGACGCGCACTTTCACGCACTTCTCCCAAGCGGAGCAAGAGGTCATCGATGCGCGCGTGTACGTAGGCATCCATTACCGTCACTCGGACGTAGTCGCCGGAGCTCAGGGCCGCCGCGTCGCGAATTGGGTTTTCAGGCACACGCTTCGTCCCCTGGACGAGCAGAGCGGCGACCGAGAAGAATAGTCATAACAGCCGCTGCGCGGGCCCATCGCCGGGGATCATGGGGTCCCCGGTATCTGCGCGCGATGTCCGCCCGCGTCGTCTCAACCTCCGGTGATCAGACGGATACTCCCCCCGAACCGCAGGTACGCCCAAAACCAATTGATCAACGTCGCGACGCGATTTCTAACGCCGAGCATGAATCCCACGTGCACGATCCCCCACAGCCACCAGGCCGGAGTGCCCGACATTTTGAAAACGCCGAAATCGGCGACGGCAGCCTTGCGACCGATGGTGGCAAGGCTACCCAGATGACGATAGCGAAAAGCCGGCAAGGGTTTTCGGGCTTCGACCAGAGCGCGAATTTGTTTCGCGACGTATGTCCCTTGTTGCTTCGCTGCAGGGGCCAACCCTGGGACCAACTCACCGTTCCAACCCTTGTTTGCAGCGGTATCGCCGATGGCGAACACGTTCTGAAGCCCGGGGACGCGTAAGTCCTCGCCCACAATGAGACGACCCGCCTTATCGGCAGCTACGTTCAACCAGACCGCCGCCGGCGATGCAGCGACCCCTGCCGCCCAAAGGACCGTGCTGGCCTCTATCCGCATGCCGTCAATCGCCACCCCGTTGTCATCTATATGATCGACCCGACTACCGAGTCGAATTTCCACGCCCAGTCGCTCCAGTGAGCGCTGCGCGATCTGCGCTAGGCGTTCGGGAAAGCTCGGTAGCAAGCGCGGGGCTGCTTGCACGAGAATCACACGAGCCTGCGCGGGATCGAACGACCGGAAATCCTTTTCGAATCCGAAACGTGCCAATTCCGCGATCGCCCCCGCAAGCTCCACGCCCGTGGGGCCGCCCCTACCACCAGGAAAGTCAAAAGGCCCTGACGCTCTCGCTCGCCGGGCGCCGCTTCTGCACGCTCGAACGCGGTTAAAATTCGGCGCCGAATCTCCAGCGCGTCCTCGATGCGCTTGAGGCCAGGCGCGAACGGCGCCCATTCGTCCTTACCGAAATAACTATGGGTGGCACCCGTGGCCAGCACGAGATAGTCATAGGGCATTTCTTTGCCTTGCATCGAGACCGTTTGTCGCTGCACATCTACCCCGGTTACCACGCCGAGCAGGAGCCGCGTTGCGGGGGAGCTTCGGAAAATTGCGCGCGCGGGGGTTGCAATATCACCGGGAGACAACGCAGCAGTGGCGACTTGATAAAGCAACGGCTGAAATAGATGATAATTCGTGCGATCAACGAGTGTTACCGCAACGGGGGCGTCTCGCAAAGCTTGCGCGCACCGTAGCCCGCCGAATCCTGCCCCAATGATGAGGACTCTCGGTACACCCTGAAGCTCGCCGTGTGCAGGCGTCTTGGTCTCCGGGAAGAACCGCTCGCGAAAATTTGTCAGTGCTTCATCAATCGAAACGAATCCTCCGCCGTAGACCCCAAAAATCGCCAATAACATCAGTAGATAAATCGAGTCGGTCAGGCGAGGATCAACAATCGAATAACCAAATAGGCCCACGAGCAGCAAGGCTGCGACGTAGCGTGTCGCGAGTCCACCGATGAGCAACAGCCCGCCCAACCAAGCGGCGGCCGGCGCAAAGCGCATGGCGACATCCAAGGGCAACCAACGCTCGAGGCTCGGAAGGTCTGCAACCTGCGAACTTTCATACGCGGCGATCACTAGAGCCGCACCCAGCCAGATGCGCAGCAATGAGATGTAGAACGGCGTGCCAAACACTCTCAAGCGTTTGGAAAAAGCGATCATCTTGGGTACGAGCGGAATTGCGCTGTCCGACAATCCCCGACGCAGCAGATTGTCCAAAGAGAGGGGACCCGCGCCGTTGATAACATACCAGCCCGCCAAAGCGATCCAAAACAGCTGGGTATCAAAAGGCGTGTATCGAAGTTGCGTGATGAAGGCGAGAATCAACACCGGAACCGCGGCATAACGAGAGAGCAGCCCAACCGCGAGCAGAGCTCCGCTGATCAGGTATATTGCGGTACTCACGTACGCTGCTAACGTAGGCGCCAGGAAAGGAATGGGGTTTTCTTGCCGCGCCAATTCAAGCGCGAGTTCCCAATGCATGAGCTGCAAGACGCCGAAGCCGAAAAACAGCTTGGCAATCCACAGGCGCATCACTAACTCGATGTAGGGCCACGCAATCCCACCAACGAGAGAGGCCCAAAACAGGGTGACAGATCGAATCACTCTCGTGACTCTCGCAAAGATCAGGTTTTTGTTGCCGACGAATATGGCGCGCATTTCAAAAGACCCTCGTAAGACTTTATGATTGGCCCTAACAGGATGGGGCGCCCTCCGCTCTTGTCTCAACAACTAGGAGACCGCAGAGACCATGTCTTTATTTCAAGTGTCACAACACTCGATGCCCAACGAGAGGGACGCGTAAATGAATCACGTGAAGCAACGCGAGCGCATCATTGTCTTTGATGTAAATGAAACACTGCTCGACATCGAAATCCTTAACCCATTTTTTGAGCGGACTTTTAGCGACGCCCGTGTGATGCGCCAGTGGTTTGCTGAGTTAATTCTTTATTCCCAGGCGTTGACCCTCAGCGGCAGCTACGCCGACTTCGGGAAGCTCGCCATCGCCGTACTGAGTATGGTTGCCGAAATCAGAGGCGTTACCCTGCAGGCCGGCGATGTCGATGATTTCAAAGAGCATCTGCGACGCTTACCGGCGCACCGAGACGCAGCGCCCGCTCTGGCGATGCTCCGGGACACGGGCTTCCGTCTGGTGACATTGACAAATACCCCGACTGACGCGGGTAAAGCGGTGCTCGACAAGGCAGGGCTCGCTCACTATTTCGAGAGGCTGTTTTCGGTTGACCCGGTCAAGCGCTACAAACCCTCACCCGAAACCTATCGAAGCGTCGAATCGTCCCTGGGCGTCGAAGCAAGCTCGCTAAGACTCATCGCCGCTCATACTTGGGATACGCTGGGGGCGATTGCGGCTGGATGGAAGGCGGCGCTGGTGACGCGCCCAGGGAACGCGCCCTTACCCATCGGCGATCAACCCGACATCATCGAGAGAGACTTGATCGCTGTCGCCAAGCGAATAATCGATGGCGACGTCTGAGAGGTCCCGCCCCGGCCCAGATCCTAAATTTTCAAGCGGCCGATATGGCGCCGAAAACTAGCGCACTCCCGTGGGCGAAAACCGTGAACGCCCGCGTAACACCAGGATGCCGCCGAGCAACAGCGTGAGCCCGCTGGCCGCGGACTGAGAGTCCATCTCAGGCGCTGCGATACCGGTGACCAGATTTGCCGAACTGGTCCACTTTGTCGTGAAGGTAGGATCGATGCTACTGCCATTCGGCGCATAGGCGCCGAGCGATGCCAACACCCAAACCGTTTCACCCGGATCGAGTTTGACGTTGACGCTGGTGCTGCCCATGCCGTTGAGGTTGGTGCTGGAGTCAGCCACCCCCCCATTAGGACTTTCCGCCAGCAGGGTGTAGTTCAGTTGAGGATTGCCCGAGGTGGCCGAATTGTTGTTGCCCGCAGCCGCCATCGCATAGTAGTTGTCGTCGCTGCTGCTCCCCGCGTTGAACAGCGTGCCTTGCGGCAGGGCGAACACCTCGATCGAGGCGTAGGTTCCCGGTGTACCCGATGGATAATTCCCTGTGATCGTTTGCGAATAAGACACGCTGCCGCCGAACGTATCCACTACTGAGGTCGTTCCCGTATAGGTGTAGCTCTGCAGCGCGTAGGCGGTGGCTCCCTCGCGAGTGCCGGCGGTGCTCATCGCGCTGACATTCAATATCGGCGATCCCAAGACGCCCGTCAGCTGCGCGCTCGCGCTGGTGCTGCCATATCCCGGTATCGTTTGAGTGACGGAGGATGAGGTCTGTCCGGGAAGCCCGCCCTCGGTGACGTTCAGAACTTTCCCGATGGAATCGCAGGCAGTCGCTCCGGCAATGCAATTCCGCGCCGACAGGAATTCGCTGGTCCCGGAAGTAATGTAGGTCTGCGCATTGGCCGCCATCGATCCGCCCAGTGCGGCGAGGGCAATTGAAATCATCGAGGCGGTTTTCATTCCTTGTCCCTTTCTTTATGTTTTTATTCTCGATCGACGTCAAATTAATTACATAGATGTCGGCGTAATGCAAGCGCTTCCGGTTCCGCAAAGGCTTGTTTTACTTAATGTTGCGATGGATCGGCAGCCGGTTCGTGCTACTCGGCGGGTCAACTTTCCGGGCGGGCACTCGAGCGCAATTCGCGCACGCCACGCCCCAACTTACGCCGCAGCAATGTCCGCAGCGTTGCACCGTCGGCGTAGCCGATCTCTGTGGCGATCTGGTCGACGCTTCCCGTGCCGGTTCGCAGCAAATGCAGCGCCCGTTCGACGCGCAGGTCCTGGAAATACGACAGCGGAGTCTTGCCAAGCACGCCGTGCAGCCTGCGCGACAAGGTGCGCTCGCTGGTGCCGACTGCGCGCGCTGCCTCGATTAACGAGAAGCCAGTCGGGAGTCGCCGGCGCGCCCAACCTTCGAAGCGCTCGACGACGGGGTCGGAATGCGCCAGGTGATCCGGGATCACGAACTCCGCCTGCGACGCGCGCGGCTCGACCAGCAGGTAGCGCGCGGCGAGCGCCGCCAGTATCGGGCTCACGCCGCGCACCACGCTCAGCGCGAGCTCGAGGTGGGCCAGAGCGGCCCCGACCGTTATCAGGCCGGACGATTTGACCAGCATGCGCGATTCCTCCAGCACGATCCGGGGGAAGCGTTGGCGAAACATCGGCGCGAGCCACCAGGAGGTCGTCGCGCGCCGGCCGTTGAGCAGCCCGCTTTCGGCGAGCAGGAATGTGCCGGTGCATGCAGCACCGAGTGTGGCTCCGTCGCCTGACCAATGGCGAAGCGCGCTGATTGCGTCGAGGACGTCGGGCAGAGCCAGCCGCGCCGCGAGTGTGTCGGGCATCTTCGCGCCAAGGGCGGGTACGAGCACCAGATCGGGTTGCGCGACACGTCCGGCGGGCAAGACCGGCACGGTCAGGCCCTGCGCGGTCCGGACGCGCCGGCGAACGCCGACCAGCGTCAGCTCGATCTGCGGCGGCGGCTCGGCGAGCGTAGAGGCGAGTTCGTTGGCGATCGAGAACGTGTCGGTCAGCGCCGCCAGGCCAAGATCGAACACGCCCCCAAGTACAAGCAAGTGGATTCGCATGGCAGGAATGATATCAATATTGTCACTCTTGCCACTAGCCACTTGAGCCGCTCACGACCGAGACTGGCGCCCTCGCAATCGCTCAACTCAAGGAAACACCATGGTCAAGCTCGCACTGTTCGTCCGTCTCGAAGCCAAGCCAGGCAAGGAGGCAGCCGTCTCCGAATTTCTCGCGGGCGCGTTGCCGCTCGCGAACGCTGAGTCGGGCACTACGGCTTGGTTCGCATTGAAATTCGGACCCTCGACATTCGGCGTCTTTGACGCGTTCGCCGACGAGACCGGTCGCCAAGCGCATCTGGATGGGCCCATCGCCGCCGCGTTGATGGCGAACGCGGCCACCTTACTCGCGACACCGCCGAAGATCGAGAAGGTCGAGTTGCTGGCCGCGAAGTTGCCGGGCCGCTGAGGCCGGCCGGCTTCCCGAGCCGCAAGGGTCCGCGGTGTAGCACCGAGGGCAATCACCGTGCCGAGCCCCGCGTAGAGGTAGCGCTTGCCGAAAGCCTGCTTTAGGGCCGCGAAGGCAGGCTCGCCGGTGCAGTGACCGGGCGCGACCCAGTCCACCTTCCAGTTGTTCTTGAGCGAGCTGGCAACCTTCTCGATGACCGGGTCGGGTGCGACTACAAGATGCAAGCCGCCGGCGATGAGGTGGATGTGCGGGTTGATCTTGGCCGCCTCCGCGACAATGGCTTCGATACCCGGATGCGAGCAGCCCACCACCAACACGATTCCGTCTGGGGTATTAATCGCCAACGACAGCTCCTTCAGCTCCTTGGTGCCGGTCGCGTCAGACACCAAAGCGAGGAGCGTGAGCCCCGGGGCCACCTCGATGCTCTTGTCGACCAGCTCGAAATTCGCTTCGGGCCACGCAGTACCCAAGTTCAGGTCGGTCGGCGGACTGCCGTCGAAATAGCGCATTTCCGCCGGGAGCGCATCGGCCTTGCGATAGAAGCTGCTCGGCAGCGAGGAACCGAAGATGCCGCCGAGGCCGTCCTTGGGCGCATAGATCTTCACCTTGGGATTCACTTTCAACAGATACGCGAGACCTCCCATGTGGTCGCCGTGGCGATGAGAGATGACTACAAAATCGAGCCGAGTGAGATCAACGCCGGCCGCTTTGACGTTTTGCGCCAAAATATCCGGGTTGTCGCCGGTGTCGAACAGGATGCGCTTGCCATTCACTTCGACCAGCGCGGCAAAGCCCCAGTCTTTCTTCATGGAGGCACTCTTACCGAATGCGTCGTAAAGGAAAGTGATCTGCGGCTCCGCCGGAGCGGTGGCTGCGCTGCGCGCGGTTCCGGGCGTGCTCGCGCACGCACTCAATGAGAGCGCGAACAACGGCGGCAGCATGAGAGCGGCGATAGCGCGGTTGGCCCAGCACGGGTTTTTCATGATATTTCCCTCCAATCGGATCGTTTACGGTGGATCGCAGCGGCGTACTCTTTTCATTTGTGGCCGTCCGCAGGATCTAACTGCTCGGCCGTAAGATAAAAAAACGCGCGCGCCGGCGGTGGCGCGCCGGCTCGGGCGAGTGCGGCCTGCACCTCGGGCGAAATAACGACGTAACGGTGTAGCAACGCCTCGACAGCGACCGCGTCCCCGCTCGCCATCAGGGAGATGAATTCCCCGGCCGCACGCTCAATCTCCGCATCGCCACGCGCAGCGTCGATCGCGAACCGGCCGGTCGCATCCGCGTGGATCGCGCCGGCTTCGATGAGGTGATTCAGTACGTAGGTCGATCCTTGGCTTGACGAGGAGCCAAGGCCGCCGCGAATGCGTGCAAGCGCCGGAATCAAAAACGCCGCGTACATCGGCCCGGCCTCGCGCCGCTCACGGTAGCCGTGCTCAATGAGATAGCGATGACCCCACAAAGACAGCAGCATGGACCGGATTTGAGCTGCCGCGGCCGCGTTGCCTTGCAATGCATCCGCGATGGATCGTGTTGTACCGGTGACAACCTGCGGACCCAAAGAGTCGAACAAGCGAACCAAGAGGATCTCGTCAACGATATCGTTGAACTGAAGGTTGGCCTGATCCGAACTGGCCAGCACGGCATCCGCAATGGGACGAAACGTGCCTTGGTAGCGTGACTCTAGAATGTTGCGGTAGGTTCCGGTCCGGGCGCCCACCGCATTCTGCACGCGCAAATCATTTGGCAGTCCATAACCGGCCGCTGCCCCGCCGCGCGCAGCGGCCATGCCGCCGTGATAAACGACGTCGAGAACGAGCACGGGCGCCGCGCCGGCCAGTTGGCGGCCGCGCAGCGTCACCGCGAGCGGAAGATGCTCCTCCAGTTCCTGGAGATGCTCGGTTACCCCAGAGATGCGTCGTGTGGCCGGCTCATTCACAATCGCGATCGAGGCTTCGAACGCAGTCTTGACTCCGAACCACGAGTCATCGTCGGCCTCATTGGGCCCCAGCACCACATCAATTGGGCCCTTGAGGCCAACGAATGCGACGTCGCTCGCGTAGTAATTGTCATCCAAGAGCGCCCTCGCACGGGCCCGCAGGTACCGTTGCAGAGTAGGCTCGCGTGTCAAGTTCGCGGCCATGCGAAGATCGTTCGCCGCCAGCTTGAGTTCCGGCGCGTAGTAGCGGCTATAGCGGACGAGCTCGAATGGGCTCCCCTGCGTGCGGCGAACGGCCGTGAATGGATCAAGCGCGCGCTTACGTTCGCCCTCGGCCAGGGAATTGAGCCACGTTTCGAGTTCGGCCTTGCTCGAGTCGGCCGGATAGAAGTCGCCGATCGGCCGTTTAGCGGGAACCTCAGCGATGAACGCCTCGCCTTGGGAATTCCACGGCCCCTTGAAGTATTCAAGAGCAGTGAGCTCCGCATGGGCCGCGGGGTTGCTTGCGGATTCCCGCAGCTTTTTTTGGCGGATGCTGTCAGGCCAGACCTGGCGGAGGTACACGGCATCCATCTGGCGTGCCGCCCTGATGATCCAGGTGAGTGCGGCCCGCTCGCTCTTGGGCAAAGCGCCTACGTCCACCTCAATCTCTGTGGTTTCAAGCACCGGCACCGGCACCGTCGCGGGCTGCGCGCCTGCGCTGTGCATCATGAGCCCGGCAACCGCGGCCGCTTGCATCCCGTGCGACATCAGCCCGCGCCTATCAGCGCCGCATTTCGCTGTCGAGATTTTGACTGCCGCCATACGCGCTACCACCCTTTGCCCCTATTCGGTGATGATTCTGTCAGACCATTCAACCAAGGACACGAATATGGTTGGATTGCCGAACTTGGCATTCCACGGCGCCAGGTCAGTCTCGGTAACGCCACGGGCACGACTGCACGCTCCGCAGGCATAGATCTGAATCTTGTCGGCGACCACTTTATCGAGGGCTTCGGCCAGCGGTGGCCAGCCGACCGGCACCACGGCTTTCGCGACAGTCGCGCGCATCAGGGAAACGGCTTCGCCAAGCAAGAATATCTGGACTTCATGTCCGGCCTCTGCCAAGGCGTGGCTATGCAGGAACGGGAATGCAGCTTTCGTCGGATCATCGGAGCCCCACGCACTCTTCATCATGATCTTCAATCGGCGCTTCGGCTCGGCCGCGATGCTCGTAGTGGACACAGCGGCGAGCATGGGCACGGCAAGTAGGCGGGATAGAAAAGGACGTCTTTCCATAAGGCTCTCCACTCTTCGGGTTTTTGGACCAAGTTCCTTCCGGAGATTGCGGCGGACGGCTTTATGACTCCGCGGGAAAGCCTCCGCAATTCGTGTCGCACGCTTCTCCTCCGTCACCGAACATATAGAGTTTCCTCGCTGGAAGTCCTGTGGGGAAGCTGCTATTTTTCTGATGAATTCCTCAAAGAAGTCAGCGCCATGGCCATTCGCGGTCAGTACAAGTTTGGCGCGTACCGCCTGGACGCCGACGGACACGTGCTGTTTTGCAACGACGAACGCGTGCCGCTAACCCCGAAAGCCCTCGACGTGCTGATAACGTTGGTGGCGGCCCAGGGCAAAGCGGTCTCGACCGACGAGCTATTGCGGACCGTGTGGCCCGGGACGGTCGTGGAGCCTGGCAGCCTGACGTCGCATATCTCTTTGCTTCGTAAGGCTCTCGGGGACACCGGCACCCCGCGCTTGATCGAGACGCTTCCGAAGCGCGGTTACCGTTTCACGGGCCGGCTCCGGTCATTTGAACGATCGAGCATGGAGGCTGCGACGGATCGACTGATGCTGGTCGTGCTGCCGTTTGAGAACCTTACAGACGGTGAAGAGAGATACGACTACTTCAGCGACGGACTAACGGAGGAAATGATCACGCAACTTGCGCGGCTTTGCCCAGCGCAATTGGGCGTGATAGCGCGTACCTCTGCGATGCATTACCGGGCGACCAGCAAGACGATGGCCGGTATCGGCCAAGAGCTTGGCGTCTCGCATGCGCTGGAGGGCAGCGTGCGGCGCGCCGGCAATAAGATGCGCATCACCGCACAATTGATTCGAATAAGCGACGAATCCCACCTGTGGGCACAAAGCTTCGAGCGCGGTCTGGGTGATGTGCTGGCGCTGCAGGCCGAGGTCGGCCGCGCTATCGCGCGCGAAATTCAGATCAAGCTCACGCCCAACGACGAACAACGGCTGGGCCTGGACAACGTCCGCTACGTTGATTCTCATGCTCACGAGTTGTACTTGCGGGGTCGCCACTTTTGGCATAAGCGCACCGAAGAGGCGATGCGTAAGAGCATTGAGTGCTTCGAGGAAGCCATACACCAGGATCCCTCCTACGCACCGGCTTACCACGGTGTATCCGATGCCCACACGATGCTCGCCTGCCGCGGCGTGGTGCCGGCCGCTGAGGCGTTCCACAAAGCAAAGACCGCCGCACGACAGGGCCTGCAAATCGAGCCCGAACTCGGCGAAAGCTTCGCCTCTCTCGCCCACGTGCGCTTACACGACTGGGATTGGATCGGTCTGGAAGAGGACTTCAGGCGCGCCATCGAATTCAGTCCCGGCTACGCCCTCGCACATTATTGGTATGCAGAATATTTGATGGCCATGGGCCGCACCGAGGAAGCGGTTGCAAGAGTTGAGCATGGTCAACGATGGGACCCGATCAATTCGGTGCTTTGTGCCTCTGTGGGAATGATGCATTATCTAGCGCACCGTTACGACGACGCGCTCGCGGCCCTGCGCCGGGGTGTCGAATTGGACGCCTCGCACTACGTCCTGCATTTGCGGCTGGGATTGGTTTACCAGCAGCAGGGCTTGGCGAAAGAGGCTATCGAAGCCATGCAACAAGCTGTGGCGCTTTCCGGGAGCGGCACCGAAGCGTTGGCAGGCCTGGCACAGGTTTACGCCGCCGCCGGAGATAAAGGAGCGGCCCGCAAAATTGTGCGTGAGCTCAGCGAATCAAAAACCCGCTACGCCTCACCGTATAACATTGCCCGGATCTACGCCTCGCTCGCGGAGCCGGAACGCGCGTTCGAGTGGTTGAAAAGAGCCTATGAGGAACATAACCCCGATTTGATAGAGCTTCTCAGAGAGCCGACGTTTAAGACGCTGCATGCGAATACCGAGTTTAGCCATTTGGCGCGGCGCATCGGGTGGGTGAATGGCGGTGCATTTAGGACGTCCTAAAACGGCCGCCATAGCGCTAGGCTGCCGATAACATGCGCGTTTTACTCGTCACCCCGCCGATGATCCAGCTAAATACGCCCTATCCCGCGACGGCGTATCTGACCGGATTTCTGCGTTTGCACGCGGCCCGCCTTGGGCTTGAAGTCACGCAAGCTGACGCGTCGCTCAGTTTGTTTCTTCGTCTGTTCTCGGCGCCGCTGCTGACGCGCATGGCCGACGAACTGGGACTGCGCGCCGGGAAGATCACCCAGAGCGCTGCCGTGCCGCCGTCCATCACATATTTTCTGGCCCATGCCAACCGTTACATCGACACGGTGGAGCCCGCCATTCGATTCTTGCAGGGCCGCGATCCGAGCCTGGCACTTCGCATCGTCGGGCGCTCGTTTCTTCCCGAAGGCCCGCGGTTCGAACATTTGAGCCCGCCGCCGACGCCGGACCACACGGCGCTGAACGATGAGCTGCTATCCGCCTTCGGCACCCTCGGCTCAACGGAGCAGGCGCGATACCTGGCGAGCTTGTACGTCGATGACCTCGCCGATGTTTGGCGACAGGGCATCGATCCGCGTTTCGAGTTCGCACGCTACGGCGAACGCCTGGCGGCAAGCGCCGCTTCATTCGATCCACTGCATGAGGCCCTATCTGACGATCCGACTCTCATTCACACCACGCTGGATGAGCTCACGCTGGAACTCCTCACCTCGGCGCAACCGGACGTCGTTGCCTTAACCACACCCTTTCCAGGCAATGTTTACGGCGCATTTCGCATGGCGCGGGCGATTCGTGCGGCAAAGCCCAACACGACCCTGATCCTCGGCGGCGGCTGGGTCAACACCGAGCTGCGCGCCTTGCGCGAGCCGCGTGTGTTCGACTACTTTGACTACGTCACACTCGACGATGGCGAACGTCCATTACTGAATCTGCTGACGCGCTTAAGCGGTCAGAAGGCATCGCTCGTGCGCACCTACGTGCGCCGCCGAAACGCCGTCGTGCTCGAGAACGATGTGACGCAGCACGACATCGCGCAACGCGATACCGGCGTTCCCACCTACGACGGCTTGCCGCTCGAACAATACGTGTCGCTGATGGAAATGTTGAACCCCATGCATCGGCTTTGGTCGGACGGTCGCTGGAACAAGATCACGCTGGCGCATGGCTGTTACTGGAAGAAGTGCTCGTTCTGCGACGTCTCGCTCGACTACATCGGCCGTTACGACCGGCCGGGCACAGACATCATCATGGAGCGCATTCGCGCCTTGATCAAAGAAACCGGTCAGACAGGCTTCCACCTCGTCGATGAGGCGGCACCCCCGGCGGTAATGCGCGCACTCGCGAAGCGGCTGATTGCCGAGAAGCTCAGCATCACGTGGTGGGGCAACATTCGCTTCGAAAAGGCTTTTACCCCCGAGCACTGTCGCCTGCTGGCCGCCGCGGGCTGCGTGGCCGTCAGCGGCGGGCTTGAAGTTGCGTCGAATCGATTGCTCGAACTCATGGAGAAAGGCGTCACGGTCGAACAAGTCGCACGCGTCACGCGGGCGTTCACCGACGCCGGGATCATGGTGCACGCCTACTTAATGTATGGATTTCCGACCGAGACGGCACAAGACACCATTGATGCGCTCGATCGCGTGCGCCAGCTGTTCGCCGCCGGCTGCATTCAATCGGCATACTGGCATCGCTTCGCGGCGACGGCGCATTCACCCATCGGCCTGCATCCCGAAAAATACGGCATCACTCTGCGCACTCCGCCCGACATCACCTTTGCGCACAATGACCTCGCCTTTGACGATCCGGTCGGCGCTGATCACGACTTTTTAGGCAGCGGACTGCGAAAAGCGCTCTACAGTTATATGCACGGCGTCGGTCTCGATGAAGACGTGCGCATTTGGTTCGAGCCGTCTGCGAATGGCCCTCGCGGCGCCGGCCGGCAACGCCGTCGCCGCGCCTCGGCCTCTGCAGTTCCGGCAACGACCGTGCCATCGAACTTAATCGAGCAATGTCTGGCTTAATCCGCGACGCACGTGTTGATTGCCTTTAACAAGCCATTCGGCGTCATTTGCAAGTTCCGGCCCGAACCGGGCCGCCGCACGCTTGCCGACTTCATTCCAGTTAAGAACGTCTACCCCGCAGGCCGACTCGACACCGACAGCGAAGGATTGCTGCTCCTGACGGACAACGGCACCTTGCAAGCACGCATCTCGAGCCCCGGCGACAAACTCCCGAAGGTCTATTGGGCCCAGGTTGAAGGCGCTCCGACCGACGCGGCGCTGCTTGCACTGCGTAGCGGCATGACGCTGAGCGACTTCACCACAAGACCTGCCGGCGCGCGCATTATCGATGCGCCCCATAACCTCTGGCCGCGCGAGCCACCGATTCGCTATCGAGCGAAGATTCCAACGGCGTGGCTCGAGCTGACGCTGCGCGAAGGTAAAAATCGCCAGGTCCGACGCATGACGGCACATGCGGGATTCCCGACGCTGCGGCTGGTACGAGCGTTCATAGGACAAGTCGCGGTGGACGGCCTAGCGCCCGGCGAGTGGCACGAGATCGACGCGGATGCGCCCTGGTCGGTGGCTACCCAAAGACTCTAGGGGCGCAAGGTGCGCTCGAGCGCTCTGACTTCCGCTCCCGCCTCGGCAACGAGACCATGACATGCCCCCATTGAGAGATTGAGCCGCGCCAACACGCCGCCCAAGGAAAGGCTGCTGGTGTCGTGACTGTTTTGCAGACGCTTCGCGAGGCGCATGCCTACGATCAGAACGTCGGTGAGTGTCGGCGGTCCCGCGCGCACCGCAAGCACTTCCTCCTGCGCCCCGACTGCTTCGCAAACGGCGTCGCTCATCCGCCAATTTCTCAGTACTGCACTGGCGATTTTCGGGTGCCATGCGTCCACCAAATCACCACTCAATACGATTCGAGGCCGCGACGGATGCTGCTCCGCGCACCGCACTTGAATATAAAAGCGACCGATCAAGTGGAGCAGACCGGCCGCAAACGCATCTTGAGCGGGAAGCGAGCTTCGTTTGGCGACGGCATCACAGAAATGGGCGACCGTCACACTGTCGGACCACAGCTCATCCAGCGGCCGGGCAATCGATCGCAGCGATTCAGTCCGTCGGATACCCTGAATAGCGTGCGCAAGCACCACGCTGTAGACCTTCTGAGCACCGAGACGGGTCACGGCGACGCCCAAGTCAATAATCACCCTCCCGGTCGCGTTGAACGCGGCGGAGTTGGCCATATTAAGCACCCGGTCAGCGAGCGTTGGATCCGCTGAAATGGCGCGCGCGATCATTTGCGCCGAATAGTTTGGGTTCTTCAGTATCTCCTGCACCTGGATGACGACTTGCGGAAAGGCAGGCAGCTCAACAACGCCGGTCGCGAGCGTGGCAGCCATGTGGCTCAAAAAATCTACAGATGAGCTGCGGTCCGGATCGCCGACCATATAAGAACTTTGCCCCAATGTGCCGCCGGCCGGCGGCAATTATGTCATGCGTTGCGATTGCTTGCCCCATGGCCCCAAGACCGACAACACCTAGTTTATTGATCGACTCCGGCCCGGCAAACTAGGCCGCAACCGCGTTCACCTGAGTAAGCGCTGCCGAGACCGCCTTCTCGGCTGCCTCCGGACCAAAAGCGACGCCTTCGACGGGGATGATCTCAACGTCGGTCATGCCAATGAAACCGAGTATTGTGCGCAAGTATGTATCCTGGAAATTGTAGGGTTGCATGGGGCCCTTCGACCACCGGGAGACAGAAGGAGCCGTCCCCCTGCGTCAGCGCGCGTGACGACACTGCCTTTCGCTACGGCAACTTGAGGCCTGCGATCCTGAGGAAATATTGAGATCCGCCAACGCCGTGGCGATGGAGAAGATCCTCGATGTTCGTCGCTTAGTAATCGAACAGATCATTCAAGGGTTGGAAGCCATCGTTCGTCGTGCGGTCTCGGCCATATCCACCAAACAGCCACAGATGATCGGCAGCGTCGATCCAGCCCACCGACTGGAAGCGTGCACCCGGGACATTGCCGGCCGCGCCCACACTCAAACTGCCATAGGTGCCGACGACGTTGGTCGTGCTCGACCCGCTGACCCAGGTCCACTGGTTGGCGGTGGAATCGTATGACCACAGATCGTTGAGCCAGCCCCCGCTGCCGTTAGAGGCCTGACCGTTGCCGCCGAACAATAAGAGGTGGCCGGCGCTATCGATCCATCCCTGGGCCGCATCGCGCGCGCCCGGTGCGCTGCCTTGCGCGCCGTAAACTCCGTACGCGTTGACCACGGTTGAGCCGCTCACCCACTCCCATAGATTCGTGGTCGGGTCGTACAACCACAGGTCGTTGAGATTGCCGGTGGTCCCGGCGGAGTCGTTGCCGTTGCCGCCGAACAACCAGAAGTGGCCGGCGCCATCCTGCCAGCTCACGGCGCTCTGGCGCCCACCGGGCACGTTACCCGTCGCGGCCACGCCCTGTGGGCCGTACACCCCGCTGGCCGCGATCGTGGTCGAGCCGTTAATCCACGTCCACTGATTCGTGCCGGGGTTGTACGACCAGAGATCATTGAGATTACCGAGGGTTCCGGCGGCGTCGCAGCCATAGCCGCCGTGCAACCAAAGATTACCCGCGCCATCGATCCAGGTGACGGGGCTCAACCGTGCACCCGGTGAGTTGCCAGCCGCCGCCACGCCGCGAACGCCATAGACCCCGCGCGAGTTCACGTTAGTGCACGAGGCGTTGCCGCCGTTCGACGTGTTCGAGCCCGACATCCAGGTCCACAGGCCTGAGCTGGGGTTGTACGACCACAGATCGTTGAGGTAGCCGTTCCCCGTGTTGTCGTGATACCCGCCGAACAACCAGAGCGTGCCCGCCCCATCCGTCCAGGTCGCCGAGTTTTTACGAGAACTCGGCAGATTGCCGAGCGCGGCGACACCCTGCGCGCCGAAAGTGCCGTTATCGCCATTGGTGGTCGGGCCGCCCACCCAGGTCCACTGATTCGTGTTCTGGTTATACGACCAAAGGTCGCTCAAATCGCTTGTATTTCCATTGCCGTCGACACCGACTCCGGCAAACATCCAGCGCTGTG
The DNA here is from genome assembly GCA_036401515.1 of Steroidobacteraceae bacterium. Classification (GTDB taxonomy): domain Bacteria; phylum Pseudomonadota; class Gammaproteobacteria; order Steroidobacterales; family Steroidobacteraceae; genus Bog-1198. The sequence continues at coordinate 25,288 of DASWUU010000161.1, forward strand.
TGGCGCTTCCGTTCCAAACCGCCGCGCCCAGTCTCGCACCCGGCACATTTCCCGAGGCCGCGATGCCCCTCGTGCCGTAGATACCGCGCGCGTTCGCCGTGTTGGATCCGCCCTGCCAAGACCAGTAACGCGGCGCGCAGGTCACTTGCACACTACTGGCGTCGGTAGCGGGCATGGTCCCCGATCCGCCGGTCACCGTGCAGTTCAATCCGGCGGCGGGTTGGGCGACCACCGTCACCTGGTAGTGGCTCTGATAGGCGACGCCCGTGGGCATCGAGAAAACGCCGGCATTGGCGGCCACGGAGACCCAATCGGTGCCATCGGTCAGAACCAAACCGCTCGCGGTCAAACCGATGATGGTGCCGCCCAACGTAAAGGTCTGATCGGAACACACGACGTCGACCGAAGTGACGTTCATGGCGGGCATGGTGCCCGACCCGCTGCTCACCGTGCACGACACACCCGCGGGCTGTGTCGCCACCGTCACCGCGTAGCTGCTGCCGAAGGCGACCGACGCGGGCAGCGTAAAGGCAGCCGCACCCGACGCGACGGACAACCGATCCGCGCCATTCGCCAGCACCAAACCCGTCCCGTTCAATCCGCTGATGGCACCGCTGAGCGTATAGGATTGGTGGGCGCACACCACGGACACCGAGCTGACATTGGCTGCCGGCATGGCGCCGGAACCCGCGCTGACCGTACACGTCAATCCCGTGGGCTGCGTCATCACCGTCACTGCGTAGCTGCTGGCAAATGCCACCGGGGTGGGCAGCATGAAACTATTCGCGCCCAAACTGACCGTGAGTTGATCCGAGCCATTGGCCAGCACCAACCCCGTGGCGTCCAGCCCGGCGATGGTGCCGCCCAGCGAGTAAGGCTGATCTGAACAGGTGACGGCAACGTTGGTGACGTCCCCGGCCGACATCGTGCCCATGCCGCCGGTCACAGAACACGTGACACCGGACGGTTGAGTGTCCACCGTTACCGCATAACTGCTGGAAAACGCCACGGCCCCCAAGGCAAACGTGGTCGCACCGGCCGCGACGGTCAGATGATCGGTGCCATTCGCGAGCACCAAACCAGCGCCGTTTAAACCGCTGATGGTGCCGCCGAGCGCATAGGACAGATCCGAACAGGTCACGACCACATTGTTCACGTTGGCTGTTCCCATGATGCCCGTGGCGTTCGCCACGCTGCAGGTCAACCCGGCGGGCGCACTTTGGACCGTCACGGCATAGCTGTTGGAGTAGGACACCGGGTTGGCCAGTGTAAAGGTCGTCGCGCCCGCGACGACGGTGAGTTGGTCGGCGCCGTTCGCAAGCACCAGGCCCGTTCCGCTCAATCCACTGACTGTGCCCCCCACCGAGAACAACTGCGCCGCGCACGCCACGAGCACATTCGTAACGTCCGTCGTTGCCACCGTGCCGGTGCCGTTGACCACGCTGCAATGCAGCCCTGCAGGCACGCTTTGCACTGTCACCGCATAGCTGGCCGCTTGCGCCACTGACGTCGGGAAGGTAAATGCGGTGGCGTCCGCGGCAATAGTCACGTGGTCCGCCCCGTTTACCAGCACGAGGCCGGAACCGGTCAAACCGTTGATGGCTCCGCCCACGGTATGCAGCGAACTGTTGGGCATCGAAGTCGATTGCCCATATGTGATGGAATCCGTAGCGCCGCACGCTGCCAATAAGAGTGACGCCGACGCTGCCAGCAGCCATCCCGACCAAGAACCCGGCCCCCAAGCCGCTCGACCATTGACGCTATGCTGCATGTGATCCCAGGTAAATTTGAATAAATGAAGAATTATCGAATAAGGCGGGGCATGCTATTGCACCGGGACACACGATGCGCGGAGGTGGCGCACAAACACCGATGGTGTTCGGCATTGACATTTAATACTTCAGATCGAACACCATGCCTGTCTTAGAACCGCGCGCGCGGGAGCACTGGCCGCTCGCGACGAGTTCGTCGCCCCTTCGCAGGCAAGGTGGAGAGCGGCAAGCCCGGGCGCACGGACCCCGGCATTGGCGCCATGGGCCTAACGGTTTAGCATGTCGTGGAGTAGCTGGGTCAACAACAACAGGAAGACTCCCATGAAAATCATCGGTTCGATTTGCGCTTGCATGCTTATCGCGTGCGGCGCTCTGGCGCCGGCGGCCTATGCCGGGGACGTCAAGGGTGCCATCGAAGCGGCGAACGCCCAGTTCTCCGCGGCTGCGGCCAAGGGCGATGTCGCAGCCCTCGTGGCGATGTATTCGCCGGAGGGACAGGTGATGCCGGCCGGCAGCGATCCTATCCGAGGCGCAAATGCGATTCAGAAGTTTTGGCAGGGAGCGCTCGATTCAGGAATCGCCGGCATCCGCCTCAACACCATCGAGGTCTTCGGGCAGTCGCCAACGGCCACGGAAGTCGGCGCGTATGAGCTGCGCGACAAGGCCGGCAAGCTGCTCGACCACGGCAAGTATATCGTGATATGGCGGCACACGGACGGCAAGTGGACGCTGCTTCGCGACATGTTCTCCACGAACGTATCGCCGCCCAAACAGTAGTCCGTCGAGGAGTTTTTAGCCGGCCGCAAACCAGCGCTTTATGGATTGCTAGAACGCGAACGGTACCTCGCCGACCTGGATAGTTGGCTCAGCGCGGCGGCACTGGGCGGATGAGGCCACGCTCGACCTGCTCGGCAGCTTGTTGCGCGTCGCCGCCTTGCGAACTGCCTCGGGCATAGATGCAAAAAGTGCTTTTGTGATCAGGCGTGACGTAGGAATGAATCCAGGTGGCGCCATCCTCCGCGTTGTTTTGAACTACGGTGCGACAGAGATTTGCGCCGACCTCGTCCTGCGGAATGCGCAGGCCGTCGGGAAACTCTCGCTCGATAAGATATCGGGGCATGTTGCTGTCCTCCAGTTGGAACCGGGTAAGTCCGGCTGGGACGCATCATGCTTGGGGCAAGCCCGAGTCGAATCGGCATCATTGCCTAAATTGCGGGCCGCGAATGCCTATATTTCGCGACGGGGGGCGATTTGTTGTGACGCCCGTGGCCGGGAAAAGGCCGCCGTACAGGCGGCCCTTCCGTGCGGTCGCCGCGGTCGGCCGAGCGCCGCGGTCAAGAGCAGTCGTTGTGCAGAACGCCGCTCGCCGGGCCCGTGATGCAGGGGATGGCGCTTAAGTATTCATAAATGGCCAGCATATCGTGACGCGTCAGGTTCTGCAGGATCGGCCAAGGCATGATCTGCAACAGATCTCCGTTGAACGGTAGCGCCGCGGGAAAGCAATTCGTGGTTACCGTGGCGGAGCAATTGGGGTGCAGGTGGTCCAGATCCACACCGGTGCGCAGAATCTGTTCGAACTCCGCGAAGGTGCGCCCGCCGGCCGGGCGTCCCGTGCGATCGGGAGTCAAGTTGCGTGACACGATTTCGGGCGTGCCGGGTACCAGCGCGCCAAAATTCCGTCCGCCTGCCAAATAGACTGCCTGATTGATGACCGTCGGTGGGTTTCCCTTGAAGTAAGGATTGCCGCCCGGCGCGAATTCAACCTGAGGGCTCGGCGCGTGACAGTCGTTGCAGCTGCCCACGGCGTTCACCAAGTAGCTGCCAAGACCCACGAGATCGCGGTCCTTGCCCCTTAAGTTCAATGGAACGGGTGCGATCTCGAATCCTTTGCGAACATTTGCGGCGTTACCGTCTTGATCCTCGCCAAAGACCGGCGTTGACAGAATGCCGACGCCGCCCACCCAGATCATCGCGCAGATGCTCGTTGCTCTCAAACAATCCCTGAAGGTCAGAGTCTTCATGATGTGCTCCCTTTTGTTGTGGCCATCGAAGCGCGCATTTTATGCCTCTCAACGGCTAGGTTGCGGGAATATTGAGCGAAGCTTTCGTGAAATTTTTATGAAAATAGCGGCGAAGAGAGGCTCAAAAGCGCCACCGTGCATCGACACCAAAGCGGCGGCCGTCGCCGTAGATCAGATCCTGAGGCTGGACGGTGGTGGGAAAGTAAATCCGGGGCCGCGAGGCGACCGCGCGAATGTAGTTGGCATCGGTGAGGTTGGTGCCCCACAGCTCAACGGACCAAACGGCCCGCGCCAGTCCGAGCCGCGCCGCCAGCAACGTGCGCTCACCGTCATAGGCGCCATCGATGGGACGGACGAATACCCGACCCTGATGCTCAGCCGATCCGCGCAGAAACCAGTGTATCTGCGCCGCCGAATACGGCGGCTCGAGCGTCAATGCCGCGGTCCATTGCTGCTGCGGCGCGCGCTCCAGCGCATTGCCGTCCACATAGGGCACCAGAAACACCCCTTGGACAGTCACTACCCGCGAGGCGCCGAGGATGCAAAAATTGGAAGTGGTATTGCCCGCCGTCAGGCCGCAAAATCGGCTGCCGCTATAGTCCTCGCTTCCCGTCTTGAACCGCGGGCGATCGTAGGTGTAGCCAAGCGCCGTGGACAGGCTGCCCGTGAGTTTGATGTCCGCCAAAAGCTCGGCGCCGGGCGTCGTGATCCCTCGAACGTTGCGGATGACGGCGTTGTTGTAGCCAGGGGTATTTGAGGGCCCGGGTATCTGCGCGTTGCGCCAGTCGTTGTAGAACGCAGTCGCGCTGAACTTTACGCGGTCGCGCCACAGCGCATCCCGGAATCCTAGCTCGTACGTCCATTCCGATTCCGGACCGTAGTTCAGTTCGGAGGGAATCAACGTCGGTACTCCGTTGCTGCCACCGGCGGTTTCACCGCGCGCGACGGACAGCCAGACCAAGCCCTTTGCATCCGTACGGTAGTCGACGGACACGCGCGGCGTGGTGACGCTAAATCCTCCCAGGCCCTGCCGCAGCTCGGCGTGCAGATCCGTGCGCGGCGTCAGCCGATAATCCATGGCGCCAAAGATCGTGGTCAAGGTGGAATGGACGATCAGAAACTCGCTGTCCTGTACGCGACTCGGATCGCCCAGGATCGAGCCGTTCAGTGCGGACACCGGCCCGACCCGCTGCGGCGCCTGCGGCAACAGTACGGTAAGCTTTTCATTCGCGCCGAGTTGCACGGGACCTGCTGCGAGCCCATTGCCGGAATGCTCGGAGTCTACGACCACTTGTGCGCCGAGCATCCAATCAAAACGTTCCGCATGATGCCGCAGGCGCAATTCCTGCGTGATCTGTTCGATCCAGTCGCTGGTGCGGTAGACCTGATTGATGTTCACGAGACGATTGACCATGGCGCCGGCGACGCCGCAGTTGACGCCGACCGTGCACACACCCATGAGCTCGCCGGCGGCGGTGCCGTCAAAATCCTGGTAGACCTCGGAGCTGCTGCGGTAATACGCCGAGAGCGTGTCAAGGCTGTAGTCCTCGGCGCGCCACTCGAGGCGCACCGAGGTCTGCAGCGTGCGGGTGACGCTGTCGGGCGTGTTGGGACTTAAGCTGTAATGCCGCGTGCGCGGAAGGTCGCCGCAGTAAAAGCTCCAGTAACCAGTCTTTGGGTCCTGACTGCCGCAGTTGTAAGCGCTTGCAAATAGTGTGGAGGTGGCCGGCTGACCGCTGCGATCATTTGTGAGTCGCACATCGCCGATCGCTCGCCAGGCGCTCGCCCAGGAATATTCCAAGGCCAACGAGGCACCCCATTGCTGATAGCCGCCGAGGTTGTCGCGCGGATTTGCCAGGTTGATTCCCGTGCCGCCAAAATCTCGGTCCGAAAACGCGACCCGGGCGAGCAGCCCCGGCGGCCGCAGGGGACCCGAGAGCGACCCCGATATCGCGCGGTACGCGGCGGAGCCGGCCGATACGTTGAGTTCTCGCTGCAATTCGGCTGTGGGGCGGCGCGTCACGAAGTTGATTGCGCCGGCAAAGGTGCTGTCTCCGTATAGCGCGCTCTGCGGGCCCTTGACCACTTCCACGCGCTCGAGGTCGAACATGGCCGCATCGTCACCGGACACATTGGCCTGCAGTACGCCGTCCACGAATACGCCCACCGTGTTGCCGCCCGGCCCAGGATGCGCCTGCCCCCGAAGCGTCGGCGCCGCGTTGGTGCCGCCCCACATGGGTTCCACATACAGCCCGGGCACAAATCCGGCCAGCGACGCGAGCCCGTCGATGCCGGCGCGCTGTAAATCCTGGCCCGTGATCACCTGAATCGATAGCGGCACATCGGCGAGCGGCTCGGCAACCTTCCGGGCGGTCACGACGACCTCATCGAGCGCATCCGGGCCGGCACTCGCCGCGGTGACGTTCGCGATGGCGAGCATCGCTGTCAGTGCAACTCTAGTGCGCAGGTATTGGCTTTGCGCGGTGCGGAATTTCGCCGCGCTGTCGGAGAGCTTCGAGTTGCGCATGCTGAGCGCCGATATAGCTGCGAACATCGGCCGCTACGGCGCGAAATCGCGGATCCTCGTGCATGGGCGACCAAAGGGGGTCCAAGTAAAGCGTGTACCACCAGTTCTCGTAGTCTCCGCGCTTGAAAGAATCGGCCAGTTCGGCGACCGCCGCATCTCGCGCGCCGTTCAGCATGGAAATGGAGGCCCGCAAACGACGTGCATAGACCGAGCCGAGCTTGGCTTCGTTCGCGTCATTCCACGTCGTTGCGGCGCGGCGCATGGTAAGTGCTTCCTGCGCGTTGCCGGATGCGGCGAGCAGCTGGGAGAGAAACACGCTGGCCCTGAAATTCTCGAGCGTGAGCATTCCAGAAACATCTCCGCGCAAGTTGTATTTGTCCCGCATGAACTCGATAGTACGGTCCAGTTCATGCGCCTTGAGTGCGTAGTCCCGTAACGCCTCCGGTGCGCCCCAGTCCAGGGAGTCATTGTAATCCCATAGCATCTTGTCGAAGCCCGCGATGCCCGCCGCCTGCCAGTCGCCCGCGTGCAGCGCCAGCATCAACTTCGCGGCCTGCGCACTTTTGACGGTTCCCGCCGCCACGTCGCGGGCCGCTGCCTCGTCGCCGATGTCGAGATACATGGCCATCGCGGTATACCGAATCCACGGATTGGTGGGATCTTGCGCGATGGCGTGTTCCTCGAACTGGATGCCTTCGGCGATCTGGCCGTCGAACAGCCAGCGGTACTTGCCATAGCGGCTAAGCGCCGGCACGAAATTCGGGTCCTTTTCCAGCACTTCCAGGACCTTCCGCTCCACTACCTCGGTCTTTGAGGTGGCGTCTTCGCTGCTCCATACCGCGGCCTTGAACTGGGCCAGTGGTGACATGGGATCGATTTGCAAGGCCCGTTGCAGAACCCGCGCGCTGTCGTCCTTGTCGGCATCTGGGAATTCCCATTTGAGAAAATGCGCGTACGCCGTCAGTCCACGGCCATTGCTGGGATCAAATTCGGCACCGCGCCGAAAGTCCGCGTCGCGCTGGTGCGGATCTTCATGGCTCCACATGGCGCGGGCAAAGTAGGCTGAGCCGCATTGCGGGTCGATGGCCAGTGCGCGATCGATGAGCGCGCGATACTTTTCACGCAGCGGCCCCAGATCCTCGCTTCGGCCATCCGCCGCCTGCATCCGTGCGTCGTACAAGGATGCATAAGCGGATGCGAATTGCGGATCAAGATCAATCGCCTTTTCGAAATACGGCACGGCAGCTTCCGATTCAGGCACGGTGAATCGGCCCAATAGGGATCGGCCTCTCAAGAAAGCCAGATAAGCTTCAACGTTGGCGCTGCGTTCCTTCGGCAGCGGCTTGGGCTTCATGCCGCCGCTGCGCACGGCGAGTGCGTCCGCCACGTGATCGCCAATTTCATCTTCGACGCCGAAGATGTCGCCCAGCGTTCGATCGAAGTGGGCAGACCAAACCACGCTGTCCGCTGCCACATCCACGAGTTGTACGTTCACCCGCAACCGCTCGACATCGCGCTGCACGCTGCCGCCGACCAGAAATGCGGCGTTGAGGCGCCGGCCGATTTCGCTCGAACCCAAAGTCTTGGTTGCCAAGGCGAACGAGGAACTTCGTGCGATCACGGATAGGCCCGGAGACTGCGACATCCGGCTGATGATCATCTCGGGTACGCCCAGCGCGAGATACGCATCGGCCCTGTCTGCGCTGATGTTTTC
>DASWUU010000162.1:0-2183 GCA_036401515.1 Steroidobacteraceae bacterium
GCGGCATGCTGCTGCAGCCCGTGAACCAGCGCGTCGAACGTCACGCGGCAGCGGGGACTGCCGCGCAGATCCTCATGCATGCTGATCCAGGTTTCCAAGCCCAGCGAAAACTGCTTGGGCAGCACGCGCACCAGCGCCGGATCGCGATTCGCAATGGGCGCTTGGCACACCCCGATTCCTGCACCGGCTCGGATCAAGCCCAGCTGCGCCAAGTCGCTGTCGGAGCGCAGGGCAAAAGACTCGCGCCGCCAGCCGCTTAATGCCTTGCCGGCGCCGCGAAGGAACGCTGTCATCTGATCGAAGCCGATGATGGCATGTTCCTTGAGATCGGCGATGGTGCGGGGCGTGCCCCGGCGCGCGAGATACCGCTCGTGCGCGTGCAAGCCCAACTCGATCTTGCCGATACGGCGCGCAATCAAGAGTTCCTGGCGCGGCCGCACCATGCGCACCGCGATGTCGGCTTCCCGGCGCAGCAGATCCTGCACGCGGTTCGTGAGCGCGAGTTCCACGGCCAGATCCGGGTGCTGCTCGCGCAAGCGCGCGACGATAGCCGGCAACACCTCGACGCCGATGACCTCGCTCGCAGTCACCCGAACCGTGCCGCGCACGCCCGACCCTTGGCTCGCGGCGGAACGCTGAAGCGCGGCGACGGTACTTTGCAGGGATTCGGCAAATCCCTTAAGAGATTGCGCTGCCTCGGTGGGCAGAAGACCCAGCTGCGAACGAGTGAACAGCGCCAGCCCTAAAGAATTTTCCAGTGCCGCGACATGCCTGCCGATGGTGGGCTGTGCTACCCCTAAGGCCCGCGCCGCGCCCGACAAGGATCCTTCCGTCAACACAGCGAGGAATGAACGGTACAGCTCCCACCCGATATCGTTTGCCATGCATAAATGTATAGCAGGGAGCATGGTTTCGGCAATTCCGTAGGTGGGGGAGGGAGTCCAGAATCGCTTCCATCGTTTCACGCGACGCAGTCACCAGGAGTTTCTCATGTCAACTATCGCTCTTTTCGGCGCCACCGGCGCCACCGGCCAGAGCATCGCGGCGGCCTTGCATTCGCGCGGCCTCCCTTACCGCGTGGTCGGCCGCGATGCCGATCGCCTCAAGCGGTCCTTTGGCGGCGATGCACTCGCTGAAATCATGACCTGGGACCCGGCGCAAGCCGCTTCCGTGAAGGCCGCAGCGAGTGGGGTGGAAACCTTGATCTACCTGGTCGGCGTTCCTTACGATCACCAGGAACTGCACCCTGTATTGATGACGCAGACCCTCGAGGGCGCCATTGCGGCGGGCGTCAAAAGGATACTGCTCATCGGCACGGTTTATCCCTACGGCGCGCCCACGACGCTGACGGTGTCGGAAGCTCATCCTCGCAACCCCACGACATTCAAAGGCCGCATGCGCAAGGAGCAGGAGGACATCCTGCTACGCGCCCACGCGCAAGGAAAAATCGAAGCGGCCATTCTGCGGCTACCTGATTTTTATGGGCGCGACGCCGGGGAGAAAAGCTTCCTGCATCTTCTTTTCAAGGCGGCCGTCGCGGGCGGCACGGCCGATATGATCGGGCCGATCGCTACGCCGCACGAGTTTCTTTACGTTCCTGACTTGGGGCCGGTCGCGCTCGATCTGGCGGCCCACCCTCAGGCCTATGGCAGCGGTTGGAATTTCGCCGGCGCCGGCGTGACCTCGCAGCGACAAATCGCAGAACAGGTGTTCGCAATGGTGGGACGCAAGCCAAAACTTCGCGTGATCGGCAAGACCGCCCTTCGGGCGCTCGGATTGCTCAATCCCTTCATGCGCGAGCTCGTGGAAATGCATTATCTGCAGACCTCGCCGGTGCTTTTGGACGACAGTGCGTTGGTTCAGCTTCTCGGGCAAGTGCGCAAAACCCCCTACGCCGAAGGTCTCCGCGCGACGCTCGAGGCCGAATGGGCTGCGGCCCGGGGCTCGGTGCCATTCCCGGCGCACGGCGGACGAGCGCGCGATCCCGGTTAATATAGGATCCGGCCTACTGCCGCGAAACCTTAAGTCGGATCGCCAATGCCAATACTTCATCAGATGCATGTCTCGGGCAATTGCTACAAGGTGCGTCTAGCCGCTCGTCAATTGAACATTCCGCTGACCCTCAAGGACTACGGGCTGCACGACGGCTCGACGCGCCGGCCCGATTTCCTCGCGAAAAATCC